>CAYSSE010000156.1:0-9373 GCA_964433355.1 uncultured Desulfocicer sp.
TTACATCTTCGGAATACTGGTCGGCGCAACTTGTTTTGCTCTGGTGCTGCGGGGTCTTGGTGGGGATGAGCTGGTCGAAAGGCTCTTGATGAGCCTTCCGTTCGGAGATTATGGAATTATCACTTTTATACTGTTTCTCGTTTTTCTGCTCGGCTTTTTCCTGGACTGGATCGAAATCTCCCTGATTGTTCTTCCGCTGGTTGCCCCCGTGGTTTCAGCCCTGGACATTTCTGTGAACGGTTACGGGGTTGTAAGCCAGCCAGAGATAATCTGGTTCATTATTATGGTTGCCGTCACCATGCAGACATCGTTTTTAACGCCTCCGGTCGGATTTGCCTTGTTTTATCTCAAGGGCATTGCCCCGCCCGGTATCAATCTCAGCCACATTTACAAGGGTGTGGTTCCGTTTATTATCTTGCAACTTATAGGTTTGCTGGTCATTATTCTTTTTCCCCAACTGGTTCTCTGGTTGCCAGCGTACATCTATGGGTGATCGCCCCGAAGCTCAAAAAAGGGCGCCAACCGTTACAAGTTTTTGATTTGCAGAGTAAAAGAACAGGGAGGTGTTCATGCAGGCGATGGTGATTGAGGCGAAAGCTGATGTCGGGAAACTGGTGTGGCAAAAGGTGCCGACACCCGTTCCCGGCCCTGGCGATCTGTTGATCAACGTGAAGGCCGCGTCGGTGAACCGGGCCGATCTCCTTCAGCTCCAAGGAAAATACCCTGCGGGCGCGGCGTCGCTCGTGCCGATAGTGGCCGGTCTTGAGGCGGCCGGCGAGGTGGTGGCGGCCGGAGAAGCAGTTTACGGATTCAAACCGGGTGATCGTGTTGCGGGACTTTGCACGGGCGGGTATGCGCAGTTTGCCGTCCTGGACCATCGGCTGGCGATCCCCGTGCCCGACCGTTTGGAATGGCCAGAAGCGGCGGCGTTCGCCCTTGGCTACATGACTCAGTATAATGCCATGGTTACCAACGCCAGGCTGCGGGCGGGGCAATCGGTGCTGGTTACCGCCGCTTCTTCCGGTGTCGGGGTGGCTGGGATTCAACTCGCCCGCTTTTTAGGGAGTACCTCAATTATCGGTACCTCCGGCTCACCAGGCAAAGTGGCGGCGCTCCATTCGCTGGGAGTGGACCGGGTCATCGATTACCGCACCGAAAACATTGCGGAGGCCGCACGGGAGGTAACGGGCGGCAGAGGCGTGAACGTTATTGTCGACCACGTCGGCGGCGCCTGTCTGGCAGATCACCTCCAGGCCTTGGCCGTTAAGGGTTGCCTGGTCAGCGTTGGCCGGCTTGGTCCAGCGGTCGGTGAACTCGACATGGAGCTTCTGGCGCTCAATCGCCTGCGGGTGATCGGCGTCACTTTCCGTACCCGGACACTGGAGGAAAAGATTGATATTGCCAGGGGGGTCATAGACGATCTTGTCCCGGCCCTGGCAGACGGGCGACTGCGGCCGGTGGTAGACCGGGTGTTTCCTTTTGAAAAGGCAGTCGAGGCCCAGGACTACATGCGATCAAACAGGCAGATTGGCAAAATTGTACTCAAGATGGAATGAACAGATAAACAGATAGGAAGACGCTTTTTGTTAGTAGAAGTATGAAATAGACCCCAAAAACTGAAATATGCACCCAGTCAGGATATTCGTGAAATAAAATATAGACATTAAAGTGAGGTGATGGAAATAATCTGGATGTTTATATGAAAAAATCGAAAACTATCAAATTCTTTCTGATTTTGCCGGAATTCTTTGGAAAACATTTCATTCGGTATAATAGCCGGAATATTATTATCAGTATCAGCTTTTTTTCTTAACCCTCTTGATTTGTAGGAATAGAAACCGTAATAGTGGACAGTTTGTTCATACTGGTTAGGAATGTGAGTCACCAGTTGAGCAAGCCAATCCAGAGCATTAAAAACTTTCCGGGACTTCCTGTCCTTGGCGGTATAAATCACCTTGGCAATACCGTCATTTGATTTTTTTGGCGAAACATAAATCAATCTTTCTTGAGAGAAACATGCACGGATAATATATTTGACCAGATTTCCAAGACCAGTTTTGTCATCGAGATCAATTTTATTACCAATATATACATGAAAACCTGTATGATACCAGGAGAGCATATTCTCGATAATAGCATCATTTATTTTTCTCTCTTTTTTGAGCATTTTTAAAACCTCATACTGGAAGGCTTTTTCCAAATCTTCTAGCATGAAGCCGGGTGCCGTACTAAAGTTGCCATCATCCAGAAAGCAAGTTCCTATCTTTGTAATCTTCTGAGATGCAATATATATATACAGCGTATTTTACGAGAATAGTACTCTGACTGGTAAAATGTCAAAAGTATGGTATATAAATCGACATACTGTTCCCTCCCATTTGCCTCTCCCTGCCTTTCTTCTTGTACTATTCTAAAGGTTGAAAGGCCAAATAGGTCCTTTTCCCCGTGCCAAACGGCTTATGCAGGAATTTAACCTGCATGGGCGTCCCCACCGTAATATCTTCCGGATGGCTAGGATTAACGCCTTCTATTCGTGCATCGACCCTGACACCTTCCTCAAGATTTATAACACCCACACAATACGGATTCTTTCTGTTGTAACCTTCCTGGATCATGAAACCGGGTCCGATGGAAATACAAGAAAAGGCAGCCAGTTCGCCTTGACCTTTCAGTTCAACCCATTCCAATTCCGATTGGTAGCATTTGATACAAATCGGCCGGGGCGGCGCAAACAAGGCGCCGCATTGCGTACATCGGCAGCCCATTAGTTTTTCTTGCTCAAGATACTGATTAAAAACGATGTCGCTAAAGGGTTTGGTTTGCATGATGCTATCTCCTTTCAAAAATGGTAAAAGTGCTGGTCCCACCGGTGCCGCCCAAATTATGAGCCGCACCAATACGCAGATCTTTATTAGGAATTTGCCTCTTACCGGCCCTGTTTCTAAGTTGAGTCCAAACTTCAACCATCTGGGAAGCCCCGGTAGCGCCTACAGGGTGTCCCTTGCATTTGAGGCCGCCGGATGTGTTGATCGGCTTTGGGCCATCAAGCGCAGTCAGGCCTTCGCCAACCGCCTTGTAGCCATGACCGGGCGCATAAAACCCAAGATCTTCTAAATGGAGTATTTCAGCCATGGAAAAGCAATCATGCACTTCTGCAAACTGGATATCATCTGGGGTCAGTCCGGCCATGGAATACGCCTCTTGTGCGGCCCTGCGTGTGGCTTCAAATGATGTCAGGGAGTCGGCCGCATGGAGCCCGCGACCACTGCCTTGCCCCATGCCGATGACGTGGATCGGATCATTGGTAAAGTTGTATGCCAGATCTTCGGCAACCAGAAGCAAACAGGCTGCCCCATCACTGATGGGGCAGCAGTCGAACAGATGCATGGGCCAGGCAACGGATGGATTGATGCGGGGATCGCGTAAAAAATCTTTTTCATTTTCCCACTGGGGAATGGGATTTCCCATACGTTTGGCCTTATCAATTTTTGCATCCATCAGATTCTGGATAGTGATTCCGAACTGAGCCTTTGGATTTAGCGGCGCATTTTTATGACTTTTGATGGTCACATTCATCAAATCTTCTCTGGTCGCACCGTATTTGGCAAAATAGGCGGTTGCGATTGCACCAAAAACTGCCGGGAATGTGAACCCGACTCTCTGCTCGTAGGGTACGGAAGCTAGCGACAAACCTTCGGTGACCTCTTCTGTAGTACACTTGGACATTTCCTCCACACCACCGACGAGAACCATGTCGTAAAAGCCGGATGCGATGGCCAGAACACCTTCCCGAAATGCCAGAGCACTTGATGCACAGGCCCCTTCCGTGCGTGTCGCCGGTCGAGGGGTCACACCGATCAAATCAGATATAATGGGGCCCCAATGGGCTTGATTGATAAAAATATCGCTGGTAAAATTTCCAACATAAAGGGCATCGATATCATTTGGGTCAAACCCCTTGTCAATAGAGGCAATCATCTCCCCGTATGCTTCTGCAAATAAGTCTTTGGAATCTTTTTCCTTGAACATACCGAAATTGGACATGCCTGCCCCTACCACTGCAACATTTCGTCCCAGTTTTCTTTTTCTCATGATGCTGCTATACCTCCCGGTTTTTGTCCTGTATGTATTTCGCGCGAAGTTCCCGTTTTAAGATCTTGCCGTAATTACTTTTTGGAAGTTCATCCACAAAATCGATGGACTTGGGTTTCTTGTAACTTGCAATATTGTCCTTGCAAAAAGAAATCAGTTCTTCTTGGGTGGCGGATTCTCCGGTAACAAGGGCCACCACTGCCTTTAAAACTTCACCCCATTTGGGATCAGGGACACCGATGACAGAAACCTCTCTGACAGCAGGATGCTGTATCAGGACTTCCTCGATTTCACGCGGGTAGATGTTTTCACCTCCGCTGATAACCATGTCTTTAGAACGGTCCTTGATATACAGATAACCGTTTTCATCCATATACCCCATGTCTCCGGTTTTAAGCCATCCGTGCTTCAATGTCTCTTTTGTGGCTTTTGGGTTACGCCAGTATCCTTTCATGACCAGGTCTGACCGAGTGATAATTTCTCCAATCTCGCCGGAAGCAAGTTCGTTGTATTCTTCATCAACAATTTTGATCTCCACATCCGTGCGTGGAATGCCTGCAGATGCCAGCCGGGCCATCTGTTTTTTCGACCCGTCTGGAACATGATCGCACTGGGGCAAATACGAGATGGTCATGGGAGATTCACCCTGGCCGAAAAGCTGCACCAGGCAGGGGCCTAATTTTTGGATAGCTGTTTTCATATCTTCCACCAGCATTGGTGCGCCGCCATAATTCATGGCTTTGAGAGAAGACTGGTCATATTGGTTTAAAAAAGTGCTGTCCATGAGTATCTTTATCATGGTGGGAGCGACAAACATGTTGGTTACACGGCACTCTTCGATGGTTTTGAAAACAAGCTCCGGATCAAAGGATTTCGATCCTAAAATTACATTAGTCGCACCCTTGCCGATGTTGGGCAGGCTGTAGAGTCCGCTGCCGTGGGATAGGGGGGCAGCATGTAAAACCACCTCATCATAAGAGAATCCTGGAGCAATATCAACGTAAAAATTCATGGTCATGGCAAGAAGATTACGGTGGGTCAGCATGGCCCCCTTTGGCATCCCGGTGGTTCCCGATGTATAGAACAACCAGGCAAGATCATCAGGTAAAACATCCGCGTCTGAAAACCGGTCAGATTCGGCATCTAACAATGCCTCGTAATCGAGCAATTTTTCATTTGAATCGGTTAGTGTAATCAGGTTTTGAACATCGGGGAAGCGGTCTTGAACCTCAAGTATCGTTTCATTAAATTCATGCGACAAAATCACAGCTTTTGCATTGGAATGATTAATAATGAATGCAAATTCTTTGGGATGAAGCCTGAAATTTATTGGAACCACGCATATTCCGGCCTTGAAACAGGCAAAAATGGATTCAAAAGTTTGAGGATAATTGTACTGGAGAATGGCAACATTATCTCCCTGTTTTAAACCCAGATTTAAAAACGCGTTTGCCAGCCGATTACATCTTGCATTGAACTCCCTGTATGTCAAACGCGTCTCTTTGTGAACCAAGGCTAATTTATCCGGAACTTTCCGAGCTGTTTTTGTCAAAAGCATACTTAAATTCAATTTATTTTAACTCCTTGCTGCTTGTATTGCGCTTTTGTGTTCAGGCCATTACCCATCCGCCATCGACGTTGATAACCTGGCCTGTAATATAACTGGAGGCATCCGAAGCCAAAAAAAGGATTGTCTGGGCCATTTCAGACGGTTGTCCCATCCTGGCAATAGGCAAAAAATCGACGTTGTAGTCGTATCCTCTTGTCATCTCGGTTTCGCAGGCTCCCGGTGCTATGGCATTGACATAGATTCCGTCTTTGGCGATATTTTTTGCAACCCATCGGGTTAAGGCAAGCATTCCGCCTTTGGCAGAAGCATACGCCGGGCCTGAACGCCCCATTGACATTTCAGGGGTATCGTCAAATTTGGAAACAGCCCCGCCGATAATTCCTGAAATTGAACTAACATTGATGATTTTACCGTATTTTTGCTTCCGCATGTGGGGATATACTGACTGAATACACAAAAACGTTCCTTTAAGGCTCACCGCAAGTACGCAGTCCCAGGTGCTCTCTGAGGTTTCAAGTAAGCTGTCCCGGTGAACCACCCCGGCATTATTGACCAGAATATCAATCTGACCAAAGGCCTCCACTGCCTGATCCGTCATCTTTTTTACAACTTCGACTTTAGATACATCAGTTTTTACAGCAATGGCACTGCGGCCGGTTTCTTTTATCTCTTCGAGAGTTTCCTGTGCTAAAATAAGATCAGCGATAACAATATCTGCACCCGCTTTAGCCAGTGTAATTGCCGTTGCAGCACCGATGCCCCTGGCACCTCCGGTTACTATGGCTGTTCTCCCGTGTAGATCGGTAGCTTTCGAATTCATTGAACACTCCTGTTGTCGTATGAATTTTGATCAAATCCGTTAAAGGATATATCCAGCAGTGCTTCCAAAAACTGTGCTTCTAAGAAATTCGCGGTGAGAAATACTTTTCCCTTTGGTGCTTTTCTCCATGCGGTTTCTCCTTTTTTGAGTTACTGAATACCAAGCTTTTTATACAAAGCTTCTATTCTGATTGAAATATCAGTAAATAATAAAGATGAAAATCCCCCTTTCGGGTGAAATAGGATCACCCAAAAGGGGGAGAGCCGTTGTTTTTGATTTTTAATGCAAAAGAAAGAAGATACCGACACTTCTCGTATTGAAACATCACATCGTCAGATGTACAATACCTTCCTGAATAGAGACCTTTGCAGCCTGTGAACGGTTGTGGACACCCAGTTTTGAGTAAATATTTTTCAGATGAGACTTTACGGTGTCTGGTGAAATATGTGTTGCTTGAGAAATTTCCTTGTTAGACCAGCCTTCCACAAGCAGGGCAATAATCTCAAGCTCTCTGTGCGACAGGGACGGACGTTTCGAGATTTTTTCACTGGATGAAGTGGATTTTTTAAGCTGGCTGAACATTTGGCGAGTTACACCGGGATCAATATACGCCTGGTTTTGTAGAACCTTGTGAATAATCTGCAGCAAGTCTCCTTTTTTAACATCTTTGAGTACATACCCGTCTGCACCGCTTTTGATCGCCTCAACCACATACGCTTCATCGTCATAGTTGGTTAACAGAATAACCTTGATTTTTGAATGTCGTTCTTTGATCAGGCGCGTCGCCTCTATGCCGTTGACGCCGGGCATTTTTAAATCCATCAGGACGATATCGGGCATATGTTCATCAATCTTGTCAAGGCATTCCATGCTGGATGACGCTTCTGCCACAACATAGAGCTTCTCATCCAGTCCAATGAGTGATTTTAATCCCTCCCGTACGATAGCGTGGTCGTCGACTACCATGACTTTAATCTTCGATTTCATGGGTAAGACTCCTGCAAGGTATTGATACGTTGATTTGACTTCCCTGTTCCGGAATGGAACTCAAATTGAATGTGCCCCCCAGGTCTTCGGCTCTTCCTTTCATAATCAGAAGTCCCATTCCGGAATTTTTTCCGGTTTTCCGTGTTCTCTTCAAATTAAAACCCTGTCCGTTGTCCCGGATTTTCAGTTCGAGACGATGATTCGTTGTTGTGGATATTGTGATATCGACGACTCTTGCGTTTGCATGCTTGGCTATATTATTTAAAGCTTCCTGGAGTATTCGGAAAATTGCGATCCCATTTTCCGGACTAACATTCAGGCACGGGGGATAGTAAAAATTTATTTTGAGACCGAATTTTGCACCGCAATTATTGGTGAGTTGTCTGATTGCAGGGACTATACCTATATCATCGAGAATGCGGGGGTGGAGATTGCTGATGATCTGTCGTGATTGCCGTAAAGCCTCATTAATATTTATGGTTAGGTCATTCAATTCGTGTTTTAATATGTCCGAATCTTTATCAGCAATCTCCATACAATAAAGTGCCTTGTATCCAATTCCTGTAAGAGCCTGGGTCAGGATATCGTGAATATCGGCGGCAATTTTTTTTCTTTCCTCTTCCTGAATGGAGATCAATTTCCCGGCAAGTTCGGTCAAGTCTTCTTTTTTCCTATCTATTTCAGAAACCATGTGGCAGTTTGCGGAAACAGCGCTGGTAATGTATGAAAACTGAAGAAAAAGGTTTCTTTCAAATTTGGAGAAATTGAAAATGTTTCCCTGGTTGTGGACAAAAAGTATCGCTGTCGATTGTGAGGTACTTCTTTTAATCGGAGCGCAAATGAGTTTGAAAGATTCGTTTTGCACTTCCTTGGAAGTCAGATTCAGATGGGCATCATTTTCGTTTATGGCAAAGGGCCTGGGAGAAATAACCATGTCTTTGGCTATTTTTTTTAATGTATCCTGGGAGATTTGAAGCCCGATAATCTTTTTAATGAATAAATCCCTTTCCTGCTGATCAAAAAGTAAAATTGTTCCATAGAGACCGTAAATATTAAATACTCCCTGGATGACGTCTGCCCAGATTTTTTCTTCATCAAATATAGATACTATCCTGACCGTATATTTTTGCATGTCCTGAAGCTGATTCCGGTGGCGCTTGATGATTTCATCCCGATTCTTGAAAAAAGAAAGCGACAGCAGGTAGTAAGAACAGTCCAGGAGTCCGTGAATGGCAAAAATATCATTGTCGTTGAGTTTTGTATTTTCCTGGTCTGTACTCAGGTTGTAGTCCATAACGCATTGCCATAACGCTTCTTTAAATGCTATAGTGTAATCATAAACATCGTTCAAATGAAAACCTTCCAGGACCCGAACCATGCCTATTTGTTCCATGTCTTCCATGAAGATATCAACAGTCCCGTTGAGAGCATTTCCAAAATTATTGAGGAAAGTGTCGATTCGATTTTGTCCATAAGGGCTCTTTAAAAGGTGCATGCGATACGGCGTTATCGGTTTTTTCTCCAAGGATGTAATCAGCAAGGTTCTCAATCGCTTTTTGTATCCATTGAAAAAGGTATGCAGTTTGCCTGTTCGGTCTGCTGCTGAAAGGGTCTGTTTGACTTTTTCAATGTTTATAGAAATCATTTTAACCTTGTGATTGCAAAAAAAAAGCAAATTAATAATCAAAAATTTGAGAAAGACCATGAATATGTTTTGTAATAAGTTATTGAATCCCCCCCTCTCAAGTGATAACCAATAAATCACAGATTCATCCTAAATTCTATAGAATTCCTGGAATTAAAGTTAAAGATCAATAAAGGGTGTTGAAATCGGTGACCGGTAATTCAAAAAATTTCGACCTGTGCCATTGAAATCATGTATATTTTCTGGCGTTTACGCAGCA
>CAYSSE010000157.1:0-9346 GCA_964433355.1 uncultured Desulfocicer sp.
CAAAATCAATCTCCTCAACAATTTCCAAGGCCGCTTTTCCGGAAAACACAGGCGTCACAGAGAAATCTCTCAACTCCAGTCGCTGGGCCAAGGTGTTGGCAAAATCAACTTCATCGTCCACAATCAATACTTTGATTTTCATTTGTTTCTCCATTCAATTTATGGCAACCTTCATTTGCCAACTTACACTTGCCGGGATGATTACGGTACTCGTCCCTACATTAGGTGCAAATCGTTTTTTAGGATATGAAGGATGTCCAATTTATGCTTATTATTTACTGCTCTTATCTTCACCGGCATCAATACTGGCCAGTCGTTTTTTAAGATTTATTTTTTCATAGGCATGCTTCATGGTATCGGCCAGCAGATCAATGTCAGCAGGTTTCTGGAGATAGGCAAAGGCGCCAAGATCCATGCAGGTCTCTTTATCTTTTTCCGTGCCGTGTCCGGTGAGAATGATCACCTCAATTTCGGGTTTGGTTTTTTTGATCTCCCGGAGTACCTGGAACCCGTCAATACCAGGCATTTTAAGATCAAGAACCATCACCTCAGCACCATCGCGATTAACAGTTTCCAGGGCGTCTTCACCGCTGTAAACCACATCACTGTTAATTTGACGAATCTGGAGTCGCTGGGAAAGGGTCTGCACAAATTCTTTTTCATCGTCCACCAGCAGCACATGGAGCGGGGTTTCAAATTCAAGATTATAGGTGCTGTCTGATTTATAATAATTCCTACCGATCTTTGTTTCAACGGATGTGACCCCATCCACTTTTTTAGCCAAGCCGATGATCTTTTGTTTGAATTTAGAAAGCAACAGTACATTTTTGTCAATGGTCACAACAACTTCACCATTATTGGCAAATACCATAAGTCCGTCACCGGTGGGGGCCAGAGCCACTTCTACTTCTGCGGCCAGGACAAAATCCCGGGCTTCTTTTTTCACAAATTCATCGGACATGGATGCCAGGGTGGCATGGTGTTCAGAAATCAAGGCAACCGTATCAGACACGGTGAGTTTGTCCGAAGGGGCAACAATATCATACAAAGAATCGTCCCAGGCCTTCTTCCCAGTGATCCCGTTGACCCAGAGAATGGCCTGTTTATCTGCCAGGTTAACCGCCTGGGTCACCTCTTTTTCAGACTGGTTCAAAAGGGAGATGCCGTTGAGTATGCGGGCCTCTTTATCTGTAACAATCAGAACCCGAAGCACATGGGTGGCCCATCTGGGAATAAGATGCCCAAAAATTCCATGGAAAATAACATCTCCCTGCAAAATATGATCGGACATGGTTTTTTTCAGGCCAGCAATAACTTTTTCTTTTTCATGGGTAAAATCATTAAAAGGGATTTGTTTTGAATCCAACACCTTTTGAATATTTTCCAAATTCAGCCCCTGGCTTTGAGCCGTCTCTTTCATAATTTTCTCATCTGTGAGCACCTTGTACCCCAGTGCGGATGAAAGCTCTGCAACTGTCTGATCGGAATGGGTAAACAATGCACCGGTTATTGAGATAATCGCCATGATATCCTCCTCATTATTTTTTTTTATATGAAAGAGTAGAAAAGTCTAATATTCTTTCAGGATTCGTTGTGGACAGGCCGAGGTCAGAATACGGTCTGCCCGTGGCAGTTTTATATGAAAGTCTCAGCAACGTTTTAAAATTAAAGGACTTTCGTTTTTCGTTGTGGCTGGTTTCACAGCCATGTAGTGTTAAGTACCCGAGCATATATTCTTCAAAACAAAACTCATTTTCTCTTTTGTTAGCATGGCAGTCCAAGGTACCATGCTATTTATATGTTCTCACCATTTCAATTTATTTATTTCCTGTTATTTATATTCATAGCAAAACCCATGCCATAAAAAATAATATAATAAAATCAAATTTTTGAGTTTTAAACAAAATAGCACACAAAACTTATTGAAACAAAAAGAAACGAATGAAGATTACAACTTTGAAACCTTATGAAACATAACAAGACAGAACCTTGAATTTTTTCGACCTGTGCGGGTAGCAATTATCCGCAATGTTTGGCAAGGCAAATAGACCAAATTTAGCCTTATATTTGTATCGTTAGATTACAAATAGCATGAAAATGCTGCTTCAATCGGGTCAGCAAAGGGCTACCCGCCTAAAGCGGGACAATTTGCAGTCTTGGGGTATCTGAAATCATGCTCTTTGCAAGTTAGGGATTTCACAAGAATAAAGCTACCCACTTTCAAAGTAGAGAGCCTTTAATTACTGGGAGAAAAAAGGAAGGGGAAAATCAAGTGACACTATCACCATGCTCCAGAAACAACACCACTCCAGTTTCATTGACCTCGGGGCGAATCTGTATGGCCTGCCCGGCTTTCTGGAGCGCCTCCCAGGACTTACCCTGGCAAATAACCTGGGGCAAATCATGGGAAATGGGCTGATCCGGATGACTTGCAGACAAGGTCACAGCGGACAGTGATGACGTGCCTTGAAGGGTAAGGGTAATGAGGGATCGGGCCGGAAGTGCCATAAAAAGAGATTCCAGGGCATAGTAAAGACATGCCTGGAGCTGAACCGCATCGGTGTTCAGATAGAGGGTCGGCTGCTCCCCTTCAAACGCCAACTCCACGCCGGTATTTGCTGCCAGACGTCGACTCAATGAAACCAGCCGTTTCACCAGCCCCTCTACATCCACCTTTTGCCGGGCATAATCCGTGGAGTGGGCAAACCCATTCAAGCAGGAGACCAGAGCCACCCCCCTTGCCACCTGTTTTTTGATGGTGGCAAGGGGCATCCCCAGGCGCTGTTCCAGAAGCTCGGCATTTTCCATGGGCGTCAGGGTGAGTACGTCTTCCATGAGTCCGGCACTCTCTTTTATGATGGCCAAAACATTCTGGAACTCATGGGTGGCCGAGGCCGTCAACTTACCGAACAACTGGGTTTTTAAAAAATCTTGTTCACTCATTTTCTTTTCCATCCGATGCGCCCACTGCGCTGAGAATTTTCAGGGTTAAATCCTTGATATCAAGGGGTTTCATAAGATAATCAAAGGCACCCAGACGCATGCCCTCCATGCCTTCTTTGGTGGAACCATGGCCCGTGAGCAGCACCACCGGCATATCCGGTGTACTTGATTTAATGCTACGGAGAGTCTCAAGTCCGCTCATGCCGGGCATCATCAGATCCAGAACGGCAATATCAAATGTTTCTCCGGCCAGAAGATTCAGCCCATCTTCACCACACACAGCCGTTCGGGTTTCATATCCCCTAAGCTCCAGCCGCTCTGCCAGGGTGCTTGCAAACTCTTCTTCATCATCAATCAGCAGTATTTTAATCTTGGTTTTGCTCATGCTCATCCTCCGGTGAATGTTCGGGCGTTTTGGGAAGGGTAATGACAAAATCACTGCCCTGCCCCACTTTACTGGAAACATTTATGGTGCCACCCAGCTTGTCAATAATGCCATAGGAAATGGAAAGGCCAAGGCCGGTACCCTTTTCTTTTTTGGTGGAAAAAAACGGATCAAAAATATGTTGGATAATATCATCGGGGATACCGCTGCCATTATCACTCACCGTAATTTTGACCCCGCTCACCTTGAAGTTTTCCGTCAAAATGCGAATAACCCCACCATCCTCCACGGCGGCAAAGGCATTGGTCAAAAGGTTCAACAACACCTGTTGAATCTGCCCCTTGTCTGAGTCTATGGTGTTGAGTTCTTCATACAATTTCAACCGGATATCTATTTTTCGGTACAGGGCTTCCCGTTCCAGAAAACCAAGGACATCCTTGACAACGACGTTGGTCTCCATGGGCTCAATTTTCAGATCTATGCGCTTGGCAAATCCCAGAAGTCTGTGGGTGATGGTACGACACCGGTCAACGGATTGAAGAATGGATGAAACCAACAGTCGAAATTTTGCCTGATTTGTGAAAGCTTCAGAATAATCCAGAAGATCATTTACCAGGCCCGCCTTCTCATTAATGATGGCAAGGGGATTGTTTATTTCATGGGCCACACCGGCCGCCAATCGCCCAATGGATGACAGTTTCTGGCTGTGTTGCAGCTCATCCATCACCTTTTCCCGTTTTTCATCGGACTCTTTGAGACGCCGTACCAGGCTGTTGGTTATCTGGATAATGGTCAAAAGAATCAGGGCAAACCCAATGACGAAAACCACAAATAATTCTGTTTTCAGGGCATACCAGGATTGAAGCACCACGGATCGGGGTTTAACCAGCACCAG
The DNA here is from genome assembly GCA_964433355.1 of uncultured Desulfocicer sp. Classification (GTDB taxonomy): domain Bacteria; phylum Desulfobacterota; class Desulfobacteria; order Desulfobacterales; family Desulfobacteraceae; genus Desulfocicer. Next base: position 4,224 of record CAYSSE010000157.1, read on the forward strand.
GGTATAATTGGCGGTACTGAATCCTGCACTGGCAATGAGAACTTTTTGGCCGTCCGGATCCTCGGTTTCAAAGATATGGGACTCAAACCGATTGCTGGGAATATCAAAGGGGCATTTTTCCAGGGTGTCACCATACAATTTTGAATTGGTTTGAAATACCCCCTGATTATCCACCAGGAACGCATCACTTTTAGACTCAAGCCCCATGCTGTGGATGAGGGTATCAAACTGATCGGTGTCTATGGTGGCCCTTAAAATCCAGGTCTGTCCATCATCGTTGAGATGTTGCACCGCCACCACAATGTGGGGAAATTTTCGATGCCCCAAAAATACATTGCTAACATACTTTCCTTTGATCTGGGTCTCCTGGAATGAGGTCTGTTCTGTATAATTTTTACCCAGCAAGGGATAAGGACCAGCATAGCTCTCCAAAATACCATTGGAAGCGATGAGCCCCAGATCCACAAATCCCCCGAATTCGTTTTTCAAAACCGACAAAATTCGTTTGATATTCTGGGCGTCTTTGAGCTCCTCATAGGTGTAAGCCGTGGCAATGAACCGAACGGTGGACAACCGGGCCTCCAACAAAAGCTCAAAGGAGTGCTTTGTTTTATTGGCCATGGTGATAATGGGGCTGAGAAGCTCATTTCTCAAATGGCTCCGGTATTGGAAATGGTTCACCATTATCATGATGGCCAGGGGAAGAGTGGTTAGAATCATCATGGTGATGATAATCATTCTGCGAAGCACAATGTAATACTCTGGTGACCCTTTTTTAGAAGTGTAGATACGATCCAGAAAAATGCCTATTTTATATTTTTTTAACATGCTTTCCCTCAACCATTCGAGTATAGAGAATGTCTCCCGGTGCCAATCTGTCTTCCAGGAAACCATCAAACGCATCTTGCCAAGTGGCAATGACGGCATCATATATGATGACCTGTTTCCATCGAAGAAATTGATAAAACTCATCTTCAATGGCCCCGCAGATCACCACATGAATATGTTCCGTTAAAATTAAATGACATAATTTTTCAGCAGAGGCCCGGGGAAGCACAATCGTCCGCTCCTCCTCAACTTCGCTGTTTTTTGATGAAACAGTAAAAATAAGAACCTCTGTGGCAAGATCAAACCGGGGGGCCACATCATCACCCGAAATGGGTATGAGGATTTTTTTAATCATGGCAATGGCCTTTATTCGTTCATTTTAGGCAAGTATATCGCCGGTCTAAAAACATGTCAAATAGTTTCAACACGTCTCATAAAATGAATATTATTTTTGTTCCATCCAGATATCTTCGATCCAGAAATGCCCATGGCCCAATGAAAATAGTCGCATCATCAAAAAATATTTGGATAAATCCATGACGAATGCCCACAGACTTAAGTACCCGAGTATATATTCCTCAAAATAAAATCCATAAATATCAACGGCATATCTCTGTGGAATACCGAAAAACATATGCATGGGTACTTAAACGCAATTTATTCACCCTCATCAGGCTACTCTGGGCTATGAGCTATTGTATTTCATATTGTTTCATTTTCCGCCACAGGGTGCTTCGTCCCCAACCCAGAAGATCGGCGGCCACCTGCTTTCGTCCCTTGGCCCGGATCATGGCATCCAGAATCATATCCCTTTCTGCATTGGCCCAGGTTCGCCGGGTAGTCCCCGCCACAGCCCCCCCGGCCACAGATCCCCTGGACGGAGCCGGAGAATTCACTGGCAACACCCCATGGGGCACTGACACATAGCTGCCTGGATCATCAAAGAGATAGGCCGGGAGATGGTCGGGTTCAATGGGCTTTTCACCTGCCATGTTCACGGCATATTCCACGATGTTGCGAAGCTCTCGGATATTACCGGCATAGGCATACCCACTCAAAACGGCCAGGGCCTCCGGGGTGAAACGATTGTTCTTTTTATTCAATTTTCTGGAAAAAAAATTCACAAAGTGATCCAGCAACAATCGGATATCGCCCTCCCGTTCCCGCAGGGGGGGCAGATGTATCCGGGCCACATTGAGCCGAAAAAAAAGATCCTGTCTAAAGCGTTTTTCCCGAACCATGCTTTCAAGATCCCTGTGGGTGGCGGCAATCATCCTGACATTGGCATTAAATCCTTTGGTGCTGCCCAGGGGATAGATCACCTTATCATCCAGAAAGGTCAACAGCTTCACCTGCAAGGGAACGGGCAAATCTCCGATTTCCGTCAAAAAGATAGTGCCATTGTGGGCCAGTTGGAACCGTCCGGGTTTATTTTCCACAGCACCGGTGAAGGCACCCTTTAGATGTCCAAATATCTCGGATTCCAACAGGGTTTCGGGCAAGGCACCACAGTTTATTTTAATGAAAGGCCCGGCGGCCCGGGTGGAGGTCTGGTGAATGGCCTCGGCCACCAGGTCTTTACCGGTGCCGGTTTCTCCGGTGATCAGAATGGAGGTATCACTCTGGGCAAGGATGGGAACGGTCTGGAAAATTTTCTCCATCTGGGGACTTCTGCCAACGATGTCAGAAAAGCTATAGGCTTTATTTTTTTTAACCCTATCTTGTTTCATGGCGCGAATGTTCTCAAGGCTCTCGATGTAACCTGTGGGATTCCCGGCTTCATCCACCAGGGAGGCCAGGGTGATGCGCACGGGAAGGCGCTGGCGATCCCGGGTGATGAGATCGCTTTCAATGCAAATGGGTGATCTTCCATGGATGGCCGATAATCCAGGGCAGTTGGGGCCACACTCCCGGCTTCGGACAACGTGGCAGCAGGGAATCCCCCGGGCATCGGAGGCGGCATAGCCCGTCAGGGCTTCAAACACATGGTTCACAAAGACAATCCTGAAATCAAGATCCAGAATGGCAATGCCCAGGGGCAGCCCATCCAAAAAACCACAAAAATCAAGGGGGGCGGTCATAAGTTCCTGTATTTTAGGAAAGAAAGGTCTGTCCATGGACGCTCATCCTTTTTTACTGTTAAAAAAATATTCTGCCCTTGATGATCAAATTTTGAAGGACGGTTTTATGAGAACAGGGTCAGGGCTATGCCAATATAAAAAGAATGATCGGCGAATACAAGACTTAATAACATTTTCCTTGACAGGTCAAAGCAGGGTAAGTAAATATTATTTACCACGATAAATTCACCAAAAATGCCCTATGGCAGACATTGAACCATCCGGGAGAAAAACCATGGCAGAAGTAATTTCAGACAAAAGGGACATTGATTTTGTTCTCTATGAACAATTGGACACTCAGAGCATCCTTGACTCGGGGGCCTACGAAGATGTAAACCGAAAAATGGCAGACATGGTCGTAAAGGAGGCCAGAAATCTTGCCATAAAGGAGATCCTGCCCACCTACACCCTTTGTGATAAAGAGGGGGTCATCTTTGACAAGGGGGAAGTCATTGTACCTGAATGCTTCCGGCCAGTGCACAAACTTCTGGTGGAGGGCGAATGGGGAGCCCTCACCGAAGCCCCTGAATTTGGGGGCCAGGGACTTCCCCACATCATTGCCCAGGCGGCCCTGGAGTACATGATCGGTGCCAACTACACCCTTATGACCTATGCCATTCTGGGTCATGGCGCCGGAAAGATGGTGGATCTTTTTGGCACCCCGGAACAGAAACAACTTTTTTTGAAAAAAATGTACACCTGTGAGTGGGGGGCCACCATGTTGCTCACCGAACCCCAGGCAGGATCGGATCTGGGGGCCTTGACCACATCGGCGATAAAAAACGATGACGACACATACAGTATCACAGGCGGCAAAATTTTCATCACCAACGGCCAGCAAAACCTCACAGAAAACATCATTCACCCCGTGCTTGCAAGAATAGAGGGAGCCCCGGAGGGCACCAAGGGCATCTCCATCTTTTTGGTTCCTAAAATCTGGGTCAATGCAGACGGCACCCTGGGGGAAGACAATGATGTGGTGTGTACCGGAGTTGAAGAAAAAATGGGCATCCACGGCAGCCCCACATGCAGTCTATCCCTTGGCAGCAAAGGAAAATGCCGGGGGGTACTGCTGGGAGAAGAAAACCAAGGAATGGCCATCATGTTTCACATGATGAATGACGTGCGCCTGGAGGTGGGCACCCAGGCATTTACCCATGCCTCCTGTTCTTATCTCCATGCCCTGGACTATGCCGCAGGCCGTCTCCAGGGCCGGGCTCTGGAAGACAGCGCAAAACCAGGTGCGCCCCAGGTGCCCATCATTCAACATCCAGATGTGCGGCGCATGCTTTTAAAAATGAAAGCCTATGTGGAAGGCATGAGAAGTCTCACCCTTTTTACGGCCTTCTGTTTTGATAAAAAGAGCTGTGCAGCGACCCCAGAGGAACGGGATCAATATGCCGGGCTCATTGAAATTTTAACCCCCGTTGTCAAGGCCTACTGTAGCGAAAAAGGGTTTGATGTCTGCATTGAAGGCATGCAGATTTTCGGGGGATATGGCTACACCAAGGAGTATCCCATGGAGCAGTTGGCAAGGGACTGCAAGATATGCGCCATCTATGAAGGTGCCAACGGCATCCAGGCCATGGATTTTCTGGGAAGAAAAATCGCCATGAACAAAGGGGCATATCTTGGGGTACTGATTGCAGAAATCAAAAAAACCACCGAACAGGCCAGACTCCATGAAGAACTCAAGGCCATGGCAGACCAGGTGGATGTTGCCGCCGACAAATTTTATAAAACAGCCATGGACATCGCCGGTAAAATAAAGTCCCCGGCATTTAAATCCGCCTTTGCCGTGGCACACCCCCTGATGGATGCTGCAGGGGATGTGATCATGGCCTGGATGCTCCTGTGGCGGGCCACGGCCGCCGTACCCGCATTGGAAAAACGCCTCAAGGGAAAATCAGTAGAAGAGATGATTGCCAAGGATAAAACGGCGGCTTTTTACCATGGAAAACTCATGGCTGCCCAATTTTTTATGAAGACACTGCTTCCTGTGACCCTGGGTAAACTGGATGGCATGTGTGCGGAAGAAAGCCCGGCAGTTGCCATCCATGACAATGCCTTTTAGGAGGTTGCCTGGAAGTTTTATTTTCTAATAAAAAAAACCAAGCCCAGAAATTTATCAAAATATAAGGAGAATTTACCATGAAAGAAGTTGTAATCGTATCT
>CAYSSE010000158.1:0-9161 GCA_964433355.1 uncultured Desulfocicer sp.
AATTTTTCAAGTACAAATTTGCTTTCAGGGGTTAGCTGACCCTGCATGGCAGGTGCGGTATCTTCACCCAGTGCTTTTTTAAGATTTGCCAGTGTAATTGCTGCACACACAGAGTCAGTATCGGGATTTTTGTGACCAAAAACAAGCGTTGACATAAATTCTCCTCAATTAAAATTGTAAATATATAAATAATTTATGGTGCTACTGCGATGATTAATTGATCCATTAACCATCTATAATGAATTTGTGTATTTGTTCAGCCTTCAGCTTTTTGTGCATGGCTTTAATGTCGGCACTTTTTTTTGGCGTAATAAAACGAATGACCCTATATCCATAAAAGTGCATGGTTTCTTATAAGGCGAATGGAGAAGATACACAAGGAAAAATTTTTGAAAATTTAACTCCCACTGGGGTGTGAAATTTTCCTTTACAGCATTTGGCTCACCGTTGAAAGTCTTTCTGGCGCTGTTTGAGTTAAGGACTGGTCAAAAATGATATCTCCATTTAAAAATTGGAAAACACTATCCTCCAACAATGGCTTGTTCTAAAATGGGCTCGTTATTTAAGATCGGTTCATAAATTGTGACAGAGAAACTTTCGCCTGTGGCCTCAAGATGACAGGCTTTTGACAAGGCCCAGCATATCCCGCACAGCGGTTTCCATTCCTGTAAGGGTGGCCCGGGCCACAATGCTGTGCCCAATGCTGAACTCATCTATGATATCAAACCCTTTGAACGCCTTGATGGTATTGTAGCACAATCCGTGACCGGCATTAACCTCCAGCTTTAATTTATGGCCCATGGCAGCGGCATCCACAATCCTTGAAAATTCAGATGCTTTTTCCTGATCTGTTTTGGCATCACAAAAGGCACCGGTGTGTATTTCTATCATGTCGGCATCAATTTTATGGGCCATCTTGATCTGTTCAAGATCTGGATCAATGAAAATACACACGGCCATACCGGCATTTTTCAGGGTGGAGATGTTTTGCTCAATGACGCTGTGGTGGGTGAGAAGATCCAGACCGCCTTCGGTGGTAAGCTCTTGTCTTTTTTCCGGCACCAGGGTAACGATGTCAGGTTTTATCTCCAGGGCAAGTCCTAACATCTCTGTGGTGGCAGCCATTTCCAGGATCAATTTGCTCTGAACCACCTGCCTTAAGATTCTTACGTCCCGCTCCTGGATGTGCCGTCGATCTTCACGCAGATGGACAACAATGCCATCGGCCCCGGCTGTTTCTGCTGCAAGGGCTGCGGCCACCGGTTCCGGATAGTTGATTCCCCTTGCCTGTCTCAAGGTGGCAATGTGGTCCACATTTACCGCAAGTTTTGCCATGTTTCCTCCTGGTCTGGTTAAAATATTTCAAGATTCGGGTTGGGTTCAATCAACCGAATCAGTTCAAGACTTTTTTGTTCCATCTGTTGGGCCTCGTCTTCCCCTTGTTCATGGTCGTAACCCACCAAATGCAATATGCCGTGTATCATGAGCTGGCTGGTGCGTTCATCCAGAGTAATGGCGGCACTTTTCGCTTCCTGGGTCGCTGTTTCCATGGAGATGACAATGTCTCCCAGAAGTGGGGGGGGATTTTCTGCATTATTTTTGGGGCTGGGAATGGCCTCATCATTTGCTTCCCCCAGATCCAGCATGGGAAAGGCCAGAACATTGGTGGGACGGTCAATATTCCGGTGGGTTTGGTTCATCTGCCTTATCCCTTCATTGTCAGTGATCACAATGGAGAGTTCGTGATCCTCATATGCCAAGGCGCTTAAGATTTTGCTGGCTTTTTGGCTTAAGCTGTCCTTTGATATCTTTGTCTGATTTGCCTGAATCAGAATTTGTATGTTCTTTTTTTCCATTGGTTTCTTTTTTTGTTTCCTGGGGTTTGTCGGTGTACTCAATGCGATGGTGGTACAGCCCGGTGAGAATTTTGTTGAAACTGCCGGCAATCTGATGAAGATCTTTCAGGGTCAGTTCGCACTCTTCCATTTGACCGTCAGCAAAGATGGCGTTGATCAGATCCTGAACCCGGCCCTGGATACGTGCAGATGTGGGACGTTCAAGGGTTCTTAGGGCCGCTTCCACCACGTCGGCCAGCATGACAATGCCAGCTTCCCGGGTCTGGGGTTTGGGTCCAGGATATCTGAAGTCACTGGTTTTAACGGCATCTTCGCCGTGGAGTTTAACGCTTTTGTTGTAAAAATAACGGATGAGGCTGGTACCGTGATGTTGGCGTATGGTGTCCACAATGTCACTGCCAAGTTTATGTTCCTTGGCAAAGGCCACCCCCTTTTTTACATGCTGGATGAGTACCAGGGCAGACATGGACGGAGACAGCTTGTCATGTCGATTTTTTCCATCGGTCTGGTTTTCAATGAAATAAAGGGGTTTATCCAGTTTGCCAATGTCATGGTAATAAGCGCATATTTTGGCCTTTAATGTGCTGGCACCAATGGCGGAGGCTGCCGCTTCGGCCAGGGTGGACACAATGATACTGTGGTTGTAAGTCCCCGGGGCCTCCATCATCAGACGTCTCATGAGGGGTTGATCCAGGTTGGACAGTTCTAGCATCTTAATCTCTGTGGTAAACCCAAAGAGCATTTCCATCACCGGCGTTAATCCTGCTGTGATGACTCCGGCAATGAAGCCGCCGCATGCAGCCAGGAGGACATCTTTTAGAATGGGGGTTATCTGGGGGGTTGTGGCGGCGTATAAGTACATGAAAAAAGCCAGTACCCCATTGAAAAGGGCCAGTTTAAAGCCTGCGGAAATAAAGGTCTTTCGCTCCCGGCACTCCTTGATCCAGAAGGCCCCGGTCATGCTGCTTAAAAAGAAAAAAAGAAAGACATCCATGCGGCTTGAAATAATGATGGACACCAAAAGAGAAAGCAGCAGGGAAAAGTACAGGGCCACATGGAACCCCAGAAACATGCACACTGTCATGGCACCGGCCCCCAGGGGCAGGAGCATGAAAATAGATGCCCCTTCCATGGTCACGGGCAGGGCCAGGGCCAGATCCATTTTACCTGCCATGGGTACCCCAAGCTTGGCAATGACCATAAAAATAAGCAGTAAAGAGGTTATGAAAATAATGTTTCGGTTGTGGTGTTTCTGGAGGTTTTTATGGTCTCTTAGGGAGGTAATATATATGGTGAGGATGGAAAGAAAGATCAAAAGTCCAGACCCGATACGGGCAGTGACGATATTTTTCCCATGGGTCTGTTGCTCCAGTGCCTTGAGTTTTACCATTTTCAGCTCATCCACCCGTTCTCCCTCCCGGAGGATCATCTCTCCTTTTTTAACCTGGTAAAGGACGGGTTTGACGTTGGCTTCTGCCTCTTTGATGCGCCGTTCAGTTTCGTTTCGGTTCATGGTTATATTGGGTAGCATCAGCCGCTGGGACATATCCACTATGAGATTACTCATGCCGTAACTGATTCCCTTGAGCAGGGGGTCCCCAACGATTCTTACCATGGCTTTGGCCTGGTCTGGACCATAAAATGTTTTGAGGGTTGTCACCAGGCGTTCCTGGGAGGAGTCAATGGTTTTTAAAAGAATTCCTTTGTCCTCTTCTTTGAGAAGAAGCTCCTTGTTGGCCACCACCCCATTGTCCAGGATTTGTTTTAAAATTGTCTGAATGAGTTGGGGAATGTCCTTGGAGAATTCATTCTTATGAAGAATGGTATAGGCACCTTTGCTCATGGGGATGCCAAGCGTTTCTTCAAATTTTTCCCTGCCTGCCATGACCATGGCAAGGCTGGGGGGAGCTTCCTGGTTTTCCTGATTGAACAATTCCCGGGGAATGGCAAAGGACTGGTCAATGCGCTGGGCAATGCGTTGGAACAACCCCGGATCATAGTCATAGACAAAGGGGATGGTCCGCATGGTAACTAACTGGTTCTGGAGGGTGGCCTCCCGATCTTCAATGAAAAAATCTCTGGGGGCTTTAATGTCCCGTTCTGCCACATCTCCTTGATGATAGGTGGCGGTGACATCGTTCTTGTAAGGGCTGAGAACCAGGGTGGAAATCAGGGTCAGGCCGATCAACAATACCCAGAGGATGCTGGGGCTGGTACCAATAAAAATCGATACGGCGTTGAATTTGCTGTCAGATTTCATGGAATACCTTATTGCTTTTCATAGGCGTTTATTATTCTGGACACCAATTGGTGTCGAACCACATCCGCTTTGGTGAAAAAAATGAATTCCAGTCCTTCTATCTGGTGGAGTAACGCCTTTGCCTCCACAAGTCCAGAGGGTTTCCCCGCTGGAAGATCAATTTGAGTGATATCACCGGTGATGACAGCCTGGGAGCTGAATCCCATGCGGGTTAAAAACATTTTCATCTGCTGGGAGGTTGTGTTCTGTGCTTCGTCCAGGATAATAAATGCATTGTTAAGGGTTCTGCCACGCATGAAGGCCAGGGGGGCAATTTCAATGGTGCCCTGCTCAATCATCTCCCTTGCCCTTTCAAAGGAGAGCATGTCATAGAGGGCATCATAAAGGGGCCGCAGATAGGGATTGATCTTTTCGGCAAGATCCCCTGGAAGAAACCCCAGGGCTTCGCCAGCCTCCACTGCGGGGCGGGCCAAAATGATGCGGTTAACCTCTCCCCGGGACAGGGCTGCCACGGCCATGGCAACGGCAAGGTAGGTTTTGCCTGTGCCAGCAGGTCCGATGGCAAATACCATGTCATTGTGTCTCACGGCCTTATAATATTGCTGCTGGTTCTGATTTCTGGGGGTGATGGGCTTTTTTTTAACGGTGGTGAAAATGGTATCAAGGAACATCTCTTTGATCCGGCATGAGGGATCCTGGGTGATGGCTTTGATACTGGCCTCAATGTCTGCCGGTTGCAGGGAAAATTTTTTTTGAAGCAGTTCATAGAGCTGGTTCAATATGGTTTCCGCCACAGCAATACGCAGGGCGTCTCCCCGGAGGGTCAGGGTGTTGCCCCTGGCATCAATTTTAACCCCGGTACCATCTGCCACCCGGGCCAGATTGTCGTTGTGCTGGCCAAACAGTTCCTGGGCCAAGGATATATTGTCAAATGTAAGCTGTTTCATGGCCCATAGAGTGCCCTCTATTGGCTAAAAGGTCAATAAAAAATCTTGACCTTGAAGAGTCCCTCCTGCTAATTAAGTTTGGTAAATATGGGGTACTGGCCAAACATTTACATTACCAACCCCAATATTTACTTAAGTTGCAATGAGAAATAAAGAGATCTCTAAATCTAACGGCTGGTTTTTCCGTTTGTTTACGCTGTAAAATGTGAAACAAGATGAAGGCTGCCAAAATAAAATGGTGCACACATGAATTCTTTTGATATTATTGTGATGGTCATTGTTGTTCTTTGCCTTGTGCGTGGGGCTTTTCGTGGATTTGTCAAGGAGATTGCCTCCATTGTAGGTGTGGTGGCCGGATTTTATGGTGCCTCTGTCTATTACACCATGGCAGGTGAGCTGTTAGCACCCTGGATTGACGCGGCAACCTATCGTGAACTTCTGGGCTTTTTTATCACGTTCATGGGGATTGTGGTGGGGGTGGGCCTTGGGGCCAGTTTGCTTCGCTATTTTTTAAAGATTGCATTGCTGGGATGGGTGGATCGGTTTTGTGGTATGATGTTTGGTGCCGCAAAGGGGCTCTTGGTGTGCGTGGTAATTTTTATCATTGCCACCACCTTTATGCCCGGCCAGGGGAACTGGAATGCCACCTCTCGCCTTTCACCATATCTAAATGAACTTTCCCAGTGGGCCTCTCTTTTTGTGGATAATGATATTAAAACCCAATTTCAGAATAAAATAAAAAGGATGAAAGCACTTTGGGAAAAACAGAAGATGGATGCCAACATAAAGGCATAGATGAGTTGACACAGATTATAAAAACCCTGCGCGGGAAAGATGGCTGTCCCTGGGATCATAAACAGACCCCGGAAAGCATGTGGAAATGCCTCATTGAAGAGGTATATGAGCTTTTGGAGGCCATTGAAGAAGGCGATGATGCCAGCGTGTGTGAAGAGACCGGGGATGTGTTGTTCCAACTGCTTTTTATTGCTGAACTCTATCACGAAAAAGACAGCTTTGATATATCTGAAAGCATTGGGGCCATTGGGGCCAAGATGATTCGTCGTCATCCCCATGTATATGCCAAGGCCACCCTTGAAAACGAAGCCCAGTTGTGGGAGCGCTGGGAACAGATCAAAGGGGAAGAAAAGAAAAATGCAGGTAAGGCGGCGGCCACCTCTGTGCTTGATGCCATCCCTTCGGGGATGCCGCCACTGCTCCGGGCCTCCAAGGTGTCTGAAAAGGCGGTGCGGGCGGGTTTTGACTGGTCTGGTATGGATGAGGTACTGGAAAAAGTCCAGGAGGAACTGGCCGAATTTCAAGAGGCTCTTGCCCTTGGAAATCCGGATGACATTGCCACGGAATTTGGTGATGTGATGTTTACCCTGACCAATGTGGCAAGGCTTGCAAAAATTCATCCGGAAACAGCCCTGGCACGGTCTACGGCTAAATTTGAAAAACGATATCGGAAGATGGAAAATGAACTTGCCTGCCGGGGACTTGGACTTAAAGATATCCCCCGTCAGGAACTTGAACTTTTATGGGATAAGGCGAAAAATAGCATATGATTGCCATCGTAGATTATGGTGCAGGAAATTTAACAAGTGTTGCCCGGGCCGTATCGTTTCTGTCGTATGATTGTGTCATCACCGATGACCCGGCACAGATCATTGGGGCAGAACGGGTGATTTTCCCGGGGGTGGGTGCGGCAGGTTCCGCCATGGAAACCATGCGTGAACGAGGGCTTGATGATGCCTTAAAAGAGGTGTTCTTTGCCGGTACCCCTATGCTTGGCATCTGTGTGGGCTGCCAGATCATCATGGACAGCAGCCAGGAAAATGATACCACCTGTCTTGGACTGATTTCTGGCAGTGCAAAGGCATTTTCTGACACCATGGCAACGGAACAAAAAGATGGCCACCTCAAGGTGCCTCATATGGGCTGGAACGGGCTTGATGTGGTTCAGGATCACCCTCTCTTTAACGGGGTGGGAACGACGGATGAATTTTATTTTGTTCACTCCTATTATCCGGTGCCTCAAAACCCGGATGACGTGTTTGGAACCACAGAGTATGGTATCCACTTTACCTGTGCCGTGGGAAAAAATAATCTGTTTGCCACCCAGTTTCATCTGGAAAAAAGTGGCAAGCCCGGACTTTTAATTTTAAAGAATTTTTGCGGGTGGGTTCCATGTTAAGCAAACGAATTATTCCCTGCCTGGATGTGCGGGAGGGCAAAACAACCAAGGGCATTAAATTTAAGAACAATGTGGAAATTGGTGATCCGGTGGAGATGGCTCGATTTTACTACGAAGCCGGTGCCGATGAATTGGTGTTCTATGACATCACCGCATCCCATGAAAAAAGAGATATCATGATTGATGTGGTGAAAAAGGTGGCCCAGACCATTTTTATTCCTTTTTCCGTGGGAGGAGGGATCAGAACCCTGGCGGATATGCGGGCAGTGCTTCTGGCCGGGGCAGAAAAGGTCAGCGTCAATTCAGCTGCGGTTAAAAATCCTGATATTATTTCCCAGGGGGCCAGAGCCTTTGGTAACCAGTGTGTAGTCCTTGGTATGGATGTAAAACATGTGGGGGAAAAAGCTGGAATTCCATCGGGGTATGAGATCGTCATCAATGGCGGGCGTACCTTCATGGGCTTGGATGCCCTGGAATGGGCCAAGCAAGGACAGGCCCTGGGGGCCGGGGAAATTTGTCTTAACTCCATTGATGCCGATGGCACCAAGGACGGGTACGAAATGCAGTTGACCCGCATGATTTCAGAAAATGTCAGCATCCCGGTTATTGCATCTGGAGGGGCCGGAACCCCGGAGCACCTTGCCGATGTCCTCACCAAGGGGCGAGCCGATGCCGCCCTTATTGCCTCCATGGTTCATTTTGGCACTTATACCATTGAAGAGATCAAATCCTTTTTGTCCCGGAAGGGCATAAAGGTTAGAAAAAGTTGAAAAACCGGGCATCCCTGTATGTTCTGTCCAAAAGTGCCTTAGAACCACGCCCCATCATCGTTTTCCAGGGAGATGGTTTTTTGGAGACGGACATTGCCTTTTTCCAGAGAAATGAATGAGAAGGAGGGGCTTTTTCGGGGGGAGACCTTTTGTAAGGGGGGCACTATGGGCGTTTTGGGTTGGGCATGTAATTCCATATACTGACGGGGTCCCATGATGGTGATTTTGGCAACAATACTTTCTTTCACCTTATTTATTACGGTCTCTTTTTTATTTTTGGCAATGACATTGATTTGCAACGGCAGTGGGGTGTTCTGGTTTTGGGCCTTGTGCCAGGACTGTTCCAGCTTTCGACAGTAAAGGGTTAAAATATTTTGTATTTGATATGCAGGTACCGTCATGACAAACAACTCCTTATGTCTGAACAATACCCTCGCTGATTGGTCTGGGGCAGATCTTGATTCTGTGTGGTGCAGGGTGGTCTAAGCGTTCATGCATCATATGCTTGCAGGGCTGACCAATTTCAAATCAATTTTGAGTTCAGCAAAGATATTGTTAATTAAGGAACCAGTCTCAAATAACTTGCCCGTTTCAGAGTACACCACTGTTGAAGGATAGTGTTCCCCAATTTTTAAAAGGGTCTGTTATTTTGGACTCATTCCTAAGCGGGTTTTTTTAATGTGGCCCTGTGGCATTTTCCAAAGGGCCACACGGAAAAATTAGTCGTCAAAATCGCCTTTGGGTCCTTTGTCTGACTCTATTAAGGCGGCTTTTTCCAGGATTTTTTCCCGAGTCCACTGGGCGGGGTCTTCAATGCGCTGTCCCTGGGGGCCAGGGTTAAAAGACGCTGTACGGATGATGTCCTCAAAAACAAGTTCCGCTGTATCCCCGGCATTAAAAACAGTGGTCAGCAGGTTGTAAACAAAGTCTTCCACCCCTTTGGCCATGCGTTCCTGGACATCCCGGGATTGGGCCATGAATTTGTTTTCAAAGGGGAGATTAAGCTTTTTAAAATTTCCCCCTGTCAGCTTGTTTTTTTCTGCAAAGGCGAGCATCTCTTCCCATACCTTCTGGGACGCCCCCTGTCCCCTTTTTTTGATGAATTGATTGTCATCGTCCAGGATGGCATTGCCG
>CAYSSE010000159.1:0-9144 GCA_964433355.1 uncultured Desulfocicer sp.
AATTGGTCTGTTCCATTACCCCTCCCCGGGGGCTCTGCTGAGGTAGCCTTGGAGGTTACCTTTTCATATAAAAACATACATGGCTGTAACCACCAGCCACAACGAAAAATGAAAGTCCTTTAATTTTAGCATGTTGCTGAGACTTTCATATAAAGAAAATCCAGCATCAAAGTATCGACAGCAGAGCCCCCGTCGGGGGCCGCATAGTACCATTTGGGCATTTTTTAAATTTTATTAATTTTTTCAAAAATGTTTTTATGTTGAATAGAGATATCCAGGCCCAGTTCCCCAGCCTTGCTTCTCAGGGCCTCAAACAGATGACCTTGGTCTGTGGTGTGTGTTACTGCGATTTCATACACCATGATATTGGCATGGGGGTCATCTCCTCCTTTGAACACCGCTGTCAGGTTGGTGACGTTGACCTCATGGGCCGCAATGATTTGTGTAAATCTGGCCACAAGCCCTTTCTGGTCAGGACCAATGGTGGTGATGAGAAAGGTTTCTGAAGTTCCGGACACCTGTTTTTCATCCGAAGGGGAGATCTGATCAATGTACACCTGGAGTCCTTCAGCGGAAAGATCTTGGTCAAGACGTTGCTGCAACGTCTTTATCTCCAGTGAGCCCGGCAGTTCTACAATGAAAAAACCTGAAAATTCATTTTGAAGGATCATTTGATTCACATTTTGAAGGTTGCAGTCAAGCGCATATAAACTTGCAGATACCTTGGCGATAATTCCGGGCCTGTCCTTGCCCAGAACAGTAATAATTAATTTTTCCATGGCTGAAAACTCCTTATTTTTTGGCATCTTTCATATGACCTCAAAAATGCTTTACAATCTTTTGGGAAAAGTACCTACAAATGGGTAATGACCAAAGAAAGTGTAAAGTGGTCTGTGCCAAAGTTGAAATTTAAAAATTGAGTTAATAAACCATTCCGGCAAAGAGGTAAACTAAAAATATTGATGTTTGATAGAACTATGATTATACTAATTCTTGTCCGGTTTTTAAACTCATATACCAAGGGCATGACAAAAATTTTGTGGAAATGAGTTGAATCCCATGGCCCAGAAACGGATTCTGGGTGAGAGATGGGGTGATGAAATCCGAAAATGAGGTAAGGGATGCAGCATTTTTATGGATGGTAAAATCTGTCCTGCTGCATGGAATTCACCCTTTTATTATTTGCCATTGGCCAGCCCTTCCATTTATATCTCTTATGCTGTGTTCAGTAAAACCTTAACACATCACATGCAGTATACAAATGGAAATGGCCCATGGGATATTTGGAATAGGAAATTTAAATGTCAGAAAAAGGCTGGTCAGCGTTTATCAAGGAATATAAGGTTGTGTTGTTGATTGTCATCGTTGGTTTTTTTCTCATAGAGCTACAGATACTGGTGATGGCCTCCATGAAATCCGGCAGACAATCCTGGTTAAAGGTGATGGATGACGGTGGGCAGATTATTTATGAGGTCAAAGGATCTACCCTGACCAATTTTAATAAATACTATTTTGAAAATACCTTTGGGGCCCTGGATAAATACCAGGTGAAGCTTTACACCAAGGAGCTTCCCTTTCCTTTCCGGGCATGGCTGTCGGCATCTGTGGGGATTCCTGTGGGGCTGATTCTCATGCTGGCCTTTGTGCTCAAGGCTACCAAATCATTGCTCAATGGAAAAGATGAAGACCTTGATGTGTTTGATGGCAAGGAAGAAAATCCCCAGGGACGTGCCCGAAAACTGCTTTTTAGTGCGAGCCGTCTCAATATTTTTATCATTGGATTTTTGCTCATCAGTGCGGTGCTGCTCTATTGGATTATACCCAATATGCTCACTTTTCTTGCCAAAGCCGGTATTGAAACTTTTGAACATTACAAATATTTTTTCATGGCTATCATTGGTGTCCTGTTTCTTTTGTTTGCCTGGTTCATGTATATGAGATATCAACTGGCCCGGAAAAGCATGGATGCCCAGACGGAAATTCGTAAATTTGAACTCCAGCTTCAACATGAAAGACACTTGAGCGGTGTTCCGGCCCTGGGATATGATGGCGGAGAAAAACCCCAACTCATTGGATATGAAGATGCCGATGTTAAAGATCTCCCCGGGGAAGCCGGGATGGAGACTCAGACATGAAAATTATCACCACACATAAGGGAACGGATTTTGATGCGCTGGCCTCCCTGGTGGCGGGAAAACTGCTTTATCCCGGAGCCAGGGCTGTTTTACCCCATGTGATTAATCCAAATCTTAAGGCGTTTCTTTCCATTCATAAGGATTTTTTTGGTTTTTATTCCCCCCGGGAAATCAATATGGACGAGGTCACAGAACTTGTGGTGGTGGATACCAATACCTGGAAGCGTCTGGATGGCATGGAGGCGTTGCAAACACGTAGGGATTTGAGAATAACGGTGTGGGATCACCATGTAAATGGGGACATTGATGCCCATGAGATTCACCGGGAAGAGTGTGGGGCCAATATCACCTTGATGATCCGGGAGTTAAAGGCCCAGCGAAAACTATTATCCCCCATACAGGCCACCCTTTTTCTCATGGGGCTGTACGAAGATACCGGCAATCTGACCTTTTCCTCCACTCTGGCTGAAGATGCCCTGGCGGCCGCTTACCTTCTGGAACGAAAGGCAGATTTACAGATTTTATCCACCTTTTTGTGCCAGGCCTATGGCAAGCAGCAAAAAGATGTTTTATTTGAAATGATTCAACAGGCAGACAGAAGCGATGTCGCAGGATTTAATGTGAGCATCGTTTCCATGGACATCACCGGACATATTCAGAACCTCTCCATGGTGGTTCAAATGTATCGTGAAATTGTCAATGTGGACGCGGCCTTTGGTATTTTTAAAGATGTTGAACGGGAACGATGCATGGTCATTGGCAGGAGTAACATTGATGGGATTAACATCGGCTCGATCATGCGAAGCATGGGCGGTGGCGGTCACCCCGGGGCAGGATCAGCACTTTTGAAAAAGACCAATCCAGCAGTGATCCGGGAGATGGTTGAAGAGATGCTAAAGGGCAATCAGCACTCGTCGGTACAGCTATCTGATATCATGTCCTATCCCGTTGTCACGGTACATGAAGATACCGTTGTGGACGACGTGGCCATGATATTGCGTGAGCAAGGCTGCACCGGCATGCCTGTGGTGGACAGTGATAACCGCATGGTCGGCATCATTTCCCGTAGGGATTTCAAAAAAATAAGAAAAGACAGTCAGTTGCATTCACCGGTAAAGGCATTCATGAGCCGGGAGGTGGTGTCCATATCTCCCCACAGCAGTGCCATTGAAGCCGCACGCCTGATGATCAAGCATGATATTGGCAGGATTCCTGTTATCCAGGATGACGAAATCATCGGAATTGTCACCCGTTCCGACACCATGGTCTATTTTTATGATATCCTTCCTGACTAACCCTCAGTTCAATGGGCCTGTCCCGGAACCGTAGACGGCTCGCCGGTTCCTATTGCCCATCGGGGGGGCTCTGCTGAGTACTTGTAGGGATAGAAACCTTTTTGTCAAAAGGATTTTAAACAGGCTTTTCAGGTCTTAACTTTTTTATCAGCCCACAGTGCCAGTTCTTCCCTGAAAATTTTGGAATTATGACGAATATCCACGGGAAAGGCCGGATGGATGAATATGTACTCAATGGCATTGGCCAGGGGATGTTTGTCTGCCAGGGCATACAGTTCTTCGAGAAGTTTCTGGGTGTTTTTCACCCCGGGTTCTGTTTCAATACACACGACAGCCGTCTGCATGTCCTGGGGGCCCACACCGGTGAGGGCACTTCTGAACACCTGGGGGTGATTGTTGAATACGGCTTCAACAGGAATGGTGAATAACGGGCCTTTACCGGTGGTAACCCGATGGTTTTTTCTACCACAGAACCAGATGCGTCCCTTGGTATCCTTCCAGGCCAGATCCCCCATGCGGTGCCAGACTCCTCCATCTCCATCTTCAATTTTAGCCAGCAAGTCTGCCCTGGGATTGTTAAAATAACCAGAGGTCACCAAGGGGGCTTTAACCACAATTTCCCCCACCTCATTGGCTGGCGTTTTGAGATCTTCATGCCATTGGTCAATGGGATCATCGGTGATGATGATGATTTCAATGACCGTATTACCAATGGGATAGCCCACACACATGCCAAACCCCTGTTCGCTCAAATGGCGGGTTTCGGAAAGAATTTCATTGCTGCCAATGGAAATAATGGGCACCGCCTCTGTGGCTCCATAGGGGGTGTGTATTTCGGTGTCCGGCCCCAGCATGGTGGCAAATTGTTCGATATTGGCTGGGGTTACCGGTGCACCGGCAGACACCACCCGCTTCAGGGAGGGCAGTTTAACCCCCATCTCTTTTCCAAATTTCCCCACCCGGTTGAGCAGGGCAGGGGAGGCAAACATGTTGGTTACCCCCTGGTTTTCAATGGCTTCAATAATTTTTTCCGGGTTGACCAGGGCCGGTTTTGTGGGGTCCATGTCCGGAATAACCGCAGTCATACCAAGGGCTGGATCAAACAGGGCAAACAAGGGAAACGTGGGCAGATCTATTTCATCCGGCCCGATGTGAAAGTGATCCTGGATTTGTCGTAGCTGGGCATCAAAGTTGCCATGGCTGTAAATAACCCCCTTGGCAGGGCCGGTGCTGCCCGTGGTAAAGAGAATGGCTGCGGTTTCATGGGGGGCTGTGGGCACCGGGGGAAAGGGGATATCGGCTTCCTGGTCAAGTAGTTTGTCCAGACTCAGTCCTCCCCATAACCTGCGTTTACCCACAGTGACACAGGTGGTGACGGTTTTAAAACACCACGGCTTGAATATTCTTAAAAAATGGGCTTTTTCAATGCCGATGAATGCGGTGGGTTTTCCCTGTTTAAAACAAGACAGCATCCGTTTGACCCCCATGCCGGGATCCACCACCACAGGCACGGCACCCACCTTGAAAAGGGCAAAAATAATGGTGAAAAAATCCAGACCCGGTGGCACCATCAAAATGGTTCGGGTTCCCCGGGTGATGCCGTTTTTTTCAAAGGCAAAGGCCAGATTATCCGAGGCCATATCAAGCTGGCTGAAGGTCATGTGGCTGTAAAGTACCCGTCCCTTTGCATCCCTGGAGTTGGGAACCACCACCGCTCTTTTATAAGGAAAATTTTCTGCGCTTTTTTTCAACCAGGAGGAAATATTCATAATCTCGTTCATAAAAAGCCTGTTCCGCTATGTGTGACTTGGTTAGTATGTGTTGTATGTGTTATTGGTTGATTTATTTCAGATTTTATTTACTTTGTCAGTATTTTTTTTAAAAATCCATGTAAAATCTATATTCATTTCAAACAATGGATACCCTCCCTTGACGAACAAATTTGACCCATGTACTCTAATCTTGTTTGATAATTCTTGTTCAGGGGTTATTATTCACAAATATAATTTATGACAACCATACCCGAAATTTATAATTCTTGTCCGGAAAAAAAGGCGTTAAAAGGTGAAACAACAGCATAAAAAAAATTCCATGAAATGGACGCTTCCAGATATTGTGGATCTTGAATATTTTTTAGAACAAGATCAGGAGGCACAGGGGGAAGATTTCTTTAAAAAAAGAGATAGACAGTTTTATTTGGATCGGATTCGATGGGATCTGGATGATGCTGTTTCCCATGATTTACTACCTCAAGAGGATGGCTCCCTGGCAAGGCAGGCCATTTTAAAATGGCTTGAATTAAGACGGAATGCAGAAAAAAAGCAGAAACAAGATGCCCTTCTTCCCGGCGCACTTTATACGGAAACAGTCACTTTTTTGACTTGGCTTTTTTTATTTGGAGGCATTTTTCTTGGCATCACCGTGGTGGCCTCTTTTTTTTCATACTCTGGATCCCGGCCTTTAAACATCTCCTATTATCTTACCCTGAGCCTTCTGGGGCAACTGATACTGTTCGGGATGTCAGTGGTTGGAGTTGTGCTTGCCCACACCCGTGGTGTTTCTGCGCCAATGCCTTTGCTCCAGCGATTTTTGGCCCTTTGTGTGCATAAAACCGTGGAAACGCTCAAGCAAAAATCCCAGGCCCACATCTCCCGGGATCATCAATATGCCATGGCCGGTGCATTGGGCCTTATCCGGGCAAAACACCGAATTTATGGTTCCCTTTTTTTCTGGCCCTTGTTTATCCTGGCCCAGGTGTTTGCCCTGGGGTTTAATGTGGGGGTGATTGGCATGACCCTGGCCCGGGTTTTTTTTTCCGACACCGCCTTTGGCTGGCAGTCCACCCTAAAGGTGGGACCAGAACTGGTTCATGGACTGGTTTCCGTGTTGGCCCTGCCATGGTCCTGGATTTTTCCCCAGGGAATTGCCTGTCCTACGCTGGAGCAGATAGCTGGTAGTCGCATGATCCTGAAAGATGGTATATACCACCTCACCACCGGAGATCTCATTTCCTGGTGGCCCTTTTTATGCCTTTGTGTTCTTTTTTATGGATTGCTGCCCCGGCTTGCTCTGGCGGGGATGGGTCTGTTGATGAAAAATAGATGTCTTGGGGCCTTGGCTTTTAACCATGCCTCTTGTCAGCGTCTTTTGGCCCGGATGACAACGCCGGTGGTCTCCATTGATGGATCAGTATCCCCCTCCCCATCATCAGCTACTTCGTCGTCGTCTTCTTTAACCCTGCATTCCGGTGGAAAAAAAAGCTTTGTTTCAGAAACGCTTGCCCCTGCAACAGGTAAAAATGACGCTGAATTTTTGTCTGGATCTGTTAGTGAAAAAAGAGCAAAAATATTTAAATTTCCAGATTCTGAAAATAAAAACATAGACCAGGGCCATGCACCGGCGTGGACAGATATTGATATTTCCCTCCAGCCAGACCAGCCAGATAAAAAGGATAAAACTGACATCCCGCTTCATGGAGGAGAATGCGTTCCATCTGATCCTGATCCATTGTTTGTATCCCGTCGGGCACTGGTGCTGGTGTCCGATGATCTGGAAGAGATGCTGGACGGGGATGACCTGCCCCGCCAGGTGTTAATGCAGTGTGGGGTTCCCCTTGTGGAACAGATGCTCGTGGGGGGGGGCAGCCCCAAGGAATTAGAAATGATCAAATCCATATGCAGCCTTTCTCATGCTTCGGCAAATAACAAATCACAGAATTTAATAAAAGGTGCAAAAAAAACCATCACAACCGACCTGCCGGAAGCTGGCACCCAGACCCCAATAAAAACTCAATCTCAATACCCAGCAGAATCCCCAATGGGACTAATTTCCAGCATTGTATGGCTGCACGAGGCATGGCAGCCGCCCATCAAGGAGACATTTTCTTTTCTCCAGGGACTTCGCAGGGTGACCGGGGACGGTATGGATATCATTGTTGGACTGGTGGGAAAACCATCAGCGGACACCTTATTTACCCGGCCATCTGACATGGATCTGTCCGTGTGGCAGAAAAAATTGGATGCCCTGGGAGACCCCTGGCTTCGCATGGTATCCATGGAGAAAAAATCATGATGAATCAAGAGGTGCCTGAATTTGCCATCATCGGTCATCCCAACGAGGGGAAATCCTCTGTGGTCTCCACCCTGAGCGAGGATGACACAGTGCGCATCGGCCCATTCCCCGGAGAAACCACGGTGTGTCAGACCTTTCCAGTGGTGGTGGACGGACGAGAGATCATCCGGTTTGTGGACACCCCGGGATTCCAGAATCCCCGCAAGACCCTGGCATGGATGCAGCAATACAAAGGCCCGGGACATGGCATTGTGGATGCTTTTATTGAGGCCCACAAAGATGACCTTGATTTCATGGATGAGTGTGAGCTGTTAAGCCCCATTGCCCGGGGGGCTGGCATTATTTATGTGGTGGATGGTTCCCGCCCGTTGCGCAAGATGGATCGCATAGAAATGGAGATACTTCGCTTAACGGCCCGCCCCCGCATGGCCATTATCAATGCCAAGGAGAGTGATACCCAATATCTGGAGACCTGGAAAATGGAGTTTCGACGTCAGTTCAATGCCATTCGTCGCTTCAATGCCCACCATGCCACCTATGCCGAACGTTTGGATCTTCTGGAGAGCTTAAAGCGGGTGGATCAGGACTGGCAGCCAGCCTTAAACCTTGTGATTGATATTTTTAAAAAGGAGTGGGGTCACCGGGTCTCCCAGACAGCCCGAATTATTCTTCAGTTGCTGGAAGAGACATTGAGCCTCACCCTGACGGGCAGTATAAAAAATGGCAAGGATGCCCGGGAGGTCCGGCTGGAACTGGAGGAAACGCATCGTAAAAAAATTGAAGTCATGGAAAAAAAAGCCCATACCAGTATTCGAAAGTGCTTTAAGCACAATATTTTTAACCTCACCCTTCCCTCCAACAGTATTCTCCATGAAAACCTGTTCAGCCATGATACCTGGCAATTCTTAGGCTTGAAACCCGGAGAAGTCGTCCTGGCCGCCGGTGTGGCAGGGGGGGCTGCCGGAGCCGCCCTTGATGTGGCAGCCGCAGGTCTTACCTTTGGTATCTTTTCTACCCTTGGGGGACTTGTTGGGGCAGGATCTGCCGCCTTGAGTGGGCGGCGCATGGCCGCTCTTTCTTTTAAAGGGGTAAAGCTGGGAAGGGATCAAATCCGGGTGGGCCCCCCGTCCTCCATACAATTTTTTCATGTGTTATTGGATCGGGCCCTTATTTACTATGCCAGTGTGATCAACTGGGCCCATGGGCGAAGGGATGGGGATCATTCCGGTGACCCGGAAATGGCCAATCGCCTGAAAAAAGGATACACTGCTTTTTGGGACTCCCGGGAAAAAAAAATCTGCAAAGATTATTTTGAAGCCATCACGGAGAACAAATCAAAAAAGCGGGAGGTAGCGGGAAAAGAACTTCATTTCCTCCTGGAAACAAAGCTGAATCAACTGTCTGACAGGTAAATTCTATCGAGGTGGGTATTGGGTACTTGGTGCTTGGTCATTGAAAATCCAAGACCCACACGCTAAGTACCCGAGCATATATTCCTCAAAATAAAATCCATAAATATCAATGGAATGTGTCTGTGGAATACTGAAAAACATATGTATGGGTGCTTTTTTATATGAAAATGAAGTGTTAAAGTACCCTCAGCAGAGCCCCCCCCCCGATGGGTAATAGGAACCGGCCAATTG
>CAYSSE010000160.1:0-4849 GCA_964433355.1 uncultured Desulfocicer sp.
TTGGGCTGTCTAACAGTTCCGGGTCGCTTCCATTACCCCTCCCCGGGGGCGGCGTGATACCATTTTTTATATTCGTTGTGTCCGATAGGGCATGCCCATTATTTTGAAGAATATATGCTCGGGTACTTATCAACGGGGTTTATTCGGTGTTCTGGAGCTTTTCAAGATTTGTCCTGGCAAACTCCAGGCCAGGGTCAATGGCCAGGGCCATCTCATAAAAATCCATGGCCTTTTCTTTTTCTCCCATCTCCCGGTAATTGGATGCAATGCTCGCATGGTCAATGGCCGAGCCGGGTTTCAGTGCCAGAACTTTGTGAAAGCAGGCAATGGATTCCGGATGCTGCTTGAGCATGAAGTGGCAAAATCCCATGAGGTTGAAAATGTCTTCCCGTTCATTGTCCAGGGCAATGCCTTTTTCAAGGAGAGTCAGCGCGTCTTCATATTGTTCCATCTCTTTAAGGCAAACCCCGGCATAAGAGCAGATACTGGGAATGTCCTGGTCTGTGGGATCTTCCATCAATGCCTGTTTTAAGTGCGCCAATGCCTTATCCGGTGCATCCATGGAAAGGTGGCACAGCCCTTGATAAAATGAAATAAAATATTGGCTGGGAAGCATGTCGGATATTTTTTCCAATTGAGACAGGGCCACCATGGGGGAATTGTTCGCATAAATGTGTTTGGCGCAAAACATGACAATGCTGCTGTTTTCAGCCCGTTCCCTGAAAGAGGTGCCCGGCACCATGGTGTAACAGGCCGAAACGTTAAGCTGTGGGTCCGTGGTGTTAAGGACTATAAGTTCAAAACCCAGCCGTGACAGTTCCCGGGTAAGTGTCTTTATTTCATCCCGGATATTGGCGCTGGAGATATCGGGGAGGTCTGAGAGGGCCACCATCTCTCCGGTGTGATTATCCAAGGGATTGATAATATAATCTGCCTGGTCAAGGCTTGTGAATTTGGGCAATCCGCTGGCCACATAGTTGGAGGGGGTGTTGAAATCCCCGGCCAGTTGGGCCACCTCGGTCAGTGCCCGGCTCAGGGCTTTATCCGGGCTGGCGGCGGTGCCAGCGGTCCAGACGATTTCACTGGTTTCAGGAAAGGTGGCAGGATCATAGGCCAGCACCCCCACCGTGGGTATCCCCGTGTTCAGTGTAAAATCATTCATATAAAGCTTGATGCCTGCGGATGTGAATTTGGCAATCAGTTCCTGGGTTGAAGGATTGGTCACCGATTGGGGATCAATGTATGGTACGGATTTTTTTTCTCTGCATATGATGGCAGAAACATGACGCTCCACAATTTCACAGGTCCCCTGGCAAACGGCTTCTTCAAAACAGTTTCCTGCTGATGACCCGTTGAACTCATTGATCATGAAAAACCAGTCCAGGGGGATATCCATCTCTTTGTCCCGGGTGACATTGTAGGCCTTGACCCATTGCAACGGCAGCGATGAAAAAATTTTTTCTGACGTATCCATGATGTCTTCCCGGTCGTCCAGAACCGAGGCGGCAATGAGGGAAAAGGGCAGGGGGGATGTCACACTGCTTTGTGTCCCTTTTTTTATGTTTTCAGGGGCGGTCTTAAAGCGATAAAGGCTGAAACGTTCGGCAAGTTCCATGACGGCACTGGCCTCGGCAAGGGTGGGGGTGACCCCTTTGCCCATCTGTTTTTTTGTACCGGTGAGGGCATGGGCGTCGTGGCCGCATACACTGAAGTATACGGGGATATCCAGACGTCCATTATCAATGCGCCGGGTTTCCTTGAGAATGTTTAATCCCGCTTTGATTGAGTTAATTTTAAAGTTCTCAATGGTTGCTTCGGGGGATATGATTTTATCATGATCTTGATTTTCAAGCTTATAGGCATCGGACAAGTGTGATGTCATTTAATAAAGAACCTCATTTGTTGTGTGACGCAATCTCCAAAAAGTATTTCAATAAAAATTTGCCTGATCAGCAAAAAGATCCACCCTGGAGCCACGTCCCAAATATATAATATTTCTGGAGATTATGAAAAATATCCAGAGATTAAACAGGCATTCTGATTTTGACTTGAAATGTGAAAGTGTCCATGAATTGCCCTGGACGGCCAAAATCAGAATTGATGATGTTAAAAAACCGTTTGACACAATGTTATTTTTTTTTGTACATTTAAAGATTCTGTGGATAAAAACAGAGATGATACCAGTGAACTACCGCTACCCTAAAGGGATAGGGATTTTACGCCATTTTTATAAAAAAAGAAATATATTATAACCACTAATGCTTTGCAAGGTTAAATTAAATGGTTCGTACTGCATCACTAACAAGGGAAACCAGAGAGACAAAGATAGGTATTGAGATCAATATTGATGGGACAGGAAAATCTTGTGTATCCACGGGTATTGGTTTTTTTGACCATATGCTTACACTTTTCACCGTCCATGGTTTTTTTGATCTCACCCTCACAGTGCAAGGGGATCTGGAGGTGGATTTCCATCACACTGTGGAGGACACCGGTCTGGTGCTGGGCCAGGCAATTTCTAAAGCCTTGGGAGATCGGCATGGCATTGCCCGTTACGGGGCAGGGGAGGTTCCCATGGATGAAGCCTTCAGCAGGGTCAATGTAGATCTTTCCAATAGACCCTATCTGGTGTATCGTCTTCCTGAAACCATTCGATCTGTTGGGCCCTTTGACGCATATCTTGCCAAAGAATTTTTCCGGGCGTTCAGTGTCCAGGCAGGATTAAATCTTCATATCAGTTGTGATTATGGTGAAAATGAACACCATATCATTGAATCTATTTTCAAGGCCCTGGGACGTGCAATGAACGCTGCCTGCCGTCTCGATGAGCGGGTCGTGGGTACCCTCTCCAGTAAAGGGGCACTCTAAATTCGAGCAATTCCAACGATTCAGTTGCATGAAATAGGGGGCTTTCCCGGCCTTTGTGTTTGTGCAGCGTATTGACATCCGGTGACCAGTAATTATTTTTAAAGTTTTGGGATGCCCCCGTGTCGAACCCATGGGGCGTTTTTGGCGTGTGCGTTGGTGCGCTTTGTTGGCACTGGTGAAACACATCGTCTTACCATGATACTTAAGACTAAATTTTTGGAGCCTGCCCCAATTCCATGCATATTCCCGAAGAAATTATTTCCCAAATTTCAGCAGCCACCGATATTGTTTCTGTGATATCGGAGTCTGTTATGCTGAAAAAATCAGGAATGAATTACTTTGGATTGTGTCCATTTCATTCTGAGAAAACTTCCTCTTTTTCCGTGAGTCCCCATAAGCAAATTTTTTACTGCTTTGGATGCGGTGCCGGGGGAAATGTGTTCTCTTATCTGATGAAGTATCATGGGATCTCCTTTCCCGAAGCGGTGAAAATGTCAGGGCAAAATTGTGGCATTGCCATTGAAACAGAGCCGTTGAGTCCTGAGAAAGAGAGGCACATGATGCTGCGGGAGGGGCTTTACCGGTTGAACCAGCAGGCAATGGTCCATTATACCCACCTTCTGACCCAGGCACCCTCTGGAGAGCAGGCCCGGCAATACCTTGAAGAACGGGGTATCACCCATGACACCATTAAACAGCTCAATCTTGGCTATTCCCCAAACCGCTGGGATGATATGGTTTTGTTTTTAAAAAAACACAAGGTGACAAAAATGATGGCCGAATCGTCTGGGTTTGTACTCAGTCGCAGGGAAACAACAGGATATTATGACCGTTTCCGCAACAGGATCATGTTTCCCATTTTTGATGTCACGCGCCAGGTGGCTGGATTTGGCGGTCGGGTGATGGATGATGCCGTTCCTCCCAAATATCTTAACTCCCCGGAAACACCCGTGTACAGCAAGGGTAGAATCCTGTATGGCTTTCATCTTTCCAAGCCCTATTGCAGACAGGAAGATGCTGTTTATATTGTTGAAGGATATTTTGATTTTATCTCCCTTTATCAATGTGGCATTAAAAATTGCGTGGCCACCCTTGGTACGGCCCTGTCAGAGGCCCATGTCAGGCTGTTGAAGGGGGCTGCCGCCAGGGCTTTTCTGGTATTTGATTCAGACAAGGCCGGTATTAATGCAGCAAAAAGAAGCATTGGAACCTTTTTAAAAGAGGGTTTGGACGTCCAGATTGTTATTTTACCCCAGGGGCAGGATCCGGATTCATTTGTGCAACGCAATGGAAAAGAGGCCTTTGAGGCATGTGCAAAAGGAGCCATGTCCGTAATCCCTTTTCTGACCCGATCCGCAGTGGATAAATTTGGGCTCTCTGTGGAGGGAAAAATAAAAATTATAGAAGAGATGAAGGCGCACCTTGCCCGGGTGGATGACCCTGCGGCACGATCTCTTTATATCCATGAACTGTCCCAGACATTGAGCATTGATGAATCGGCTGTTTTGGAAAAGGTCAGGATGGTTTTTCTGGCATCCGGAGAAGGTTCTGCCCCACCTTACATCCCTCACAGGGATGCAATGGTTGAGGTAGAAACGGATCTGGAACAGGGATTCATGCGTAGAGAAAAGCAGATGTTGTCCATGATGTTGCAATTTCCCCAGATCAGATCAGAGATTCGTGACAGGGGGGTGTTGGCGTGTTTTTATTCCCGGCAACTTAAGGAAATAGGTGGGTATGTGCTTGGAATAAAAGGAGATGAGCAAATGGTACCCCGGGTCATGGAAATGCTGGAAACCGATGCGCAGCGACGCTTGGTGGCTTCCCTCTCCATGGTGGAGATTCCCGATGTGGATCATGTGTATGAAAAAGTAATTTTTTTGATAAATAGAATTGTAAAGGTCTGGAGTAAAAGCGAAAACAGGCTTACAACTAAAATAAAAATAGCAGAACAGAGTAGTGACTCCACTCTTTCCTTTGA
>CAYSSE010000160.1:4949-9140 GCA_964433355.1 uncultured Desulfocicer sp.
TTACAACTAAAATAAAAATAGCAGAACAGAGTAGTGACTCCACTCTTTCCTTTGATTTGCTTGCCAAGAGACAAAGAGAGATTCGGAAATTACGTGGCTATGAATAGTCAACGCCCCCTGGGTTAAAGACCCCGGGGGGTGCTTGTTGATTTTTTTATAAAAAGAGGCTTGGGTCTAACTTTGGTCACCCCTGTCAGTTTGGTGGTATTACGGTATCAGGTTTGTGTCTTTGTCAATGGTCCCTGCATAACGCAGGGTTTGACAAAAATGCCGACGAAAAAAACCTGATCCGTCCCCAAAGTGGTCAAAGTATAGAGCCATGTCTATAAAAAGCCTTTGGGGGGCATTCTTTATGGCAGCAGCGTCGGTTGAATCAAGTGGAAAAGAGACAATCTCCAGGGAAGTATTGAAGCGGTTGATTGAAAAAGGCAAAAGTGAGGGGTCTCTCTCCTATACCGAAATAAATGAGGCCATTTCAGATGATATAAAATCATCAGACCAGATCGATAACATACTAACTATGTTTAAGAAACTGGGGATTGAGCTGATTGATCTGGAAAAACAAAAATCAAAACCCCGTACCGTCAAGGGGAAAAAGGGAGCGGTAAAGGGCGCTTCCAAAGAAAAAACTACCGATGGAAAAGCCGCAAAAGGGACGACGGCAAAGGAGAAGGCAGCCCGGAAGACGGCTTTTTCTTCCGGGGGAACCGATGCCGACATGGAGTTTGGTGCGGTGACGGATCCCGTTAAAATGTATCTCCGTGAAATGGGTATGGTGACATTGCTCAGCCGTGAAGGGGAGATTGTAATTGCCAAAAAAATCGAGGTGGGAGAACGAGAGGTTCTCAAGGTGATGTTGGCAAGCCCGCTCACCGTTGTAAAGCTCCTTGGTATTGGTGATAAAATGGAGGGTCAGAAACTTCGTCCCAAACATATTCTCCGGGATGTGGATGAAGGCGATGGCATTGCAGATGAGGCGGTGAAACTTGAAAAATTTTTAAACACCGTCAGTAGTATCCGGGAAATTCATTTTGACAATCAGAAAAAAAGAGATGTTCTCATGGCTGGGGATCAGCCACCTGCCTCTGTGCGAAAGATCAGAGAAGAGATCCGGAACAATAATGAAAAAATATTTGATTATCTCAAGAGCTGGCGGTTTGAAGCTGGTATTTTGGATAATATTGAAAAAAGCCTCAGGGCCAACATCAAATGGTTTGACACCATGGAGGGCCTATTAAAGCGATGTTCCGGCAGCTTTAAAGCAAAACGGGATGATATGTGCCAACTCCTGGTGGATGCTGACGGCTTTGTGGAATGGGCCCTGGAGCGATCTAATTTGACCCGGGAACGCGCTGTTTTACTGCATGAGGATCTTTCTGCCATTGTTTCTCAGATTGAAGCTCGAAAAAGTGAACTCAAGGGAGATGCAAGCTCTCTTCGTAAAATTATAAAAGGGGTGGATAAGGGCCGGGCCAGGGCTAAATATGCCAAAAGTGAGCTGGTGCGTGCCAATTTAAGGCTGGTGGTGAGTATTGCCAAGAAATATACCAATCGAGGGCTTCAGTTTCTGGATTTGATCCAGGAGGGTAATATTGGTTTGATGAAGGCTGTGGATAAGTTTGAATACCGCCGGGGATATAAATTTAGCACCTATGCCACCTGGTGGATTCGTCAGGCCATCACCCGGGCCATTGCGGATCAGGCAAGAACCATTCGTATCCCGGTGCATATGATTGAGACCATTAACAAACTCATCAGAACCTCCCGGTATCTTGTGCAGGAGATGGGCAAAGAACCCTCTCCGGAAGAGATTGCCGAAAAAATGGAAATTCCCCTGGACAAGGTTCGGCGGGTATTAAAAATTGCAAGGGAACCCATCTCCCTTGAGACCCCCATTGGAGAAGAAGAAGACAGCCATCTGGGAGATTTTATTGAAGATAAAAAATTCTCTCTGCCGTCAGAAGCTGCCATTAATCTGAACCTGGCAGAACAGACCCGGAAGGTGCTGGCCACCTTGACCCCCAGGGAGGAGAAGGTGCTTCGCATGCGCTTTGGCATTGGAGAAAAAGCAGATCATACCCTGGAAGAGGTGGGCCGAGATTTTACGGTGACCCGTGAGCGCATCCGTCAGATTGAAGCCAAGGCCCTGCGAAAGCTGCGGCATCCCACACGGAGTAAAAAATTAAAAAGTTTTATTGAAATTTAATCCTTGACAATATAAATGAAAATTATATAATTGCCGAGTTCTCCAAATTGGAAGGGCCCATAGCTCAGTCTGGTAGAGCCACCGGCTCATAACCGGTCGGTCCCTGGTTCGAATCCAGGTGGGCCCACCAATATTTCCGGTTGACAATGGATGTCAATACCGGTGCGTGTCCGGAAAGAAGTTAGACCGGAAATGAAGAAACGTAAAAACAGGATATATATATTATATGACTGTGGCAACACCTGAAAATGATGAATGTTAAAAGCGTGGTATTTAAATACCACGCTTTTTTTATTTTGGTGCCTGACGGTCAGACAACGTTAGAATGCCTGATAAGACTGCCGTCCTTTCATATTCCCTGGGAGATGTATGACCACTACAATTTATGATTTTCTTGGACATCTTGATGCCATTGTCCCCTTTGCTCTTGCTGAAGACTGGGATAATTGTGGCCTCCAGGCAGGTAACCCGGGCGGGGCTGTGACACGAGTCCTGGTGGCGCTGGATGTCACCATGGATGTGATGGATGCTGCCTTAAAATGGGGGGCCGATCTGGTATTGACCCATCACCCCCTGATGATTAAGCCCTTGGCTCAACTCAATTTCAGTACAATGCCCGGATTAGCCATTGCCATGGCAGCCATGCATCATATTTCCATTATTTCCCTGCACACCAATCTGGATAAAGCCCAGGGAGGATTGAATGACCGTTTTGCCGGCATGTTAGGTTTGAGTGACCTGTCTTGTCTTCAATCCTCCTGTGAGAATATCATTTCAGTTAATTGCCTGGAAGGGCTTGGCAGGGTGGGAAAACTTCCCCAGCCCATGACATTGGAAGCACTTGGGAAACAGGTGAAAGCGGTGTTTAAGACCCCCCATGTCAGGATGGTGGGGGATCCGAATATGAGGGTGGGCACCGTTGCCGTGTGCACAGGCAGTGGAGAATCTCTACTGGAAGCTTTTTTTTGTTCCGGTGCTCAGGCTTATGTCACCGGAGACATGAAGTATCATGGTGCCCGCGATATTGAGATGTCGGGTGGGGGGGGAATTGATGTGGGGCATTTTGCCTCCGAGCACATTGCCATTGATCTTCTGGTGGAAAAAGTAAACGCCCTTTCAAACCAACGTAAATTGGGTCTTGAGGTGAGAGGCTATATTGGAGAATCAGACCCTTTTATTGTAAAATAGTCAAGCTTGGTTTAGACCTTTGGCTTTTTGGGGGTGGGGCAAAGTTTGCGTTGTTGTTTTTTTTATAAGAAAGTCGTAAGTTCTCAATAAGGCCGGGCGTTCAGTATCCATTTTGAATTTTACCCGGCGTTTAAAGGGCTAAACAGGTTTTATCACCCCGGGTTATTGAAAACTTACAGAAAATCTCACCAACACGCTGGAATTAAAAGACTTTTATTTTTCGTTTTGGCAGTGGTGATTGCCATGTATGTTTTATAAGAAAGTCTCACCAACGTACTGGAATTAAAAGACTTTCATTTTTCGTTGTGGCAGTGGTGACTGCCATGTATGTTTTATAAGAAAGTCTCACCAACACGCTGGAATTAAAAGACTTTCATTTTTCGTTGTGGCTGATCTTACAGCCATGTATGTTATAAGAAAATTTCGGTAAACTTGGCGGATTTCAACATTTGTTGTGGGCAAACCAAGGTGCAATACAAGGTTCAAGAACGTAGGGAGCAGAATTTATTTCTGCCCCATAATATGGGTAAACCAAGAGGGGTTTTCAATTTTGTTGTTGGTAGACCAAGGTCACCGTATGGTCCGCCTATGGTGGTTATTTAAATACAAATAGTTGGCAAAAATCAAAATACCACAAGCCTGATCCCGCTGCATCACCCATTAGCCGGGATGCCCAACATTTTAAAACCAGGCGTCAATCGTTGGCTTGATCAGGCCGACGTCACAGGGGAAAAATTATGGCAGCAATTACCAAAAATGAGATGGATGTGCTCATAAAGCTCCAGACAGCTGAGACA
>CAYSSE010000161.1:0-9127 GCA_964433355.1 uncultured Desulfocicer sp.
TGTTAGACAGCCCAATTGGCCGGTTCCTATTACCCATCGGAGGGGGCTCTGCTGACGTCAACTCCACCCTCCCATGTCCATCAACAAACTCGGGGAATCATGCTTTCAGCGGTGCTGATCTCAATATAGGACGCCCCATGATCACACCCAAAATGGCCAGCCAATACAGTGATCAAATCCTCTGCTTTAAATTTTCCCTGATCCACCAGACGCTGGATGACCTTCTGGATGGGGTGGGTATTAAAATCCTGACGCTCAATAAAATCGGGAAAAACGCCAAAGGAAAGGGCCATGACCCGCATAATCTGCTCATCATATAATTGGGCATAAATGGGATTATCTCCCCGGTAGGCGGCAATGGCCAGAATGGTCTGACCAGAAATAGAATCTGCCACAATGGCCCGGGTATTCAGCCGCATGGAGGCTTTTACCGCTGACTTGGCCAGATACGCCGTGACTTTATTCTCCAGAAGATATGGCGTATCCAGAAATGAAGTTCGATCAGCTTCCACTTCCCCGGCAATGCGGGCCATGGTCTGCACCGCCTCCAGGGGATACCGCCCATTGGCCGTCTCCCCGGACAACATTAAGGCATCGGCATGATCCAGGCAGGCATTGGCCACATCAGATACCTCGGCCCGGGTGGGACGGGGGGAATGAATCATGGAGTGCAGCATCTGGGTGGCCACAATCACCGGACAATGACGATCAATGCAGGTTTTAATCATCTTTTTCTGGATCAGGGGAATTTTCTCCGCAGGAATCTCCACTGCCAGATCCCCCCGGGCAATCATCACCCCATAGGCCACATCCAGTATTTCATCCAGATGATCCACCCCTTCCCGGTTTTCAATTTTGGCGATGATCTTCATGGGGCTTTGTTTTTCATCAAGAATTTTCTGCACAGCCAGAACATCGTCCCTGTTGCGCACAAAGGAGTGGGCAATAAAGTCCAGGTTCTGATCTGCGGCAAACCGGATAAACTCTTTGTCTTTTTGACTCAGGGCCGGTAATTTCACATGTACCGACGGGATGTTTACACTTTTCTTTCCCTGTATCACCCCGTCATTTTCCACGGTGCAATAAAGAAAAGCAGCATCTTTGTCCGTGACGGTCAAGGCCACATCGCCATCATCAATGAGTACCGAACTTCCCACCGGGATATCCCGGACAAAATCTTTGTGGGAAACGCAGATAATATCTCCAGCACATTGTCCCAGGGGATCACCCATGATGCGCACCCTGTCTTCATAAGTCACTTTAAGGGATTGATCCGCCTCACAGGTTCGTATCTCAGGCCCCTTGGTGTCCAGCAGAATGGCAATTTTATTGGAGATCCCCCGCACGGCGGTGATGACTTTCATGGCAGAATCATGGGTCATGTGGGCCGTATTAAGCCTGACCACATCCATACCTGCCCGGTGAAGGGCTGTTAAGAAATCAGGCTGACAATGAAGATCTGAGATGGTGGCGACTATTTTTGTTTTTCTTGGCATAGGTTGTGTCCTCTGGGTTGCTTTTTACATGGAAAAGCCAACAGCAAAATCAATATGGCTCCAGGGAATACTATCATCCAGGATCTGCCCGTGCAAATATAATTCTTGCCCGTCTATATTCCCCGGAATTCAGATACTCCCAAGAGCAGCACGACCAAAAGCGTAGGCATCCATATCAAGATTTATGGAATTGGGTAATGCGCTTAGGGGATAGATTTTTAAATCTGTCCCCGCCTCCACGATAACTCATAAACTCGGGTTAAGATCAAGTTTAAACATTATTGACACTTTAAGGTTTTTATGATTATTTAAATGTACGTTTAGGAATGAGTCCGCAATAATATCCCCATTTGAAAATTGGGGCGCACTATCCTTCAACGATAGTAGGTTCTGAAAAGGGCAAGTTATTTAAGACTGATTCCTTAATCAACAAAAATTGAGGCAATAGATGGATAAAGAACCAAGATATATAGCTCTATACATGGGCCTTATAACCGTTTTTCTGGTCTGGTTCCTGAGTTTGACAGGTGTCTTTAATTTCCCCAACGATATCCTGTATGACACCTTTGTCAAGCTTCACCCAGAAGCCCGCCAGGGATCCAAAAATGTCATGATCATGGAGGTGAGCTATGATCAGCTACACAGTGAAAACAAAGAATGGATCACCCTTCTGGATCACCTCCATAACGCAGGGGCCAATCAAATTATATTTTCGTTCTTTCCCCCTTTGGCATCCGAAAAGTTTTATGATACAGCCGCCGCCATGGGCAATGTTATTTTTGGCAGGCGACAACTGGAGAAAGAAGAGCAGAGCAGAGGTGAGCCCTTTGACCCCATTCCCTCCCCGGCCCAGGGAAAACAAATTATCATGGCCCCCTATAATATACCGCCAGATCATTATGGGGTTCACCGCCTGGAGCAAGCCTATTTCTACGTAAATAATCAAAGAACACCCTGTTTTCTCATGGCGGCTGCGGCAAAAAGGGGTCAAAACAATTTGCCCGTTGAGGATATAATTTCAGTTAATTTCATGGGTGCCGCGACAACACTTCCCAATATTGACTTTGAAAAAATCCTGTCCGGTAATGTCATTACAGAACTGATCCATGATCGCAGTGTCATCATTGGATTGAAAAAAATGACAAATTCCCCTGGTTTTCAAACCCCCATTCACTCGGGGAACCGCAGCATTTCCCTGGTGGAATATCATGGATATACACTGGATACGCTGATGGGACAAAAAACAATTATATGGCCTCGTCCCCTGGTGATATTATTGTTTATAATCATGGTCACACTCCTTGGATTAATCACCTATTCCTTGCTAAGTGGCACCATGGCCGTGATTTTAACGGCTCTGTTTTTTATAATCTCTTTTGTTTTAAGCTGGGTTTCATTATCATACGCACTGTTCTGGCCTCCTTTGTTTGAAATTATTATCACCGAAACGATTGTGCTGATTTTTATATTTCTAAGGGCCTATTTTTCCAAAACTGCCATTTTAAAAGAGATGATTCTAACCGGATCCAACCAAATGAGAGATCGTTTTTCACCCACTGGATTTTATGCCTCCAAGGACTATTGGTCCAGTGTAATCAACATGGTGAACCAGACGTTGAATCTTGAACGGACCATTTTTCTGGAAAAGGTAAGAAAGGATCACCGGGTCAGAGAGGTCATCGCACTTAACACATCCATTAATGACATTGAGGAGCGACGCAGGGATTACGAAAGAACGCCATACGCCACCGCCATTGAAGAAAACAGACCCATTAAAATCAAATCCTACTTTAAGACGGCCCGGGAAGCAGATGAACAATACATAGTCCCCCTTGTTTTTGAAGGCCGTATCCAGGGCTTCTGGGCCTTTGTTATTTCGTCCGGGAACACCGCTGAAATAGACACCCTTCTTCCCACAATCCAGCGGTTTTCCCTGGAAATCGCCGAAATCCTCAACAAGCGAATCAAATTTCGCATTGCACGGGCAGGCCAGAAAAGAATCGTTAACAAAATATTACGCCTGGAAGCAAAGGGAAATCTTTACCAGGAAGTAAGCAACACCATCCGCATGCTTGGACGACGACTTTCGGCGCTATTTGTTATTTTTAACGCATTGGAATCTGCCATTATTTTATATGATATATTTGGACAGCTGATCCATGTAAACAAAGGCATGACCCATATTTTAAAAAAAATGAACATTGCAGCACCATTTAAAATGAGTGCCCTGGATCTTGCCATAACGCTGACAGGCCATACCATGGAAGAAATGAGAAATATGTTCAGTCAGATTATTGTAGATCATGACAGTATCAACCTGCCGGTGAACATATCCGATCATCGGCGAGCATACGTGCTCACCATCCGTCCCCTGCTGGGTGAAGACAAAGACTTTTTACAGGATGAGGCTTATCCCTTTGATCTCCATGGCATACTCTTTGAAATGAAAGACCTGACAGACATCAAAGATGTCAGCAGAAAAAAAGCCGCTTTTTTCCAACGCAGCAATGCCCGCCTCAAAGATGGCGTAACGTCCATAAGCAACGCATGCATGATGCTTGAAGAAGATGACATGCTTGCGGCTCAGAAAAAGCAACTGATTGAAACGCTTAAAGACAAAAAAGAAGATATGATAAGTTTCATTGATGAACTCAATGACTACATGGGGAGAGATATTTTTTCCGAAACCCACCAGGTATTTCCCGTCAATGCCATGGAAATCCTCACAGATGCCATGGAAAACCTGGGGGAGGAATCCACCCAGAGGCAAATTTCATTTGATGTCATACCCCAAACCATGTCCGATATGACCCTGGCCAACCCGGGAGATTTAAAAAAACTTTTTACGTCCCTGCTTTTCTTCCTGTTGCAGGATGCTTATGATGAAACTGTCATACAGATTCGGGGACAACGCCACGGGGATCATCTATTATACGTGTTGCATAATTCAGGATACGGCATGCCAGATGATGATTTTCAGCGGTACTTATCTTCAAATCACCTGACCGATTCCAAGGCGTTTAAAAATATCCATGAGATGGCCCCCACACTGGAAAAATGGAAGGGAGAACTCACCGGCAGCAGTGATGTGGGAGGTGGCATTGAGTTTCGTCTCAAACTGAGCGTATTTATAGAAAGAAGACAGGCTGAACGCCGTGATTGAATCCTTTTTACTGCCCATATTTCCTCCGGGGAGCCTTGCCAACTCAGTCACAACCACGGTGTGGATCGGCGTGTGTGTCACCTGTTTTTTTAACCTCAGACTGGGCTGGGTATTAAGCGGGTTGGTTGTTCCCGGCTATCTGATTCCGCTTTTTATGATCAAACCGCTCTCTGCCAGCGTTATTATCTTTGAAGCCCTTATCACCTATTTTCTGGTGTGGTTTTATTCCGAATACCTTTCACGCCTGGGGCTATGGAATAGTTTCTTTGGAAGGGATCGTTTTTTTGCCCTGCTTTTGATGAGCGTCATT
Organism: uncultured Desulfocicer sp.; assembly: GCA_964433355.1. Taxonomy (GTDB): domain Bacteria; phylum Desulfobacterota; class Desulfobacteria; order Desulfobacterales; family Desulfobacteraceae; genus Desulfocicer. The sequence goes on from CAYSSE010000161.1 coordinate 4,970, forward strand.
GTGCGGCTGACCTTTGATATGGTTCTGCTGCCCCTGGCCGGTGAGTATGTAACGACCACATGGGGTATTGTTTTTGATTATCGTAACAATCTTCACAGCTTTGGTCTAATTGTGGTGGCACTGCTTGCCAATCAATTGTGGAAACCGGGATTCAGAAAAGGAATTATTCCGGCATTCATAATCCTTATCACCACCTATGCCATTGTCCGTTATGTGTTGATTCCCTTTACCAATTTTAATATGGGCAACATCGTTTACATGTACGAAGACATGGCCGCATCCATGCTATCCAGCCCCAAAGCCTATATTATCCTGTTAACGACCTCGGTTGTGGCATCCCGGATGAACCTTCACTATGGATGGGATTACAGTGGTATTTTAATTCCCTCATTACTGGCCCTGCAATGGTATCAGCCGGAGAAACTGGTTTATACATTTCTGGAAACCTTTGTGATTTTAACCGCTGCTTCCCTGGTTTTAAAACTCTCCTTCTTTAAAGAGGCCAATATGGAGGGGGCCCGGAAAACCCTTCTTTTTTTTAATATCGGCTTTGTATATAAGCTGCTTCTGGGCTGGGCCATCATCTGGTGGTTCCCCCAGTATAAAGTGACTGATTTTTATGGGTTTGGATATCTTCTCACCACCCTTCTGGCCGTTAAAATGCATGATAAAGATATTGTGGTGCGGGTGACAAGGGCGACCCTGCAGACATCACTGGTGGCGGTGATTGTGGCCAGCATCATTGGTTTTGGGGTCACCTACATACCCAACCTTATCTCTTTATCCGCTGAATCCTCGGTAAGAGACGGGGTGATCTTAAAAGACGTGACGGGCAGACGTCTTATTGATATTTTAAAGGAAGACCGGGTGAAGCTGTTTGCCTCCTTGGAAAAAAATTCCTTTGTCCCTCCCCTGCCCCGGGATCTGGAAATTTTTTCAGAGGCCATAAGGGCCATTGAACAGCATATCCATACAAAAAAAGGGGAAGACCTTCACCGGGCAGAAAAGCTTCTCAGCCTGATAAATTACGCCATGCTCACCGTGGAAAACCAGTATCTGTACCTGTATGAACAAAGCCCACGCAAGGGGTGGGGAAGTTATATATTTAATATGAACTTTAACAATGCCATGGTCATTGAGGTACCGGCCCCCCTGGATGAATGGGGAACCCTTGAAGCCGGGACCTGGCTGTTTACATCGTTCAATGCCCGGGCACTTGCCCTGGGCGGCTCCGGCCTGGAAACCAACGATGACGGATCCTCTGACATTCTACAGACCCCTTCCACGCTGTTTTCCATATTTCAGCGGCTTGTTTTTAACACCAATATCCTCCAGATAAGGGGGCATACAGCCAAAACCATCCGGGTACTCACAGGCGAACGATCTGTTCCCACATTTACCGATAAACCGCTCATTGATTCCATGCTCTGGGTGAAATCGTCATTGCCTTCCGGCCTTGATCTTGTGGAGCTTAAAAAAATCATTGGAAACTTTCGCATGGAATGGGGGCGTTCCCCATTCAAGAATACCCTACGGGACACTGCCCATTCAGGGTTTGCAGAATTAATGCTGAACCGTCACCAGGCAAGAAGTTTAATGTTTAAATCCCCCTTTGAAGAAAAAAAACGCCCCTTTGAAGTCAGAGAGCAGAGCATTGTGGGGTATCTCCAGGACTGGTTGCTCCAGGGCAAACAGAAAATTTCAAAAAAGGGTTCGGATCTCTATAAAATCCCGAGATTTGAAGAGCTGCTCTTTTTTGATCATGAAATCCTAACTCCCCTGGTAAAGATATCCCGGGAGATGTACACGGATAATGCCTGGTCCCCGGAGGCCGTAAATGAATTAAACGCCTTGAATGCCTCCTGTGCCGTCATGGGCTATGAACTCATCCAGTATCACCATAAAACATCCAGCCAGGACTACCTGATCTTATCTGAAAAAGATGACATGGCTGAAAAACGATTCTGGGGCAATTATATTTTTCGCCTTGGCCCATTAAATCCGTATCTCATACAGGTGCCACGGCCGTTGTCGGAAATAAATGTTTTTGAATATTCTGTTGCACTTTTTGAACGTATCAAGGCAAAATGTCTGATGATCAGCACAGCCCATCCGTTGACCAACAGGGATGGATCATCGGACATCATACGCATGAAGAATAAAACGAGTATCTTCACATTGGTGAACCAGGTGATGATCAGAGAAAATGCAGATGCCCCCCTGATGGTCATCCAGTGCAGGGGCATGGGTGTAAAACCCGATGCGCCCCTGCCCGATACCGACGTCCTTTTGTCCTTAAGAACGGGTGTAAAACTGTTCAGCGGGCTCAATACCTTAACCCGTGACTTGATAGGCACCCTGAAAAAGGATGGCCTGACCGTTAAACTGGCGGACGGTTCCCGGGGCACTGCTGGCTATGAGGTGGGTAGAATCCCCCAGGCCATGTACCTGGATCACGCATTAAATAAAGAGTTTGCCATTATCTGGCTCTCCCCTGTGCTTCGGGCGCACTACCGGCAGCAGACAGAAAACACCATACATGCAAATCAGTTCCAGGCATTGGGAATAGAGACCCTGGAAGCGGATCTTTTCAGCGTAATACATGGGGTAAAAAGGCAGGCATCCCCTTTACCAGAGGGGTATAAACGTCAAATGTCATCTTACATTAAAACCCATGACATCATTGTGCTTGATAATATCATGCATCAATGGCCCCATCTCACATATAAAAGGGTGATTGATCTCAATTCAAAACAGAGTTTTTTATTGATATTCCAGGCCCCGGAAACCCTTACCGCCGTGATAAATCTATTTCCAAGGGACATGGACACCCGGTTGCTGGTGAGTCCTGATCATATGGATCAAAACGACATCTCCGATTATGTTGATGGCAGAACCCCATGGCTGGAGTGGAAAAAACAGTGAAAAATAAAATCCAGACCCCACTGATCTCGCTGTTAACGATAGTGCTGTTGCTATTGCTTTGTTTCACAACGGCTTGGGGATCAGAAAGAAGCTATAAAACATTAAAAGAAAAATTCTTAACCCATCTTAAAAACCCCGATGCAAAGATAAGTCTTTGCTATAACGTGGAAAAAGAAAAATGGACAGAGTTTGAGCTTCCCCGGGCAACGGATAAAGTAAAGGTGATCACCACGGCCAATATCCCGAAACAGGCCGCGGTTGATGAAGAAACCCCAATGAACTATGCCCTGGAATTCCAGCTCCTTGACAAAAAAAATAATATCCTCAAGTCAGGGGTATATCACCAACATACCGCCATTACTAAGTATGGCGATCCAGCCCTTGGCCAAGACTACACCTCAAGTTATTATTTTGACGAGCCCCTGATCCCTGGGGATGGCAGAATCATGATGCTGGATTTTATGGGAATACCTGACACAAACAACTTAAAGATGCGGTTTCGTCTTTCCCATAAAGATGCCATTATTTCAGATGTGGTCATGCGGCTCTATTTCCCGGAAGTGATCAGCGAAGGTAAATTGGAGCACCTGTGGAAACGAACCGGAAAGACAAAAAAGACCCAGCTTGCCCAAGGGAATATCTATTCCAGTGATTTTTTAACGGAGGCGGAACAGATCAACCTCATGCGTCGCACCTGGCGTCCCCTGGCACCCCTGGGAACAGAGGGTACCGATTATGTCACCCGCAGACTTTATGTCTTAAAAGAGGTGGATGACACCTCTGTTAAAACCGCTGCTCTTGTCAAGGGAATTGCCCTGGATGAACACCTGAGGGTGACCCTGCCCATACCGGAACAGGGCATGCACCTGCAATTGTTATTTTTCCAGCCCCCATCCATGACACCGGAGGCCCGGACGACCCCTTCCATAAACTTAAAATGGTTTGGGAAAAAACAGAAAACCCGGGGGTGGGACATTCCATGGATGGGGGATGAAACCCGGTATAAAAAACGTCTTTCCGCCGGGATGATGGAGTTGCGTTGTGACCAACCTGTCACGGTGTTGATATACCAGATTGACAAAGACCAGCACATTGATATCACCCCGGCACCGCTTGCATTCCGAGTATCGGTGATGGATGAAGCCACGCTGGTGAGATACCGGATCTCCCATTCCAGGGGGGGACTCACCCCGTTTCGGGCAGGCTTTAGAAAGCAGATGCACCACTTTCACC
>CAYSSE010000162.1:0-9115 GCA_964433355.1 uncultured Desulfocicer sp.
AAGTTCCGGCATTTCAGCACGTTTGATGGGGGTGACCCCGGGAACCGTGGTGAAAATGGATTCTTCAATGCGGGCATCCTGTAGTGAGTCCGGAACCGGTGTGATCTCTTCACCCTTGAGGTAAAGATCAATGGATCTTGCGGCCCGGCGTCCGCCACCAATGGCGGTAACCACCAGGGAAGGCCCTGTGGCTGAATCCCCTGCCGTAAAAATATACGGAATCGTGGATTGAAGGGTTTCAGGATTATTATCAATGGTGGACCAGCGGGTCAGTTGAAGCTCATCCATCCGCTTGGGCCCCCCTTCCTTAAATGCAGGATCAGGGGCTTGACCAATTGCCGTTACAAGGGTATCCAGTTCCAGACGGCTCTCAGAACCCTCAATGGGCACCGGACGGCGTCGACCACTGGCATCGGGCTCACCCAGCTCCATCTTCAGGTATTCCAGATGGGTGACCTTGCCATCGTCATCGCCCACCACCTTGACCGGGGCTGCCAGGAAGACAAATTCAATGCCTTCATGCTCCGAGGCCACAATCTCCACCTCATTGGCTGGCATCTCCTTGCGGGTACGACGATAGACCATATACACTTTTTCAACGCCCAGTCTCAACATGGTTCTGGCACAGTCAACGGCGGTGTTACCCCCACCGATAACAGCGGCTTTGGAACCCAGCTCAAAGGTTTCTCCCCCGGCAGAACGGGAAAGAAAATCAATCCCTGTATAACACCCCTTGAGGTCTTCTCCGGGGATGCCAAGGGCATAATCTTTCCATGCGCCAATACCCATGAAAATGGCGTCATAGCCTGATGTAACCAGGGAATCAATGCTGAAATCAAGCCCCATACGGGTGTTGGTGTAGGCTTTAATACCAAGATTCAATATGCCTTCAATTTCCCAGGCAAGCACTTTCTTGGGTAGTCTGTACTCGGGGATACCATATCGAATAATACCGCCAAGTTCGGGCATGGCTTCAAATATAGTGACTTCATGACCCACCCGGCGTAGAAAATAAGCAGCGCTTAAGCCAGCAGGTCCGCCACCGATGACAGCCACTTTTTTGCCGGTGTCCGGGGCACATTTAATGGGTACCCGAGAACCTGAATTCATCTCATAGTCCGCTGCAAAGCGTTTGAGCTGATTGATGGAGACGGGTTCATCGGCAAGTCCCCTTCGACACTCATCTTCACAGGGGTGGGGGCACACCCGGCCACAGGAGAGCAGGAGAGGGTTTCTCATGCGAATGGTTTGAACCGCAGCCAGATAATCCCCGTTTTTAATCTGGGAAATATACTGGGGAATATTGATTTCTGCGGGGCAGGTCTGGGCACAGGGTGCCAAGGGGTCATTTTGCTGGTTGAACTTCAGCAGTTTTTCCGACATGGATTTAACTTCAATGATGTCCTTGGGGCATGCTTTCTGGCAAGCACCGCAGCCCACGCACTTGCTTTCGTCCACAATGGGAAAACCATCTTTTCCCATGAACACAGCGCCAAAATTGCAGGCTTTAATACAGTCACCAAGTCCAAGACATCCCACCTGACACTGTCTCTGTCCACCATAGACAAGGGCCATGGCTTTGCAGGAATTTACGCCCATGTAATGGTATTGGCTGACGGCCCGGTTTCCACCGTCACACATGGAATAGGAAAGCTGGGCTTCCGCCGTACCCGGGTCCATACCCATGATGGCAGCCACCTGGGCAATGCCTTCGGTGCTGGAAATAACACATACATTGGGGGGAGCTTGTCCGGTGACAACGGCTTGGGCAGCCGCACTGCATCCTGCATACCCGCATCCACCACAGTTGGCCCCGGCCAGATTATTCTCGACCATGGAAATTCTGGGATCTTCATATACGTAAAATATTTTGGATGCAAAGCTGAGAACCACACCGCACAGTCCACCGATGCCCAGCATAAATAAGAGAGCTTCAGTCATATTAACCTCATTTTTTGGGATTGGATTCTAATTTTGGCCACGTTACAGGTGGGGATCGCCCCAAAAATATTTTCAAGGATAACCCAAGTGAGAACCAAGCCCATTATTTTATAGTTAAGTACCCGAGCATATATTATTCAAAATAAAATTCAGAGATATAAGGGATCTATATTCGTTGAATACCGAACAACATATGTGTGGGTGCTTAGCGCATGGTTGAAACAAAAAAAGCGCCCGCCGATGATCGGAACCATCGGCGGGTGATGTTTAAACCATTCCTTTGAATGCAAAGAAGGAAAGGGCAATCATTCCAGCGGTTACAAGGCCGATGGAAGTGTCCTGCAATGGTTGTGGAACCCTTGCGACGTTGACTCTTTCTCTGATTCCGGCAAACAGCACCAGAGCCAGGCCAAATCCAATGGCATAGGCCAGAGATGCCACGATGGCCTGGACAAATGTGTACTCTTCATTGATGTTGATGAGGCAGACACCCATTACCGCACAGTTGGTGGTAATAAGGGGAAGAAAAATACCCAAACCCGCGTACAAGGCTGGCATACTCTTTTTCAGAAACATCTCAACAAATTGCACCAGGGAAGCAATAACAAGGATAAAAGATACGGTTCTCAAAAATTCAATGTTAAGGGGTTTTAGAAGGTAGTTATCTGTTATCCAGGTAATCATACCGGCCATAACCAGTACAAAGACAACCGCCATGGCCATGCCCGTTGCTGTTTCCATTTTTTTGGAAGTGCCCAGAAAAGGACAGTTACCCAGAAACTGTGCAAGGAGAATGTTATTTACAAAAATACAGCTTATGGCAAGAACGACATAATCGCCCATTAGTATTCTCCTTTTTTATTTTTTACCGATAAGGTTCATTAAACACAGCATCAAGCCCAGGCAGACAAATGCGCCAGGGGCTTCCACCATGAAGGTGAATGGCTGAAAATCAGGCCCAAATACTGTATTCCCAAGGATTGTTCCATTACCAAGGCATTCCCTTACCGCACCCAAGGCGCCCATGGAAAGGGTAAAACCAATTCCCATGCCAAGCCCATCTGCAATGGCCAGATGGGGGGCATTCTTAAAGGCAAACGCCTCTGCCCGGCCCAGCACGATACAATTTACAACGATCAATGGGATAAATATACCGAGTTTTAGAAACAACGGATAGGTGTACGCCTGCATCAGCAGCTCCACAACGGTTACAAAGGTGGCGATGATAACAATAAAACAGGCAATTCTAACCTTGGTCGGTATGATATTTCTCAGAAGTGAAACCAGAAAATTGGAGCACACCAGTACAAATGTGGTGGCAATGCCCATTCCAATTCCATTTTCAACGGATTTTGTTACCGCAAGGACGGGACAGAGACCCAGAACAAGTCGAAACGGGGGAATTTCTGCCCACAGGCCCTTGGTAAACTCTTTTACCATGGATTGTGCCATAATTATATCTCCTAATTGGCCATCTGCTGGGTCTGTTTTTGGATTTCAGGTTTCAGCCGAAGGTAAAGTTCCTGTGCCTGTTTTGCGGCCATGCATACGGCCTTGGAAGTAATGGTGGCACCGGACATGGCATCAATTGCACCATCGTCGCTCTTAACTGCAAAAACCTTATCCAGGCCCATGCCTGCAAACTGGGATACAAAATCCGGGTTATCCTTGGCCCGGGAGCCAAGACCGGGGGTCTCTGAATGGGTGGTGACCCAGACACCGATGATGGAATCGGTTTCTATATTGACACCCACCATGAGTCCCACATCGCCGCCGTATCCCTTGCCCTTTCCTTCAAAGGCAATTGATTGGGGCTTGTTGTCGATTTTTCCCACAAAAAAGGTGACTTCTTTTTCGTTGTCCATCAGTTTAAACCGATCCTGAAGGGGGTCATTGGAAACATCACTGAGGATTTTCTTGATGGCAGGTGCTTTCTGAAATTTGAGAACCTGATTTTCAATTTTATCCTGGGTTCCTGTTCTAACGGCAGCCAGCATTCCTCCGGAAAAGGCACTGAGTACTGTCAGAACAACAACCATGCTTATCATCTCACGCATTGTTCACTCCCTTTCCCAAAGCTTTTGGTCGTATCATGTCAATGACCGGGTTAATAAGGTTGATAATCAGAATTGCATACAGGGTACCGTCTGCATAGGCACCAATATTTCTGATGAGGATTGTCATAACACCCCCCATGATTCCGTAAATCAGCATGGGAACAAGATTCACCGGTGAAGATGAGGACTCCGGTGCCAGGAAGAAAATGGCCAGCAGGGTGTATCCTGTGAACAGATGAAACAGGGGACTTGCATAGGCTTCGGGGTTGGACATCTGGAAAAGTGCTGCGGTGATGACAATACCGGCAATGTATGCAACGGATATTTCCCAGCGGATATAGCCCCGGATGATGAGATAAATGCCACCAATGATAAGGCCCAGACCAAAAACAGATCCAATGGCACCCACCTGGTTGCCCATGAGAAGGCCTTGGGTGGAGAAAAGATCAACGGCTGCAGGGCCCTGGTGATCCAGTGCGCCCAAAGGTGCAAGGGCCGTGAAATCAAATTGATAATTTAAAAGAGCTGCATCAAAATCAAAATAATTTCCCCAGGACAGGGAAAGAACAGCAATACCAATAACCGCCGGGTTAAAGGGGTTGGCACCAATACCGCCAAAGACCTGTTGTCCCAAAACCACTGAGACCAGGGTTCCGATGATCACCACCCACCAGGGTACGGTGGCCGGCAGCATCATGCCGGTGATCATACCAATGACAGCGGCATTATAATCCCCAATTTTAATGGATCTTTTGGAAATAAATTGAAAAAGCGCTTCCCAGGCCATGGCACTGGAAATGGCAAGACAGATAACCCCCAGGGCTGCCATTCCAAATTGGATAATCCCAAACACAATAGCTGGCAATGCGGCCACCATGATGTTTTTATTGGTTTCTCCGATGCTGTCGCCATCATGCCAGAACGGTGCGTGGGATACGGTGAATTTATTCTGCTTATGCATTTTCAGCCTCCATTTCCATTTCAGCTTCCAGCATCAGTTGTTCATGTTTTCCAAGCTTGATGTATTGAAAAATCGGTATCCTTGCCGTACACACATAGCTGCACAGCCCACAATCAATGCAGGCATCAAGGTCAAAACTGTCCACAGCTTCCTGATAAAGATTTGCCTCCAGGTAGCGTACCAGCAGGTTGACCGGAACCCCGGCAGGACAAATACGAACACATTTACCGCAGTTGATGCAAGGATAGTCAGACACCCCGGGAAGTTGTTCATAGTCCTGGATGATAATGGTATCCATGTCAGGCTGTACCGGGTGATACAGCGTGTAGGCACTGAAACCCTTCAGAGGTCCACCGATGATAATTCTGTCCATCTCCTGGGTTTCAAGGCCCAGTTGGGAAAGAATTCGGTGAATGGGTGTACCAATGACAGCACGAACCCTTTTTACCCCCCCATCCTTTCCAATGACAGTGATAACCTTGTCAAACACAGGGGCTTTGTCTTTGTAAGCCCGTGCCAAGGAAAGGGCAGCCTCAATGGACATGAAGCAAACCCCCTGCTCTTCACAGGTGCTGCCAGCCACAGGGGCAATACCCAAGTGATTTTTCATGATCATCTGTGGCAGGGTACCAATGTAGTCTTCCGTCAGCTTGATGGTGTTCATTCCCTGGAAGGCGGAGAGCTGGGACATTTTTTCCGGAATGGCCATGAAAACATCGGTGATACCGGTCATGTTCTTCAGAAGTTCGATGCCATCCTTGACATCATCCATGCATTTTGATGCCAGATATTGTCGGGTGGTGGACATCAGATCACTGTCCATGCCGGAAATGACAATCTTTTTAATGTTGGAGTTGGGGGCAGCCAGCAACTCCAGGGGAGGAGCGCCGGGAAGGGTTTTTAAAGCCCCGTCTGCCGAGGCAATGTCTGGCACATCTGCAAATTCGGAAATACCCTCTACCGATTCATCTTTGCCATCTTTTTCAAGGACAAGGTAGGTGGCGTTTTTTCCAAAATCGCCGGTGAAAGGAGCAATTGAAGTAATGGTACCGGAGGTGGGAGCCGTAACATAACGGGTACTCTCTTTATATAAAAAGAGTCGTTCTCCTTTTTTCGCAGTGTCACCCTTTTTGATACGTGTTTCCTTTGTGCTGTCCAGTGCTTCGTCCAGCATAAGTATCAGGCGGGGGGGCATGGGAATCATCTCCGGTTCCCTCGGACCTGGTTCAACCAGGTCACACTTGAGACGCGGTGCAGTCAATCCGATAAATGATCTCTTAATCATAACAAACCTTTATCTGGTGTAAATTGGGTCCATGTTGTTTAACCCTGTTGGGGTAAATCCTTAATTTGAAAAAATATAAGGGGTTCCATCATCGGGTTAAAGGGCATGGCATGAATTACATTCCACGGGGCCAGCTCCCAGATCTTGATGGCAGCCTGTGCATTGGGCGTGAAATGCGTCCGTTCTTCCCGGCATACTTTCGTCGCCGGTGGCTTCGTGACATTCACTGCAATTGTAGATTTCATCATCCTCAATGTTATGATGACAGTCAAGGCATGAAACATCATACTCCTGATGGCCAGCATGGGTGAACAGCACCTTGCCTGCGGCATTTTGAAACATCAGCCTCACCGGTTCATCCGGGGAGGGGGGGGGAAATGCAGCGTAGCAGGTGATGCCTGTAATGAAAAGTACAATTGCCAGAATTGAAGCGAATTTTAACTCTTTTTTCGAGGTCATGGTTCTTGCCTCATCCTTAATCAGTAAAGCAGTTAACAGTGCAATTGACAATACGTTAAACTTTAAGCTTACTATCCCAGAAAGGGACAATATTCAAGGGAAAAATATTTTTGGTTTTAATTTTTTATGGGGCAGGGGGTTGACTTTTATTGAAAATGGAATAACGCCCACCGTGGATAAATGCTGGAAATTACGCTGTCTTGGAAGATGGGTGGCAGGGTAACCACCCCATCTTCTGGTGTTAGGGTCTGCTGCACGCTTGGGCCTCGGTCTTTCTGGCAAACCGAACCAAAAAAGGCTTGAACTCTTTTTTGTTTGCAAATCGATTGTTAAACAGACGAACCACCACAAATGAGAGGGCAAAACCTGCCAGACCTGCCAGAATGGATGCGGCAGACTCATCCATGTTCATGCTCGGTGCCAAGGTTTGTCCAATAACAGCGCCTGCAATAAGAAAAATGACGGGAAAAATATAAAGGACAAATGAAAGTTTCAGCATGGGCGCTGTGCCAAATCCGATGACCACCCGATCTCCGGGTTTGGCATTGAGGATGTTTTCCACCTGCACCACCATTTCCCTTGCTTTTCCGCCCTCGCCACAGGAGTCTTTGGAGTCACAGGACTCGCATGATTTGGATCTTACGGTTTTAACCCATGCCATTTCTTGCGTTGCGCCAGTGATAATGCCTTCTTCAGTGATCATATGATAAGTCCTTATTTTAATGAGAATTACATCCTCTTGTTTGAGGGATTGTCCGCCCTTGAAAATGTTTGAAATATAGACTTTCAAAAAAAAAAGTCAATTGGTTATTTTTTTTCTTGACATGGTGGGGTCGTCGGGGTATAAGCATCGAGTCTTCGACGGAATGGCCCTGCGGGCTGACCAAGAAGATCGTTATTCCCCAGTAGCTCAGTTGGCAGAGCGTGTGGCTGTTAACCACATTGTCCGCGGTTCAAATCCGTGCTGGGGAGCCAAAAAATATGCATCTAAGTCGGATGCACAATATATTTAAAAGGCCCTGGATTATATTTAATCCAGGGCCTTTTTTTATTTTTTAGACCCAGTCCATTAAATCCTTGATTCCTTATTTATTCTGTCGCATCATGCTTCCATGACTTTTCAAATATATAATCCAACCCGCTGGTACCTGCATCCTGTATTTATTTTTGCGTGTTCCATCATTTCCCTTGCCACGGCCTTGATTCTGACCATTTATTGGTATATGGACATCACCGCCGCCCTGGAAGTGATTATTAAAAATTTTCCCATTGATCCGGGCCAGATATTTCCCTCCAGAACCGGTATGACCATATTGGTTTTAACCCTTTTGATCACGGTGGTGTTGGCCGGTATTTTTCTGGCATTCATTTATTACCAGCGCACGGTGAGGCTTTTTCGGCTCCAGCACAATTTCATCTACAATTTTACCCATGAACTGAAAACCCCGGTGACCTCCCTGAAAATTTATCTGGAATCCTTCTTAAGGCACCCGCTGTCCGTGGAAGAAATTAGAAAGTACAGTCGGTTCATGTTGGATGATGTGACACGGTTAACGGAAAATATAAACAGTATTTTAAACCTTGCCCGCATTGAGAGTCGAACCTTTGGGGCCGAGTCCACCCGGGAAAATATGGTTGAAGTTGTGCAGGATTTTTGTGATCAGAACCGATCCTTGTTTCATAACAGCACCATAACGGTGGAGAGTCCTTCTCCTGTATTTGTGTATCCTATAAATATGCTCCTGTTTGAGATGTTGGTCATGAATCTTATTTCCAATGCCGTAAAATATAATAATAATGATACCCCCACGATACGCATTGTCTTCAGGACTAAAAAACAGCGTCTCATGATTGATTTTGTGGACAATGGCATTGGCATAGAGCAGGCGGAAATTAAAAAAATTTTTAGAAAATTCTACCAGGCATCGGACAGTGAGACCAAGGGGGTCAAGGGGAGCGGCCTTGGATTGTATCTTGTATTCAGTATTGCCCGCATCCATGGCTGGAAGGTGGCTGCCCGATCCCGGGGAAAGGGGTGTGGTTCTGTTTTTACACTCTACCTGCCAAGGGAGGGGGCTGACAATCTCAAAGGAAGAAATTTATGGAAAATGATCACAAAAAGCGTATCCTGGTAATTGAAGATGAAACCCACATTGCCGAAGGAATTCGCCTGAACCTTTCCATGCAGGGCTATGACATCACCCTTGCATCGGATGGCATTGAAGGGATTGATGCCTGGCGCTCCTGGCATCCCCATTTGATTGTGCTGGATATTATGCTGCCCATGATGGATGGATTGTCTGTTCTTCGTACCATCAGAAGGGAGGATTCGCGTTTACCGGTGTTGATTCTTTCTGCCAAGAGCAGTGCCGAAGATAAGGTCAAAGGGCTTCGCTGCGGGGTGGATGATTA
>CAYSSE010000163.1:0-9093 GCA_964433355.1 uncultured Desulfocicer sp.
GTCCATATGGCCTATGTGGCTTTCCAAACCTTCCACTCCACGATATCTATAATATAGAAGATTTGCCCGCATATTATGTCCAGCCCCTCGCACAATTTCACGTGCCACCGGCATCTTTGAGCGTTCGTCCAATATGCACCGTGCCTGGGCAAGCTTTACCCTTCCGGATGGATTTTTTTCAATGGGCTCAAATGCCCCTTTAAAATAACCATAATAGTCAAACACAGAGACCCGTATTCCGTGGGTGCCGCACAGACACAACAGTTTTGAATTCATCTGGGCCTCGGACAGCATTACAATATGCCGGATTTTTTCAACCGGGTAATGTCGTTTTGTGCCATTTACAGTAAGGAGCAGTGTATTCTCGTGGCGTTTCAAACGTGCAGTCTTTGATACAAAAAGTGTCTCCATATTTTTTAATCCCTTCCGCAAAAACCGGAAAAGGAACAGGCCTTGCAGAGTCCAATTCGCTGGGCAGAAGGTACTTTTTCTTCCAGGGCAAGCTGCGCCAAAAGGGTTGATGAGTCCCATAACCGGTTTAGTTGTTTTTCATCGATTGGTACATCTCTCCTCCGTTTTGTGGAAAGGATGTGGATGACGCCCCGCCACTCCTGTCCAGATGCCAGCGAAAGCATTAACGCATAAAATGCGGTCTGGTCATTGCAAGCATCCGCAGCTCCACTGCTGCCTTTGTTTTCATAGACCACACGATTTTGCCAATCAATTCTATCTGGTGCCAGACCGAACAACCCTTCGGTGCTTTTGTCACGGGCATAGCTTGTTACATGTTTGGCTGTTCCTGTTTTTACAAGGCCATACCATTGAGCAAAATTAATATTATGCAGATACATCCATGCCCGTCGTCGGCACAGCCGTACATGTTGAAAATGCAGCCCATGGAGCCCCAGATCATCCACTCGTTCATGGAACTCTGATCCTTTTGGCCAATCTCTGCCGTTCATAGCCCCCCCCCCTACTTTGAAAATGGTCAAATATTGAATTCTACAGGACACCGATTGTTGAAGCACATTCGGAATCAGCGCTGACAATCAATCCAGTGAGTTGAACAAGCTTCAAAGCCGCATTCATAGATTTTGGATAAAGCGTCCATGCCAATGCATCCGGCCCTTCTTTTTTAGAAAATTCCCGGCACCAACTGTCCACTAAAAAAACATCATCATCAAGTATAACTGGATAGGGCAGGTGAGGAAAGCAGGCTTCTTGCGTGGCTTTGATGTAATTTTTTTCTGTCAGGAAATGTTGTGAAAGTGTTCCGCTGATGTGTACTTCTTCTTCACCGTCTTCAGCCATAATCAGGGGAAAACGTTCTAAAATATCAGTATTTCGTAAAAGCCATTGTTCGGAAGCTCGTAACGCATTGCCTTGTCCATCTCTTTCCACCAGACGAATTCCCCGGGCTATATTCCGCAGAGTGTGTGCTTCCTTTTCAAATTGATCACACCAGGATTTTGCAGTATCACCAAAGTTGCGATCCGAATTCATTTCTCTCACCTGTTTTAACAGACTGTATACAGCGCTGGCCGGTTTTGGCTGGAACTTTTTTAAATACTTCCAGCGGTGCCCTTTATTACTGAAATGGCTCATCAATACATTCCAGTAAAGCCCTGCGGCATAGGCAGCTCTGTTGGGCATTTTACCAAAATGTTTTTGTCCGTTTTCAGGGCAATCTTTGAATTTTTTCCGGGCACTGCTGCTTAGAACTTCGGTGATATCATCAATTCCGACCGTTTGATTTTGATGTGTATTTATCCATTTGTGAAACCGCCGGAACCAGGGCTGTCTGCCTGCAAAATCATCATCCCATCGGATGAATACCTGCCCATCATGATCGCCACGCGCTGCCCGTCCATAACGTTGAAGAAAATTCATGGGTTCAAATCCCGGTTCCATGAACAAGACATCCGCCCGGAAGGTCACACCCATTTCAACACTGGCGGTTGCAACCAGAATTTCAAAATCTTCAGGATCATGATCGCGGCCTGAAACGAAAAAATCACAATTATCCTTTCCAGACCGTGAATCATCAATGCTGTTGATCAGAAGAACCTGTTCCGACGTTGTACCCGCATCAATAAATATTTGTTGAAGTTCAGGCAGATGCTCTTGAAGATCTATCAGCTTGTTGTAAATTATTACCACCTGACGATTACGTTCTCGTTCCCTTTTAATTACCGCCACATTTTCTCTAAGCAGGTTTAGCATACTGTCAGTCTGACAAAAAATCATACTGACATCCCCATGGACCCAGCGCCCTATGGTTGTTAATTTTTCTTCAAGGGTAATAATTTTATCTTCGGGAATATCCAGGCGATGAAGTACCGGAGCAATATCCAGGGGGGTGGCAGAAAGAAAGCTTACCCGTGCTCTGGAGCCCTGAACTTCCGTCGCCAGTTTTGCAAATAAGCCAGCAAGACCAAATCCTCGTGGTGCAATCGTGTGAAATTCATCAAAAACAATGTGATCAAATCCGGTTAGCAGGTCAAATATGCCCTTGTCCGATAACCCCTTTTCAGGATAAGAACGCAACAGCAAGCTGCTGACGACTTCGGGTACGGCAATGACCATTTCTCCACCTTCCAGGGCATCGTTCAGATCGGTTATTTCCCGAACCCGTCGGGCCATGATCTTGGATTCACCGCTTTCCCGTAATTTTTTTGTTTCATCGGAGTTCCAAATGGATATCTTGGACAAGGCATTTTCTTTTGTCCAACCATGCATGTGGGACAATGAATTTAAAAGTCCAGCCGCCAGATTTTGGCAGAGCCTTCTTGTAGGAACAATGAAGAGTATTCTTTGTCCCTTGTCCAACATGGCCCGCTCAAAGGCATAACTTTTTCCAGCCCCGGTGGGGGCATTGGCAATGCGTATTTTGGCCGGATTTTCTAATAGTTCATATTGAAGGGGGGAAAGGCCGGATTCGGGCAATTGCGCTACACAATGGCGCTCCACGGTCAGTTTAATTATTTCCATTGCTCCACCTCTCTGCGGGCATCTTCTGGTTCAAGAAATGGGGATAATTGAAGGGAGTGGAGGCAATAGCGATCCACGGCTAATTCCCGGTTAAACAGGGAGGCCGTGGATGCATTCAGGCGAACCTTCTCTTTTGATAGAGATTTTTTCAAGAGCACCATACCATTTCGATGCAGTCCGACCCGGATGACCAATTCTGATTCTCCGGCATACTCGAATGGATCAAACCCTTCCAAACCAAAGATAATCCCCTTAAATATCTGGTAAGGTGGAACTTCCTGGATGTAAAAAAAATCCTTTAAATTTCCTTTTTTTGCCACATCTTGGATTTTTTTTTGAAAACCACCCTCGGCATCCAGATTTAGACGGCGGGTTATGGGTGGCAGGAGACGTGGAGAGTCTGTCATAAAAACAGAGGTGCGCCAGGGCATTGCCGATAGGTGTCCTTTATAGTCTTTGGCAGGAAGGGCCACCCGGGCAGCAGTCATCCCAAGAGTGGCCGCCAGAGCAAAGGCAATTGCCCGATCGCTGATCAGTTCAGGCAAAGTTGCCGTGCCACTCTGAACCATCAAACTATGGTAGGCAAAGGGGGTCAAGGTTTCTGCAGTGATGTTTATTGCATTTGTCTTCATGGCTATTTCCCGGTGCCAAACCAACTGTCAAACAAGTTTGCAACCTTTGGCATGGCTTCTTTGTATTGGTTCTCGAGGCCCTTATCTTCTTCTTCAAAGGCACTAAGCAGTTTTTGCTGGTATTCACTTAATTCATTGGAAGCCATGCTGGTTTCATGGATGGGTTCCATTATTGAATGAATAGCTGTAATCACAGCGTCTGCATTTTTTTTATCGATTTCCTGTTGATTTAAGGCTTTGATGATTTCATATGGGGATGCCAGGGGCCGCTCAAAACGAGAACCATAAAGCCCAACAATTCTGGAACGGATATTAACTCCAGTAGTTGAAGTTTGCCCTCCGTAAGGCCCTGCAAGTCCAATTGAAAGCAGGAGGTGATCAAGTCCCTCTGGTGGAAGTACCTTTCCCCGGCTGGAAATTACCTGTACCATGAGGGTTCCGGGTAAAATAAAATGACGGGTAAACAGGTTGTCGCTATTTTTTTTACTGTCTGCATCAAACAACGTGCCATCTTCCATAGCTCGATTGTGAAAACTTTCATCAACACAAAAAGGTTTGGGTAATAAACTTAATCCATCAGAGTAGTTGAGCCCTGCCTTGACGGGTAAAATACGATTTTCCTGAACCGCAGAATCACCAAAAACCAAAGTATTCATATCATAAGCTTCAGATGGTTTTTGCCCTTTTCTCAGAACTGTTTTGTTCTGTGGGAGTTTCCCACCGACCCCATAGGCACGCAAAATTTGAAGTCCTCGACCTTTTTCAATGTATTTAAACTTATTGGGGACTGCCCGGATGTAGGTTTCATCTCCACATTCAATGTCTGTAATTTCCTGTTCAGCATTTCTGAAAATCACTGGAGCCACTGCTTCACGTATAAGGACTAAGGTAAGACAACCCATATTTTTCATTGCTGGATGAATATAGTTGTCTGTTTTTTTGTCGCCGGTGATGGTGGTATCAACTAAATGGTTCATTTCTCCGAGGTAGGGATAAAATCTTTTCATTATTTATTGTTCTCCTGTTGTTGACGTTCTGTGATGTCTTTGTGAGCTTTTAAAAATGCGATACGATAGATACTTGATAGTACTCGCCTACTTTTTTGGCTGGGGAATTTATTACCAAATGCGCTGGTCCAGACCTCACTAACAAAAATGGAGGCCACAGATTCACAACCTTCCATCAAAGTTTTACCGTTTCTGTTGGCTTTTTTTGCAGCTTTGTCCCGTCGAACAAGATTTGATTCCAATTCACCGGCCACGGCATAGATCAGGGATGTTGTATCTGTCTGATGTTGTTTTAGAGCAATGGTGATTGCTTCCAGACAGAGTTTAAATACCAAAAGTTGATCACTGGTGGATGCTCTGCCCCCCGGGTTTTGTTGTATACCGGCAGCGGCGGTTCCCAATTTAACTAATGCCCCATCGTCTTCATTCATTGTTTTGTCTCCTTCAAGAACATTCATATAGTTAGCTTGCAGCTCTTTCATTAATTTCACTTTTTTATCTTTATTATCATCTTCTCGATCCTTGAGATGGCACCAGATAAGGCAGGCAGCCTTAAAACGTGTTTTCGGGTTGGCATAAAGTTTTAGCGCATCATGACCAATCCCTGTGGTTTCCAGAAGATCATTTATAATTTGTAATCTGTTAAGAGCACTTGGAAGCTGTTCAAGGAAAAGGCCTCGCCCCCCAAGTAATTGAATTAGTACCTGGGGCATAGCATCATAGTAAAAAAATTCTTTGCGCTGCTGGGGAAGCCCTCGGAATAGATGAAAGGGTCGCCCTGTGCGACGACAGGCGGTTAATAACATCCGCATGATCTGAACCTGATCCGCCAATTTCTCTGGAATTCTTTCTAATCTGGCAATTCGATAACGCCCACTATGAATTTCCATGCCGCTCAACACACGCCCCTTTGAAATTTGGAGTCTGCTTAAATCATAGAGGGAAATTGCGCCCATCATTTTATCGTCAGTCAGTGCCAATCCTCCAAAAAGCCCCTGGGTGGAAGGAGATGATATCAATGTGGGAACTCCGTTATCTCGTCCTCCCTGGATGGTGTGGGATTGAGCACGAATTTTATGTTCTGCCAGACTTGCTGCCCCCACATTTGTATGGGCTTGAGTCATAACAACGGATTCAGGCCTACCTTCTCTACCGGAAAAGGCAGATACTTTTACACCATACAGACCGGTGGCCTGTTTAATGGTATTGGCAAAGGGTACCGGTTCATCTGTGAAGATGCAACGCCCCTTTTCATTTTCTGAAGTGACTTGAACCCGTTGACCTGAAAGGAGTTGCGTAATACGTTGTCTTGTTGTACGAATAATTTTTGCCCCATCGCCAATTATAAAATTATTAAATCCGGCAAGTTCCTTTGTCCCTTCCAGCCATTGCCTTAAGAGACTGTTTTCTCCTTCCCATATAGAGTCAAGTAGTTCGTCATTTTCCGCTGCAATTGCAGTTACCCATAAACTGGTTAATGTCCGGCGGGAGGTATCATCTTGTATAGAGGCCAGCCAATTCGGTGGGGATATATCCACAATTTTTAATAATGCCAACTCTCGTTGGGGTGGGGTGATTACTTTATCTTTGGGTTTGGATTTTACATTCAGATTTAAAAGAAGGGCAAGTAATAGAGCATAGTTCACCCAGTCAATTGCTTCCTGATCAAAATCGTTAAATGATGCATATAGGGTTAACAGTTGGCCAGTGGATGTTTTAGGCCATCTGGGTTCTAAACCTATGTCAGCGAGAAGATTGTCCAGCACATCATTGAGTGATTCTTTTAAATTTGTCTTGATTTTCAAAAGATCACTTTTCTGCTTTGTATCGATTTCTTTAATGAAAATTTCCAATTCGTCATAATTGGGTTGGCCGTTATAAAGAGATGGTAAACCACGATTTGAAACATCAAGATATAAATTAAATGGCAGGCCATTACAGAGAGCAGCCAACCCTTTGTCAATAATGGCATCATATTGATCACCAGGTAAAAGCATGAAAAAATGACCATCTTGATGAACTTCAATCAACGGTGGAACTCCTGCCAGATGAAGACTTAAACGGGATAAATAACGTTGAAGTTCGTCCAGCAAAAATGGGTGCAGGGGATCAAAAAGCTGAACTGCTTTCCAATTCTTACATAGATCACTTCTTAACGCACCTTGATCGTTGTTCAGGCATTCAATCATGCCTTTAAGGCCACCTTTTTCAGGATCGCTTGACACCCATGCACTATCCAGTTGATCGGCCAGGCGGACGTAACGTGTAAGGTTTTCCAATTCTCTTGGTGGCAGAATTTCAGGATGATGACGGTGGGCCTGGGTGGCTTCAACTTTTTCAATGAGGTACCTGAGTTGTTCAGAAGAAATTGCAAGCCCGAATGACTTTAGAAAAAGGGGAATACCATACCGGGTCATTCTTTCTTCCAAACCTTCCAGGGGAATGGCTTCGTTTCTGGCAAGTCCCAGATCTTTATCAATATCATGTAAAAAAGCGATGAGGGCAACCATGGCAAGCCTGCGTTCAATAATGGATGTGTCCATGTCTTGATTTCGTGAAAGCAAGTCCAAGGATGCCAGCAACAGTGAACCGCGTACCACAGATAGAAGGTGTTCCAGGAGGGTGATGTTATAATATTTATTATACTTTGATTGTAGATCTGGGTTTGCGGCATAGCCTCCCTTTCCGCTGATGGTCATCAATCGCAGTGGACGGGGATCAATGTGAGTCCCCTTACCAACCTGCTTTCTGGCGTTTGCACTGAGGGGAAGAAGCTCTCGATCATCTTCCATTAAATGCGCTTCAATAATTTCTTTCAAAAATTGTTTGTATATTTTTGACGCCAGCATAGTTGCTTTTGACATCCAGACCTGATCTGTCATCTTCCAATCCCCCTTTCCGCCAATCCAACGCATCCGAAGCCCATTCTATTTTTTTCCCCAATACCGGAATACCATGCCAATCGTAGATCCTTTTCAGTTCCTGTCATAACCAGCGGGGATCTCATTCCTATGACAAAGGCTTTGTGGCCATTTTTTAGCTCTTTGGTCTGAACCAGGGTGTGATGTTTTGCATGGGAACGTAAGTACAGGTTATCTGGGGATACAGTAAGCGAGACCTTCTGACCAGTAAGACGGGATAGACGATGGTTGATTGCCTGGCTTAAATCAACCTCCTTTAAAGACGTATGCCAGCGTGGCCCCTTTTTTTCTTTTTGGGTTCTTGAAATGGCTATGGGTGAAAGTAATACCAATCCAAGCGAATTCTGATTTGGGCCAACTGGGTCAAGATCTTCAATGATATCTGCATCAGAAAAATCCACTTGTTCACCTGTCAGGGCACGGGTGTATTGAATTGCAGTTGTTTTCATATCGGATAGACATCTGGAAAGAAAATCATCCGGGGTTCCCACCACCAGAGTGTGTGCCCGATTTTCGCCCTTATAATGCCAGCCAAGGACTCCAAAATGCCAAATAGCGGCATTGGAACCCAAAACTGCATTGCTTGATGCACCTGCCTCAATCCATGCATGAATTAAAGCATCATGGAGTACATCAAGATTGCGATAAGTGACCATCTTTCTTTTGGGTAAAGTGATACGAATTCGGTACATGATGTTTCCTTTTTTTTTAATATATGTTATTTATACCGATATCATACAAAAATAAACCTTACAAGACTATAACATGGAATAAAAGTTTACATGTCCCTAAAAAAACATAATAAAGAAAGATTTGAATACATTGAGACCCGGCTTTTATGGGGAGAAGGCTTGACTGCAGGAGAGCTTGGTGAGGCATTTGGAATCAGCAGGCAGATTGCGCAAAAAGTGATTACAAAGTATCGGGAAAAATATCCAGATCAAATGATCTATGAAAAAAAACAGAAGCGTCATATGGCTACTGAAATTTTTAAACCTATGCATGTAACTAATAATCCCTTAAAATTCCTTAATTTTCTTAGAGGCGAGACGCTGATAGGGTATTATAGAGAGGAGAGAATATGGAGCGATTTTGAGGTTAATGATGTGACCCGATTACTACATCCTGAATTGGATCATTCTGCCATTCAAATATTATTAGGAGCACTTCATCGCAAACAGACGGTCAGCATTGAATATAGAAAAAAAGATTGGGAGTCTGATGGATGGACATCACGAATAATTTCTCCCCATAATTTGGTTTATGCAGACAATAGATATCATGTTCGGGGCTTTTGCCATTTGAAAAACAAATTTCTTGATTTTGTTTTGTCACGGATTAAATTTGCAGAAAACGTTCATGAAGATTGGTTTCCATCAGATGATGATAGAGAATGGAATAAATATGTGAAGTTGGAATTCAAACCCAATACTGCCTTACCCCAGGGAATTCAGGATACGATTTTACAAAATTATAAAATAATTGAGAGCGGGGTCAGGATAATTAATTGTCGGAAAGCCTTGGCATTTTATGTGGAAAGGG
>CAYSSE010000164.1:0-9090 GCA_964433355.1 uncultured Desulfocicer sp.
TAGGGCATCAATGCCTGGAGGAAGTTGTTTCTGTTGCTCTTCGTAAAAATGTAAAAATTATGATATCCGGACGATACAGGAGATGTTGGGACACAGTGATGTTAGAACGACAAGGATCTATACCCACACGGTGAGGTCAAGAACTGTCAAAGAATCAAAAAGCCCGCTTGATTTCCATTTGTCGGCTACCCACCTAAGCCGGGACAAGCTGTCAAATCAATGGCCTGGATAGCCTTGATGTGCATAGTCAGCAAGGCTAAAGATTGTCCCGCTTTAGACGGGTAGCCCCATTTGTCTAAGAAAATGGATAAAGGCCATGATTTTTGAAAAAATAGAAGATATAGCCCAATTAACTGTTTTTTACTGGTCAAATGCAAAAAAAGGATATTTTTTAAATTGAATCTCACTTCCAATGAAAAGAGAACCTTTTCTCTTCATTTGACCTACTCCCTTCTCAATGGGGTGATTCAGGGAGTGCTTGCCCTGAATGAATTTGTCTTTATTAAAAGCCTCCATGGCTCTAACTTTCAACTGGGATTCCTCTTTCAGTTCAGCGTGGTGGTGTTTGCCTTTTTGTTTATCTTAAATGAATTTTTAAAGCGCATTACCAACAAGAAAAAGCTTCTAAAGGTAGTGGGGATAATCACCCATCTGCCCATGGCTCTGCTTGTCTTTTTCCCCCATGCCAGCCCGGCACCCATTTATAATTATCTTTTTATGGCGATATTTCTTATCTATTTCATGGGATGGCCAGTGACCCTTCCTTTGATTAACCTGTTTTTAAAGAACAGTTATTCCCATGCCCATTTTTCAACCCTGTTCAGCTATGCCACCTCGGTGAACAAGGTGACCATGCTGGTGGTCACCTTTGGCTATGGCCTGCTCCTGGATTTGGACAACTATGTTTTCATATGGATTTTCCCCTGGGTTTCTTTGTTGGGCATCGGGGGCATTTATCTTTTAACCCGCATTGAATACCGGCAATCGCCCCCTCCGGCAGAAATACTTCGCCAGGGGGTGATGGCATCCATCCGGCAATCCATTCAAAACATGATGGATATTTTAAAAGAGAATACCGCTTACCGGCACTTTGAGATCGGGTTTATGTTGTATGGCATTGCCTTTATGATATCCATCACGGTGATAATTATTTTTTTTAATGACTCCCTGCATCTCAACTATGCCAGTGTGGCATTTTATAAAAACGGATACAATGTGGTGGCCATCTTATTGTTGCCCCTGTGTGGGCGGCTTCTGGGTAAAATGGATCCACGAATTTTTGCCGGGTTCACCTATCTGGCCATGTTTTTTTACATCGTGTCCGTTGCACTGACAGAATTTTTACCGATTAATTTTGAAATATGGGGCATACAGGTCTATTATTTGCTATTGTCGTACATGGTTTTCAACGGGATGTTTGTGGCGGGTATGGCCCTTTTGTGGACCATCGGGTCTGCTTATTTTTGCAATGATGAAGATACGGCAGAATACCAGTCCTTGCATCTTTCCCTGGTGGGTGTCCGGGCATTGTTTGCCCCCCTTGCAGGTGTCTGGCTCTATGAGATGATCGGTTTTGCCGGAACCTTTTCCATTGTTGCTGGTTTGCTGGTGCTGGCCATGGGGGTTATGGCTTGGTCTTACAAAAAATAGACTGGATGTAAGCCTGGGATTTAAAGTGGACCCCATTTTTCCACCCGAATGCGGAACCAGGGAAAAGGCTGAAGAGCTCATGAACGTACTACAGAATGAACAGCCTTTCGGCATGATCGCAGTTTCACTGGGGAATTTCGTGAGTCTATTGATACAATAATCCCTAAGTCAACATGGGCCGCTTTGAAGCAATTTTATATGAAAGAGTAGACACGCCTAACATTAATGTTTAAAATCGAGTTGTTGGATAAAACACATTATAGAAAACAGTTTGATTGTGGAAATACCCCCCGACGCTTCCGTTCCGGTCAGGCCAGCCGACGGGGGCGGTATTATGCCATTTCCATTTAATTTAGGATATGGGCCAGAAACTGTTGGCTACGCAACTCCTTAGGATTGGTGAAGATCTCCTCTGGCGGCCCCTGTTCAATCCAGTTCCCCCCATCCATGATCAACACCCGATGGGCCACATCCCTTGCAAAGTGCATCTCATGGGTAACGGCCAGAATGGTCATGCCTTCATCTGCCAGACGTTCCATCACCTCCACCACCTCCCCCACAAGTTCCGGGTCCAGGGCCGACGTGGGTTCATCAAAAAGCATGACATCGGGTTTCATGGCAAGGCTTCTGGCAATGGCCACCCGCTGCTGCTGTCCACCGGAAAGCCGTGAAGGATGAACATCCCGTTTATCTGACAACCCCACCCAGTCTAACAACTCCTCAGCGTAGGGGATGGCCTCACTCTTGGATTGCCCCAGGACGGTCACCGGACCTTCAATAACATTTTCAATGGCGGTCATGTGGGGAAACAGATTAAAGGATTGAAAACACATACCGGTTTTTTTCCGGATCTGTAGAATCTTCCTCTCTTCCTCTTTAGTGGCTTTCCCCGCGTTTACGGTGAGTCCATCAACGGTGATGATCCCGGCAGTGGGGGTTTCCAGGAAGTTGATGCAGCGAAGAAGTGTACTTTTTCCAGACCCCGATGGTCCCAGTATAACCACCACCTCACCGGCTGTCACCTGAAGATCTATGCCCTGGAGTACATGAATGTCTCGTCCAAACACCTTGTGGAGATTTTCAATTTTTACCATGGTTTTTTTATCGTTCATTAATGTACCCTCCTATCACCACGGGCCATGTGCGTTTCGATTTTCTCCTGGGCATATTGAAGGATCACGCACATGAGCCAGTAAATAAATGCCACCAGAATGAGCATCTCCAGGGATTGAAAATAGCGCCTGCCAATTTTAATCGCCCGGTAACTCAATTCCCATACTCCCATGAGGGAAACCAGGGAAGAGTCCTTGATCATGGCAATGAATTCATTGGAAATAGGGGGAATGATGATCCGCAGGGCCTGGGGAAAAATAATTCGACGCATGGCCTGGGTTTCTGTCATGCCAAGGGCCTTGGCGGCTTCTCTCTGACCAATGGTGATGGATTGAATGCCAGCCCGGACGGTTTCTGTCATATAGGCACCATAGCAGACCCCCAAGGCCAGAATACCTGCGGGGATGGCGGGCAGTGTCAGGGCATTTTGAATACCGGGGATTCCGAGTTCTTCCAGGGCTTTACCCAGCTGGGGCAGGGCAAGATACCACATGTACACCTGAACCAGAAGAGGGGTGCCCCGGATCAGAGACACATAGGCCGTGGCAATGCTGTTGGCAATGGGGTTTTTAGAAAGTCTTCCCAATGCACCAAGAATGGACAGAACACAGGCAAGGGAGATGGCAAGTAAGGAGACGAGCAGGGTAACACCCATACCCGTTAGAATGAATCCCACCCATTTTGCCATGAAGCTGAAATCAAGTTTAATGATATAAAACAGAAAGAAAATAAAGACAGTCAAGGCAAGCAATGCAATGGTGGTGTTTCGTTTAAATCGTTTTTGCCTGTTTTCTATCTCTTCAAGCACAGCATGGGCTTCAGCGGGGATGGAACTGCCACCTGTTTCTTGGGGTACACTCATGGAAGAACTCCTTAAAGTCACCTGGGAAGCATAAAAAAGTGCTTCCCTGCACACCATGGAGAACACGGCGGGCAGGGAAACAACTCTGGGTTAAGCCTTGATTTTTACAATTTGGGAATTAGATCGGTTCCATAAAAATCCATGGAAAGTTTTACAAGGGTTCCGTCTTTGTACATGGATTCAAGGGTTTCATTGAGCTTTACAATGAAAGACTCGCTGTTTTTACGGCTTTTATCAAGGGCAACACTTAAGGGTTCATAATAGGTGGGGTCGCCCAGCATTTTCATGGGGCATCCTGAACCGCATCCTTCTTTTATGGACTGGGCCAGGGTCTGTCTGGACGTAAAAACAGCGTCCAGACGGGCACCATCACCCAGGGCCAGATCTTCTATCTGGTTGGCATCGGTGGGATATGTTTTTAAATTAGAATGGGTTGGTTTCCAGGAGAGATAGGTGATTTTGGTGTCCTGGATATCAAGATCCTGCTGCAAAAATCTCTCGTTGGTGGTTTCCGAGGCAACACCGATTTTTTTGTCCTTTAAGTCATCAATGGTTTTGATGGTGGTGTTATCTTTGTGGATGGCAAACTGAGCAGGAGAGCTATAATAGGGGATGGTAAATAACAGGGCGTTTTTTCGCTCTTTGGTGGGGGTCATGGAACCCACAGACATATCCCATCGTTTGCCCCATTTGCCAGCGGTGATGAGATCCCAGTCCGGCGTGATGAATTTAACTTTAAGGCCCATACGTTTTGCGATTTCTGTGGCTACGCTGATGTCAAAGCCTTCCAGTTCGCCCTTTTCGTTGAGAAAACTCTGGGGTGCATAGTTGGCGTCGGTGGAGACTTTAATAACGCCTGCAGCCATGATTTCGTCAAGAACTGATCCGGCGGCCATGGTGCTTTGTACAGAAAAAATCAAGAGCCCGGCCATCAGTAGTCCCAAAAATACGTTCCGTTTAATTTGCATTTTTTCTCCTTAAATAAAAATAATAATGAATCACCAGAGTGATCAAAATTGCCATCCCTCCCATTGAATGGAATTATCAGTGACATGATAACGGAGGAAGAGCATAAGCGTTATGTTCCAACAACATTTTTAATATAACATGGACATAGTCTCTATACCATTTAAAAAAACAAGGTTTTTTGACGATATGGCCGTTATTTTTTGTGGATGTCTTAATGGTCAATTGATTTGTTTGCCTATGTCTCAATAGTCAACGCTTAATAACCATCGGTTCGACCATTTTTTATAACAAATTGAATTTATTCATATAAAAAAATAACAAATAAAAGATTCAAATAGAATTTTATTTACAACACCTTCGCCAAATTTAAAATTGATTTGAGTTTTTACAATTTACCCACCATATATTGTTCAATTGTGCTTCTTGACCCACTATATATTGATTGAATTTTGGAGCAAAATAAAATTGGCGAAGGTATTGATTTAGATTACAGTATGTTATAATGATTGTCGAACCGAGGGTAATAATACCCATGCTGCCATTATCCAGCCAGCAGCTCCCTGGCAAGTCTGACGCCGTCCCCGGCGTTTTCGGCAAAGGCATCTGCCCCAATGCGTTTGGCCCATCTTCGGGTCACCGGTGCACCGCCCACCATGGTTTTAAAACGGCCTTTAAGCCCCGCTTTTGTTAACTCTTCTTCTAATTTTTTCTGTTCCGGCATGGTGGTGGTCAAAAGGGAGCTGGTACCGATGATATCGGCATTAAATTTGTCTGCCCCTTCGATTAATTTTTCAACGGACACATCCCGACCCAGGTCTTTTACCTCAAACCCATTGGCCTTGAACAGGGAGACCACGATGGTTTTGCCGATGTCATGGACATCGCCTGCCACTGTGCCAATGATGATCCTTCCGCCGGAGGTAGTTTCATTTTCCGGGATGGCTTCATTTATAAGCTCTGTGGCCGTCTGCATGGCCGTTGCTGCCTGGATCAGTTCCGGCAGAAACAAGGTTCCCATGCCAAAGAGTTCTCCCACTTTGTTGATGCCGGGGATGAATCCTTTATTGATAAGTTCAATGGGATTGATTCCCTCTCCCAGCCCTTTTTTTGCCATCTCTTTTGCAAGGTTGGCATCGCCCTGGACAATGGATTCCATGGCCTGTGCAAATATTTGAGTTGTCATCTGTTTCTGTTCTCCAAAATCAATAAAATTGATCTGTGTTTTTTCGGTGATTATCCGGTGTTTGTGTTTTTGTTTTTTTTTTAAGAGAGCAGTGTTAAGTTTGGTTTAACGGCGTTATTATGCGTTTTAGGGGGTCACAGTTTTTCATCGCCCGATATAGGTCAGGGCGATGATTTTATTGGCAAGAGAATTAAAGACCCATCTGAGCCTTGAACAATTCCACCGACCGGATTTTAATATCTAACAGTTCTGCAATTTTCATTTTTGCGCGAATGCCCTTGGGGCCGCCTGCAATGGAGGTAACGGTGCCGAGTCCCAGGTCCTTCCTGAGTTCGCGCATTATCTCTTCATTGGTCAGGTCAAATACGTCAATCCCCAATTTTTTTGCAACATATGCCTTGGCATCATTTATTTTCATCTTGCGGGTCATTTGCATCCAGGCAACCAGATCTCCGGCTGTCCGAATACCGCCCATGCATGATGCCATGATGTGTGCAATGGCCATTCCCATTGGATCGCCGACGCCAATCTACAGCCCGTCGGCCTTGCCAATTTGTACCAGGGCTTTGGACACCCGGGTGACGCAGTCAATGGGGGGTTGTTCCATCATGGGAATACCACATACCCCCATGCCCACGTTGGCATGGACCGGGATGGTGGCCGCATCGGTGGTGGCCTTTAGAAAAGTAACCGCCCGGGCCAGGTTCCAGGGAACGGATTCTGTGGTGGAGGTGTTCACCGCCATGCCGTAGATGTCGGCTCCGGCTTTTTCAACGGCCTTTACCTGGTCTATGGTGTACATCCCGGCAATGCGTTTATCGTCATAGGTCAGTTCCCCATGCATGCCAAGGATGAACTCGCCAGCCCCTCCCATGAGTATGGGAAGATCGGGGTATTTTGCCTTAAGTCGCTCCACCCCATTGAGGGCTGCCAGAAAATCGGCATCCCCAGCAGAGCCCGAGGTGTCAAAGTTTAACCCCTCAAGGCCCACGTCGGCAAGCTTAGATCCCACAAAGACCAGATCATCTGTCAGGTATTCACAGGCTTGTTCCTGGGCCCGCCTGGCCTCCTCAATTTTACCAAGGGGCATCAGCTCCGCTGCATTGGGGCAGGGGCCATCGGGCTGGAAGTAAAGCCCCATGTTGGGCTGGGCACCGTAAAAGAAGGGGGCTGTGGTGGCCTGGGAAATATTGTAATAGTCGTTGGCTTCAAAATTGATGATACTCTTGACTGGTTTATAAGAGTAATCGCTGTGGCCAAGGGAGGTGGTGTCTGCCCCGCAGGCACGTTCGTAGGTCAGCACCGCCTGCTGGCGGCTCAAGGGGGTGCCCACGCCACCGCCGTCCTGGCCGGAGTAAAAGCTCATGGTGGTGCCGTCATCGGACACAATGACCTCTTCTCCGGGATTGACGCTGACAATGCGGGAGGGTTCAGCCAGGATGTCAAAGAGTTTTTTCTGATCCTCTTGACTCAGTGCGGGAATACCCATGCGTTTTGCCGCATCGGCACAGCCGTCCTGGATGTCTTCCATGACATCCTCGACATCCATCCAGAGCCGTTCACCATCCCCCATGCGGGTTAAAATCTGGTTGCTCATGTGTTGTCTCCATTTAAAATGCCCATCTCCCGCTCCGTGTCCGTCACAATAGACCGAATGGTGGCCAGAACGTCGTCTGGCAGGGGGGTGGGCTGATGATTTTCAAGTATAGTCTGAACCTTTATGATGGCCCGTTCATAGGCGGTGGTGGCACCGGCTTTTTCCCAGGCCCCCCGCATTTTTCGATCAATTATTTCTGCTCTGGATTGGCTTCTCATCCATTTAAAGGTGTGGGGGTTCATGAGGAAATCACCGCCGGGTCCTATCTCCTTGATAGCATCCAGGGCAAGCGTTTCATCATTCACCGGTATTCCCTGCACCGTATGTTTGATCATCCGTGCAAATTCACAATCCAGAACCAGTTGACCATAATCAAAGGTGATGCCGCTTTCCAGCATCCCCAGACCGTATATCATATTGGCACCTGCCAATGCGGGTATCAGTCCGGTTAATGTCTTTTCATGGCCTGTCTGGGTATCAGATATTTTGCTGTCGCCCTAACCACCGGCGACATAGCTCGGAAGTGCATAGTATCTTGCCAGTCGTGCCACGGCTCCGCTGATGAGGGCACATTCCGGTGTTCCCACGGTGGCGGCGGCAAGTTTTAAATCCATGGCCGTTGTGGAACTACCGTAGATCACCGGGGTGCCCCGCCTTGTGAGCTGGGCCAGGGTGATGCCAGCCAGGATTTCTGCATTGTGGTTCACCAGGGTTCCGGCCAGGGTCACCGGAGAGGTGCCGCCTGCCATGGCCATGGAGAGAATGTTGCAGACCACATTGTTTTTGGCGGACTCCATGATGATCTCACAGCAGTCTGCAATCAGTTTCAAGGGGCTCACCGGACAGGTGGTGAATGAGACCAATTTGCGTTTTTCAAAGGCATCTTCTCCCCCGGCAATGGCTTTTCCCATGTCAATGATCTTGTTGAGAAAGATGCCGTTCACTGGGCCAAAGGCACAATGCTTGGTGGTGTGGGTGAGATAGGCTTCGGCATTGTGCAACGCCACAGTGTTCTGGTTTACATCATGGGCGCCCAGGGCTTTTTCACAAAAATCAATTTCATCGAGATAATCAATGACCTTGGCAGAATCCACCACATCCTTTTTAAAAGGAGGGCGGTTCTCTCCGGTGTAAGGGTCATTGATCATCACCCCTTCACTGAAGTTGGTGAAATGAACCCGGGTACTTTCGAGAACAATGTCATGTTTGGGATCCCGTCCGTGTAATATCACTTTGGAGGGAGCCCATCGAATGGCATCTTCCACCACATAGGGGGGGATTTTTACGATGCGGGTGTCACGGTTCACATGGGCACCGCCTTCTTCAAAGCGATCAAGTGCTTCGTGGTTCTCCACAAACACACCTGTTTCTGCCAGAACCTCCAGGGTTCCCAGATGAATCTCTTCCAACTCATCCTCGGTGAGGATGTTGAGACTCAGCCCGGAACCCAAAAGTCTTCCGGCGTGTAAGTTTCGTTTCATAGGAAATCATTCCTTTTGGTTTAAATGCGAGATACTTGCCACAACAAATAATAAAAATGGTGTTAATAAAAATGGTGTTATGCCGCCCCCAACGGCTGCCCTGACCGGAACGGGAACGTCGGGGGGTATTTTTGCCCTTTTAGGCTAAACCACAGAAACTGCGGGCAAGTTTGTCCTCAGACAGAGTCTGTGCTTCTTAACGCCTAAAAGGGCAAAAATCCTCCCCCTTTGGTTC
>CAYSSE010000165.1:0-7136 GCA_964433355.1 uncultured Desulfocicer sp.
GGCCGTCTACGGTTCCGGGCCGGGCCCATTGCCCGTCGGGGGGGGCGGCATAATGGCATTTGGCTCCGCGTCTACGACCCAATATTCGTTGTGTCCGTCAAAACATGCCCGTTATAAAAAACCAACAAGAAAACCCCGGATTCTTTAGCTCAGGGGCTGTTGCTTATGATCATCTGGACTACAAACCCTGTTTCTACCCTGTTCCTTGGCATTGTACAGGTAAGAATCCGATTTTCCAATCAACTCTTTGGGATCATTTTCTTTTTGAGGAACAGTACAGGCAAGCCCTATGCTCACCGTGACCAAATCCGACACCTCAGAAGCCTCATGGGGAATGCCCAATCGTTTAATATTATGTTGCATTCTTCCTGCCACTTCCATTGCTCCGTCAAGCCCGATGTTGGTCATCACAGCCACAAACTCTTCCCCGCCATACCGGGCAATGAAATCCCCGGGCCGAAAAAGGGCATCTTTCAGGGCATGGGCCACCTTTTTCAGGCAGTCATCTCCGGACTGATGACCATAGGTGTCATTGTATAATTTAAAGTAATCGATATCAATCATGGCAATGGAAATGGAAAACGTATCCCTGATCCCCCGGCGCCACTCTTTGGCAAGGATCTTATCAAAATATCTGCGATTTGAAATGCCAGTGAGGCCGTCAAGGTATGAAAGCTGCTCCAACTCCCGGTTTTTCTCTTCGAGTTCCGACATCAGTCTTTGCTTTTCCCGGGCCAGTTGATAATGATCCCAGGTATGATCAATGGCCTGGACAAATGTATCTTCAATGTTTTCATCTTTTATAAGATAGGCATTGGCTCCGCCATAGATGGCACTCACCGCCGTTTTTATTTCAAGGTTACTGGTCAGAACAATGATGGGAACATCCTGTTTTGCATCCCTTAACTGCTGAATGAATTCCAGCCCATCCATTTGTGGCATATTCATATCCGTGATGATGAGGTCAATATCATTATTTTCATAAAATATTTTTATCCCCTCCAGACCATTTTTAGCCATTTTTACCCGGTAGCCTTTATCAAAAAGGATTTGTTCCAGCATGGCCCGGGCAAAAGGATCATCCTCCACCAGTAGAATGTTTAAATTTTCGGTAGACATAGCATATCCCTTCTTTGGTAAGAAACTACCATGGGCAAATTTTCTCTTTCATCTATATTTGCCCATAACAAAAATAAAAAAACAAATTCTTGATCAATACCTTAACCAAATTGAAAACCGATTTGAATTTTGGCAATCAAAATACGGCCTGGTTCAAATCAGGGTAACACTTTTTGATATTTTACTATCAGCCTTACTGAATTTTTATTAATAAATATCAGCAAGTTAATCGCGACGACTTAGTTGAAAGACCAGGAAAAAGTGTTACCCTGGCATATGCTCTTTTGAACCAGGCCCAAAATACCATATCTTGTTCCAGCATGGTAATGCAATTGCTAAGTGCCCATACATATGTTTTTCGGTATTCCACAGAGGTACCCCATTGATATTTATGGGTTTTATTTTGAGGAATATATGATCGGGTACTTTATATGAAAGAGTAGACACGTCTAACATTCTTTCATGCTTAGTTGTGGTCAGACCGGGCCAGAATACGGTCTGCCCGTGGCAGTTATATAGATTGATATTCAAGCGAAAATAAAATTGGTGAAGATATTGCTTCACCCTTCACCCTTCCCCCTTCACCTTCCCAATAAGTTCTCGATGGTTTCCAAAAGGTTATTCTTATCAAAATCACCCTTAACAATATAGGCATTGGCACCGGATGTAATTCCTTTCTTCATATCCGCCTGACTGTCCCGGGCCGTGACAATAATAATAGGGGTATGGGCATGCATATCAGTGGATCGAATTTTTTTTGTCATGGCAAACCCGTCCAGGTTTGGCATATCCACATCGGAAACAATAAGATCATAGGCAAATTCAGATGCCTTTTCACATCCATCTACGCCATCCGTTGCCAGGGTGACCTTATAGCCATGGGATTCCAAAATTGATTTTTCAATCTCCCGGGTGGTGATGGAATCATCCACCACCAGAATACGGGGAGAGGAAACATCCTGGGGAGAGTCATCCTGAAAAGAGGGCGCATCCGGTTTCTGGAGTTTCTTGGCCCGTTCAAGCATGTGCAGCATGTGCAGCACCAAAATAATCCCATGGGTATCGGAAAGAATCGCCCCGGTGACAAGATGCATCCCCTGCATGTGAGGTGGAAAGGGTTTTACCACCTGTTCTTCTTCACTGAGCAGACTGTCAATGATCATTCCCAGGCGATCCTCTCCCTGGCCTGAAATAAGAATCAACAAGGATGTTTCATCTTTAATATTAATGGCATCCGGCAGGGGGGCATGGCCCAGCACATCCCCCATGGAAACAACGGGCACAAGATCCCCCCTCAGTCGCAGCACCGCTTTATCCTGGGCATTGAAAATTTCATTTCCCGGGATACTGACAATTTCAGTCACATGGCTGGCGGGAATGGCATAGCACATGGATTTCAAAGTCACAAGAAACACATGGATAATAGCAATGGTTTCCGGTAATACAATGTGAAAAGTGGTTCCCTGTCCCGGGAGGGTGTCCACCGTGATACTGCCGTTGAGTGTATTCTCAATATTCTCACGAACCACGTCCATTCCCACTCCCCGACCAGAAATGTCGGTGATGATGTCCGCTGTACTCAGGCCGGGATTAAAAATAAGCTGGGCCATCTGGGAAGGGGTCATGTCTTTAAGAACCAATTGGGTTACAAGTCCCCGGGACAGGGCCTTCATAACCACCTTATCCATGGGAATGCCCCCTCCGTCATCGGCAATGCTGATGTGAACCCGCCCCCCGTCAATGCCTGCGGCAATTTGGATGGTGCCATGGGCGGGTTTACCGGCCTCCAGACGAACCTCTTTTGCCTCCATTCCATGGTCAATGCAGTTTCGAACCATGTGAAGAAGGGGATCTTTGAGATGTTCTGTCATCTTTTTGTCCATCTCTGTGTCACCACCGGTGATTTTAAGAAAGACCGTTTTTTCTGAATCACGGCACAGATCCCGAACCACCATGTGAAGCCCATCAAAAACGGTGGATAAAGGCACCATACGAAGATCCAGTGAGCGTTCCTGCATCTGGGTCATCAGAGGTTGGAAATGCCCCAGATATTCATGAATTCCCTGATTTAACTGTTTTATCCTGCCATGGAATGAATCAAAAAACGCATCAAGTGAATTGGCTTGGAGAGGGTCAGAATTTAAAGATTGTTTTTTTTGTTCCACCGCAGATTGAAAATCATCCAATTCCAAAAAAAGCCCATGGATGTGCCGGGCATGGGTTTCGACTTTTTTGTGGGTGGAGACCACCTCTCCCATGAGATTAATCAGGGCATCCAGCTTATTCACATCCACGCGGATGGTTTCTTCAATTTTTACCGGCGTCTTATCAGAGGTCTCTGACTCTGGAGAGGTCTCTTGCACCGGGCAAGTTTGGGACCCAGGGGAAATAACAGGTGCACCCATCTCCTCCTTTGTCTCTATTTTATCCGGCACCCTGGACTTGTCGGCATCCATTAAATCCAGTTTTTGTCCCGGGGGGATTTGTTTTTCCCCCACCTCTTGCTCTTCCAAGTCACCTTGGGCCGCCTGTTTAAGCAGAGTGATGATTGCTTTGGGAGCTTCGTTTTCTTCCCCCTGGGAGAGAGATTCCATCATTTTGGACAGGGTATCCATTCCCTCAAACAACACAGTGGAAATGGCATTGGAATAGGCGATTTTTTCCTTTCTCAAGCCATCCAGAACATCCTCCAGCACATGGGCCATGTCACTGATATGGATTAACTTCATCATTCTGGATGACCCTTTTATGGTGTGGGCCGCCCGGAACACCGCATCCACCAGGGACGAATCCGATGGCGTCTCAACCAGGGCAACCAGGCCCTGGTTCATGGCATGCAGATGGTCATTGGCATCTTCTATGAAACGGGGAATAAACTTGGATCTGTCAAACGCCATGGGGGGTTCCAGTGATTAAGTGGTTAATAAAGCGTGCTGTCGGCACAGGTGAAGAATCTGTTCCCTGGAAAAGGAAAAGGGAAAATAATCAAGACCATGGTGGGTATTACTGTCCTTTTCCAAAAGCCTGATCACCACGGTTGCCTGGCGGGAGGCCTCTTTTTTTTTATCCAGGGTCTGAAACGCCTGGAACATTAAAAAATGAGCCAGCCAGTTGTCAGGCTGAATATAGGTGGTTTCACGGAATCTATCCAGGCTTTCCATGGGTTGACTCTCCATGCTGGCAATCATACCCAGAAGCAGATACGCCGGGGAGCAGGTCACATTCTTTTTGATGATATGCTGGCACACAACTCTGGCCCTTTCAATGTCACCCTGTTGTATGAACATCCCTGCCCGTAAAATGGAACCCTTTTCCATGATGTCATCCTTGGTTTCCAAAATTGGTTTAAGCAGGGCCTGGGCCACATCAAATTTTTTCTGCCGGGCTAACCCCAGGGCTTTTTCGTAGATGGCCTGGGGAGTTTCCAAAGGTATTTCGGCCATTTTTTTTGGGGGTAACCGATGATGTTGATTATCCGTATCCCTCACCGCTCCATGCATACCACGTCCGGTGAAAGACGCATTGCACCGGGCTTTGGGGGGTGATGAAACCCCGCAGGAAGGGCGTCGATTGTAATCAAAAACGGGATCAAAAACGGGATCAGACGTATGAGATGGTTTTTTTATACCTCCCTTGTCTTTGGATGAAAGAGAAGAGATGCCCCCTGCTTCACCGGGTATCCCGGGGGGCATTTCAGACATGCCATGGGCATGGGAGTTATCTGATTTTTTCTGATAAACAAAGTACCCATCCTTCTCCACCAGACAAAGCGCTCCCGTATCATGGGAAAGGGTTTCAGCAGACCCCACCACAAGGTATCCCCCGGGTGTTAAAACCCTTTCCAAATGCGAAAACACCTTCATTCGGGTGATCTTATCAAAATAGATGGATACATTACGATAAAAAATAACATCCACAGTGCCAACCACTTCAGGCAGCGGCCCGGCCACCAGGTTTGCAGGATAATACTCTATTCGTTTAAGAATATCAGGTCTTATGGTATATTGCCCATTGGAAATGGATTGAAAATACTGTGAGCGCAATAGAGGGGGCAGTTGTCGAAGTTTCCATTTTCCATAAACACCGGTGCGGGCCAGAGAAAGCGCGGTGTTATCAATGTCCACGCCCAGAATCCGAACCTTGGATAGAAATGCCGGGCCATGGGCCTGTTCCACGGCCATGGCGATGGAGCAGGGCTCTTCCCCTGTGGAACAACCCGCGCTGAGAATAGATAGCCCTTGTGCCTTATTTTTACCTGCCAGCTCTGGAATCAGGCGATGGGATAAAAGATCCAGATGCGCCGGTTCCCGGAAAAAATAACTCTCATTGATGGTCAGTTGATCCACAAGGGCATCAAAAAGCGCATGGGTGGCGCGGATATCGTTGTAATAGCACCTCATGTCATCCATACCCAGCAATGCCATGTGCTGGGAAATTTTATCCTTTAGAACCATGGATCGATGGGCATCAAAGGTGAGACCGGTTCGCTGGTAAATCATATTTTCAATGGCAAAAAAGGGCATTGTTATTTCCGAATCAACCCGTTTAAGTATCTACCAATGTCGGTTAAGGACATCTGATCATCAATGCAACCGGCTTCCAAAGCTGCCTTTGGCATACCGTACACCACACAGGAGGCTTCATCCTGTCCAATGGTTCTCCCCCCTGCCCGTTTAACAGCCTGGGCACCTCTTGTGCCGTCATTGCCCATGCCTGTCAACACAATGGCCACACAGGAAGCGCCATAGGTTCTGGCAACAGATTCAAATAATTTATCACAGGAGGGGGTATAAATATCCCCGGGTTCAAAGGGAGAAACCGCAATCATACCGCTGGATGTAATTTCCATGTTTCCATTGGCAGGAGAAAGATAGATGGTTCCTGGCTTGACCTTCTCCCCGGGCACCCCTATTTTCACTTGGGCCTGGGGGGTCTCCCGGTTCAACCATTTCATCAGACCCTCATCAAACCCCTGGGCAATGT
This sequence comes from uncultured Desulfocicer sp., assembly GCA_964433355.1. Lineage (GTDB taxonomy): Bacteria > Desulfobacterota > Desulfobacteria > Desulfobacterales > Desulfobacteraceae > Desulfocicer. Next base: position 6,103 of record CAYSSE010000165.1, read on the forward strand.
GCTGGGATACCACCACCGGCATATCCAGGGGATGGGTAAGCCCGCTAAAAAGCCCGATCAAGGCACTGGGGCCCCCTGTGGAGCTTGCAATGGCAATAATTTTTGGAAAGGTTCCCACCGATGGAGGGCCGGTTTTATTAACCCTGACTCGCTTTACAGCCATACCACTGCGAATATGACGCACCACCTTTACCTTGGAGAGCAGTTTTATTCTCCGGGCAAAATAGTCACTGTTAAAGCTATCCATATTGGGTTTGGGCAGCAGTTCCAATGCCCCCCGGGAGATGGCATCATATGCGGTTCCTGCATCGTCAAGGGAGGTGAACACCAGAATGGGCAGCGCATCCTCTCCCCCCATGATTTGTTCAATGGCCTCAAGACCGTTCATTTCAGGCATTTCAATGTCCATGGTGACAAGATCAGGTTTAAGCGCAGAAATTTTTTCCAGGGCATCCAGCCCGTTCACAGCCTCTCCCACCACTTCAATGCCTGGATCTGCTTCTAAAAGATCCTTAAGAACCGCCCGGACAAAGCTGCTGTCGTCCACTATTACTACCCGTACAGCTACCATGGTAATTCTCCTAAAATTAAAAATTCACAGTTGGACAATACCTTCGCCAATTTTATTTTAGCTTGAATATCAATCTATATATTGCAATTTCATTACCATTCTGGCACAACATATGGTGTTTTGATTACCAAATCTCAAATCGGTTTTGATTTTGGCGAAGGTATTGTTGGAGATCAAAGTTTAAAGCCTTTGACAAGGGATTGCAACTGGGCTGCCAGTTGATTTAATATCTCACCATTTTCACCAATCTGGGTAATGGCCTGGGTGGTCTGTCTGCCGCTGTCATCAATCTCTTTAAGGGCTTGAACCACCTGATCACTGGCTGTTTTCTGCTGCTGGGTGGAAAGGGTAATTTGCTGGGCTGCATCCCGGGTATTCTGGGATTTCCCCACAATATTAACAAGGGTGTCCCGGGTGTGGGAGGTAAAACTTAAGCCCTCATTGATGCAACTGGTATTTTTTT
>CAYSSE010000165.1:7236-8893 GCA_964433355.1 uncultured Desulfocicer sp.
TCCCGGGTGTGGGAGGTAAAACTTAAGCCCTCATTGATGCAACTGGTATTTTTTTCCGAGGCCAGCATCATGTGATCCACGGCATCTTGAATTTCGGTGATGTGTTTTTCCGTCTCTCTTGTGGATGCTTCTACATTTTCGGCCAACCGCCTGATCTCCACCGCCACAACTCCGAACCGTTTGCCTGCTTCACCGGCGCTGGATGCCTCAAGGGCCGCATTAAAGGTAATGAGCTTTGTCTGGTCGGCAATGTTGTTAATAATGCCCATGATCTTTGAAATTTCACGGGTTTTATTGCCCAACTCATGAACCCCCTTCACCGTTTGGGTGTTGTCGGCGTAAATTTCATCCATTTTATCGGTGACCAGAGAAACGGATTTTTCCCCTGCATTGGCATGCTCAAGGGCCTCTTCGGCAATGGTAAGAACCCGGTTTGCGTGCTCTGCTATCTGCCGGGAGGAGGCCGAGAATTCAGCCATGGTGGAGGTGATTTGTGTCACCGATGCCGACTGTTCCGAGGCACTTGCCACCTGATTCTGAAGCGCGGTATTTATCTCCTGGCTGTTGTCCGTGAGACGGATCACCACCTCGATGATTTTACCTACCATCCCCTTGACCGCCTGAACCATGAAATTTAGAGTTTCCGACAGATGACCCATTTCATCGGTTGTGGTCACCTCAATCTTATCACTTAAATCCCCTGTGGAGAGTTTTTTGGAAATATTCATAATCATGGCAACCGGTTGTAATACGGTTCGGGATAAAAGAAAAATACTGAGTCCCCCCATGACAATCAAAATAAAAAGGAGCATCACCACCTGGAAGACAATGATATTACTAACCAGGCCATATTCATGGGTGATATCTGTTTCCAGCATCATCACACCGATCTGGTTTGATTTATAATCTTTTATGGGAAATGCAGCCATGGCTTGTTTCCCCTCCAGATGGGCAATAAAACCTTCCCGGCCCTGGTCTAAAAGAGCCAGAAGCGTCCCTTTGGGGGAGTTATCTTCCTTTTGCCCCATGACTTGGACATACCGATCTGCCACAAGGGGATACTTTGCCCCATCCTGGAGCAGATGGGTAATGGATAAAAATGTCTTGTTCATATAAAGCCGAACCAGATAGTGACCATCGGAAAACAATGTTTTTACAAGGGGGGCAAAATCAAACAGAACCTCCACTGATCCAAGGATTTTTCCCTTTACATCCAAAATGGGAGACAGCCCCCTGATAACAAATCCTCCCCGGCCCAGTTCAATCCCCTTCACCGGTTTCCCCGTGGCATTGACATCAAGCACCGTATGTCTGAAATCAGAAATATCGTCGGATCGGTCTTCCCACTTTCCATTGATATTGATCTGCTTTTCTCGCCACATGCGAACCAGGCTACGCCCATTGGGCAGGTGAAAATGAAGTTTCATTTTACCATTGGCAGAGACAGCTTCATATCCGTCCATGGCATCTTTCAGTTCCCACCTCAACATTTGCCGGGCCGCCTGGGCCTGGGTATCCAGGGGATCATTAATATTCCCTGAATGGGCCAGCTCAAAGGCCTGTATCACCTGGGGTAACCTGGAAAAAAGTGATGATTTTTCCAATACCTGCTGGGCTGTGAAGTCCACGCTTCTTAACAAAACTGCCATGGCATCTT
>CAYSSE010000166.1:0-8859 GCA_964433355.1 uncultured Desulfocicer sp.
GTAATGTCACGGCCCATGGGGCAAAAATCATTGAAGCGGACATGGGAACCAATGTTTTTGTGGGATTTAACTGTTTTTTAAAGGGAGGTCCAGACAGTCGACTGACCATTGGCAAGGATTGTATTGTTATGCCCCATACCATCATTGATATTAAAGAACCTCTTGATATACCTGCGGGTTCCCTTGTGTGGGGAATGATTAAGTCCACAGAAGATTTGAAAAATCATAGTATCTCCATTGAAAAATTTTCAAATATTGATGGAGGTCTTTCCATGGGTAACATGTTTTTTGAAGGCAATGGTGCCAGTTTTATCGAGGGCTTTAAGGATCGAATTCACCATATTTTGGAAGCCAACGGGGCCTTTTTTAACGGTGGCGATAAAAAAGGGCATGCCCAGAAAAATCAATATATTTCCTTTAATACCCTGCAACCCTATCCAGAAGGCCCTAAAAAAGGTCTGTATCCCACCATTGTTATTAAACCATAGATATGTGTACTCAGGGATAATGCCGATACGGCAAACCTGAGCCACTCCCACGTGGTCTGTATTAAAATCTTTTTTTAAAAAAAAAGGCCTTTTCCAGATTTGCATGGAAAAGGTCTTTAATGTTTTAGTTCATGATCATATTTTTTGGATCAAGACACAGTGATGTTCTCCAGATTCAGGGGTTTACATGTTTTCAGGGGACAGGTAACACAATCGCCTTTGTCATGGATGGCCTTGTGGATGTGAAACAGGGCCGTTCCTGATTCTGAATAGATGTTTTCTTCTCCTATTTTCTGGATCAGATTGGTACGGGTGATGACATCAAGGGCACGTTCCTTGAGACCACAGAATGAAATATCCCGACCACTTCCCCTCACGGTATCAATGAGAGTGGATAACGCATCTTCTCCAGAGGCATCCACATCGTTGATGCCGCTTGCCTCGATGAGCACATGGAGAAGATCTGGTTTTTCTGCAATATACTCCAATACCTTATCTTCAAGGTAGGTGGCATTGGTGAAGATCAATGCACCGTCAAATCTCACCACGGCAATGTGGTCACAGGATTTGAGACCACATTTGATGGCACTTCTCAAGGTGTTGTCACTGGACATGGATAACAAAGCGACCTTGGGGCGCAGATTTTTGTATATAAACAAAAAGAAGGTCAAGGCCACACCCACCATGATGCCCTCTTCAAGATGGGGCGCAAAATACAGGGTGCATACAAAGGAGATGACAGAAATTATGCCATCGGAACGTTTGGCTTTCCAGGCATGGATAAATCCCTTGGTGTTGATGAGACCCATAACCGCCATCATGATGACAGCCGCCAGAACCGCCTGGGGAAGATGATAAAGAAGCGGGGTGAAAAACAGAAGCGTCAGGGCCACCATAACACTTGTAATAACAGACGAGACACCGGTGACGGCATTGGCCTGGAGGTTCACCGCAGAACGGGAAAAGGAGCCAGATACGGCATAACTCTGTCCAAAGGAACCGATGATGTTGGCAAGCCCCTGTCCGATGAGCTCCTGGTTGGGGTCCAGCTTTTGTCCTGTTTTGGCAGCCATGGATTTAGCAATGGCAATGGCTTCCATGAAGCCCAGAAGCGAAATGATGATGGCATAGGGGAGCAGTTGCAAAAAGGCCGCCAGATAGGAGGTGTTTTCCGGTGCCTTGGGAATGCCCACCTTAAGTCCCTTGGGAATATCACCCACAACGGCACCGCCACCGATCATCTTTAATTTTTCAACATCCAGATGCTTGTTGCTGATTTTGATACGCCATTTTCGTCCATCGGTTTCAGCGTTGTCTGGAAGGGCGGACCCCACATAAAATGTCGGTGTTTCGCCACTGTCCTTTGCCGCTGAAAAGTGGATTAACCTGAGCATTTCTCTTTTTTCATGGGCCATCGCCTTGGTATGATCAATTTTTGCCTGGAGGACGGCCAGTTGATGATTAATGTCAATCTCTCTGTCGGAAATAAAATGACCGCCATGGGCCTTGGACTCTTCCTTGGCTGCCTTCATCTCATTGTTTAAAATGGCACGGGCTTCACCCAGTGTTTCAATTTGAGCGATTTCATGGTTAAACTCGTTGAGGGTCTTTACAATTTCAGGGTTTTTAATCTGGGTAATGGGGACAAAGGTGTCATTGTTAAAGTGGATAAAATAAGAGAGCAATGTGGTAACGAGCACCGCCACCAGCACGTTGGGAATTTTGGGATTGTAGCGTCTTAATACCACCATGATGACAATGGCCAGAACACCCATGCCAAGGGTGGGAAAATGGGTGTAATGCATGGCGGACTTGCACACGTTGATGATGGTCTGGTAGTGGTGTCCGGCCTTGTCTACATATACGCCGAACAGTTTGGAAAATTGTGAAGAGGCAATAACAATGGCCGCAGCATTGGTAAAACCGTTCACCACCGGGTGGGAAAGAAGATTCACCACAAGTCCCAGACGGAAGACGCCCAGAAAAAGCTGGAATGAGCCCACCGTAAATGCCAGAATAATGGAGTAGGCAATAAACTGAGAGCCTCCCGCTGTGGCAAGGGGTTCAAGGGAAGCGGCCGACATCAGAGAGACCACGGCAACGGGTCCTGTGGCCAACTGGCGGCTGGAGCCGAACAGGGCTGCCACCATGGGGGGTAAAAATGCGGCATAAAGGCCATAATATGCAGGAAGTCCTGCCAGTTGGGCATAGGCCATGGATTGGGGAATAAGGACCATGGCAACGGTGATACCCGCCACCACATCCAGTTTCATTTTGTCCCCATCATAGTCCTTGAACCAGAGCAGAAACGGAAAAATTTTTGTCAACATGAATCATTATCTCCCTTTGTTAAAATTAATTTTTAAGGTTAAAAAAATATGTTATGACAGTATGTTACATGTGGTCTGTCAACCACTTCTATTTGATAATAATGGCCATCTCGCCCCACCGACAAAACGAATATTACAATGGCATAATTCTGCCGGGGGCTCTGTTGTCGGTACTTTAATGCTGTGTTTCTTATAAAAGAATCTGATACCCCGGTTTAGACTATCGGCCTTTAGGCCGTAAAACCCAATGCTTTAAATTTGGGATATAAGCCTTGTTTTAGCTGTTTTTCTCGAACACGATCCCCTTACCATAACAAAGATGTTTTAAATTTTTGGGAGTCTTACTTTTGCCATTGGTGAACAATACGGATCTGCCATTGCTCATGGTGCCTTTCACCATTAAAATTTTACCTTCCAGTATCACCAGATCACCCGGTTGGAAAGGGTATCTTTGTTTCCTGATTGCTCTGTGTCCTTTTTTGAGTTTAAGCTTTCTATATTGCCTCAAGTTTTCCGGTAAATTTTCTCGGCTGCGAGTTGTTTTTTGTGAGCTTAACGTCTTTCCTGATTTCTTCTTTCCGTCCCTACTGTCAATATACTGTGCATCATAGAATCTTTCAAGGGATCTGTTGTTCCTTCGTCTTTGAGTGACGTCAAACGCTTTACAACGTAATTGTTCTTTGCCACCGGCAATAATAAAAGCATCATTATGATGGGATTTTTCCAGTCCCAACTCAATTCTTTTGCTTTTTGTGATATATCCATATGATCAAAATTTTAAAGTTATACAAATAAAAATTAATATATGAGCGGAGTTTTTTTGTCAATGCCAACTGAAAAACGGGTAATTCTATTTTGGCGGGTTGTTCCATGATAGGGCTCCTTGTATAATGAGTAAGACCTTTTTATTCTCTCAAAAACAAAAAGGGCAGCAATGGGGGTTGAGAGACCGGTACAAGGAACCGGCACACCCGAAGGTGTCCCTCATGCTGCCCTGTTTAACCCAGCTCTTAGCGGTAGCATTCTGAGCTTAATACCCCTTGAATGCTATAATAATGCATGATAAAGAGTAATAGCTTTTTTCCATTTCACCTATTGAGACAATTATATTTATGAATAATCCTGAAAATAAAATCTATACCGGTGACATTGTGGCAGGATCCCTGCTCATGGAAGAAAGCCGAAAAATTGCGCACCTGCTTTTAGAAAATGTAAATTCTCCTGGCTGGCACCAGGCCATTGTTCGTGACAATATTTTACAGAAAAGAAGCCCGGAAACGGCAAAAAAACAAGCACGCCTTATAAAAAACCGTCTCATGACCATGGACAGAGAGTTGTGGCAACTTATTTATGACGGTTCATCCGAAATAACTTCCCAGGCTCTGCTTGCGGCATCCATAAAACAGAGCCGCCTTGTTGGTGATTTTATGGATATTGTTTTGCGGCAACACTGGCAGACCTTTACAAAAAAGATCAGCGGAAGTGACTGGAACCAATTTCTTGAGACCTGTTCCCAAATTGACCCACAGGTTGACACATGGAAAGAATCAACAAGATCAAAGCTAAAGCAGGTTGTGTTCAGGATGCTTGCAGAGGCAAAATATATTGAAAATACAGCAACCTGCAAATTGATTCCCGTATTTATGGCGCCGGAAATAAAAAATTACCTTGTTAAAAGAAAAGAAACCTATGTATTAAAGTGCATGAAAATTACATAGCCCATAAGGATTTGATATGGCGCCATTTAAAACTCGTCTGGACAAAATTCTTGATCGACTGACATCCGATGAACTTCTCTCTAATTCCGGCCTTGGAAATGAAATCGGTTTTTATATTTTTGATTACCCAGCTGAACATGAATTGGAAGTAAGAGAGCATATTGAGTTTATATTAAAACAGCTTCCAAAAAGAAAACCTGCCATGCGTTTCAAGCACATAAATCTGTTTGAACTGATTATTCAGTATCTTAAAAATAGGAACCTGCTTGACCGTGTTCTGGATATCCAGACAAAAAAAGGAGATGAGGCACTTTTAAAGGCCTTAAAAGGTCCCATTGATGCCAAAAAAATAGCAAAGGCGTTTGTTGATCTTGCCCACCCTGATGAGCAGGACCTTGTTCTGGTATCGGGGGTTGGAAGCGCCTATCCCATGTTGAGAAGTCATAATCTTCTAAATAATCTTCATCACCTAATGGAAGACACGCCATTGGTGATGTTTTATCCCGGGGTATTTACCGGACAGGGGCTCAGCCTTTTTGGCAAGTTGAAAGAGATAAATTATTACAGGGCATTTCGATTGGTTGTATAATCAACGCATAAAAGCAGATCAAATATTTCAAAGGAAATTCGGCAATGCTGATTCAAGATATCTTCATAAAAAACATCTCACGGCCCATAAACGGGGTGGTAAAAGCAGATCAACTCAATGAATCCGTTATCTGGCAGGAACTTGATGAATATGTTGTTACCCGTGAGCTTGACAGACATTTAAGAACCTTCCTATCATCCTACCTTGGTGCAGCAGACAATCCTGATGATCCGATAATAGCAGGCCGGATGGCCGTCTGGATATCCGGTTTTTTTGGTTCAGGAAAATCTCACTTTATTAAAATATTGTCCTATCTTTTAGCGAACAGGGCCGCGTATTGCCCTGATGACTCTTCAGAAAAAAAAGCCGTTGATTTTTTTTCTGATAAGATAAAAGACCCCATGCTTTTAGGCGATATCAAGCGGACGGCAACTATTAATACAGACATTATTCTTTTTAATATCGATAGCCGAGCTGATGCAACAGACGGAAGATCCACTATTCTATCGGTATTCTGGAGGCTGTTCAATGAAAGTCAGGGCTTTTGTTCTAATTCTCTTCCCCTTGCTGAGATAGAAAGATATCTGAGTCTAAAAGGCAAATATGAGGACTTTAAAATCAAGTTCAAGGAGATATACGGCTCTGAATGGGAGAATGAACGGGATGCCTATTCCCTTCTTGAAGATGAAATTGTTGAAGCCTTATCCATAGTCCTTGATAAAAGCCCGGATGCTACCCGGGCCTGGTTTGAAAAATATGAAGACAGCTTTAATCTTACCGTCGAGCAATTTGCGAAAAGGGTAAAGGAGTATCTGGATACACGATCAAAAAACCACAGAATCATATTTCTGGTGGATGAGATCGGCCAATTTATCGGCAGTGATACCCATCTGATGTTGAACCTACAGACGATTGTTGAAGACCTGGGACGGATTTGCCAAGGCCGGGCCTGGGTCCTGGTCACATCCCAGGAAGATATTGATGCTGTGTTAGGGGATATCAAATCCTCCAAGGCAAATGATTTTTCTAAAATTCAGGGCCGATTCAACACAAGGCTTTCCCTGTCCAGTGCCAATACCGATGAAGTCATCCAGGCACGTCTTCTTGAAAAACAGGATGACGCAAAACAAGCGCTTAAAAAACTTTTTTCTCAAAAAGGGGATATCCTTAAGAATCAGCTCAGTTTTACCAATGATACCACCACATTGAAAAACTTCTCCACTGAGCAGGAGTTTGTAAATAATTATCCCTTCACCCCCTACCATTTCCAACTGGTTCAAAAAATATTTGAGTCCATCAGAAAAGCAGGGGCCACAGGTCTCCATCTCAGCCGGGGAGAAAGGTCCATGCTGGATGCCTTTCAATCTGCAGCCATGAATATCTCTTCCAAAGAGATCAATGCACTGGTTCCTTTGTATGAGTTTTTCCCCTGTATAGAAAGCTTCCTGGACACCTCTATTAAAAGGAGCATTGAACAGGCAAAAGATAATAAAGGATTAAATGCTCCCTTTGATATTAATATTCTCCAAACGCTTTTTTTAATTCGCTATGTGGATATCATCAAGCCCAATATGGATAACCTTGCAACCCTTTGTATTGATCAAGTGGATGCAGACAGGATTACCCTGAAGCAACAAATTGATGAAGCGCTCGTGCATCTTGAAAAAGAAAATCTTATCAGCCGCAACGGTGATCTGTATTTCTTCCTTACCAATGAAGAACGTGAAGTTTCCAGGGAAATAAAAAGCGTTGAGATCTCTTCCCATGCAGAAACTGATCTTCTGGGGGATATTGTTTTTGAAGATATCCTGAAAAACAAATCCAAGCACAAATACCTTCCCTTTAAAAGGGACTATGCCTTTAACCGGATCTGTGATGAAAAACCCTGGGGAAAAAAACTGGAAGATGAGCTTTCCCTTGATATCATCAGCCCAATGCATGATGAGTATTCAGTGTACAATGCGGGCAAATGCAACATGCACAGCCTGGATGACGAAGGAATAGTTCTTATAAAACTGGGTAATGATCAGACCCTTTTTTCTGAAATACGCACCTACATTCAGACGGACAAATACATCAAGGATAAAAGTGATGCAGCCGCATCAACCAGTTTGAAACAAATATTAAGGGATCGGGCAGACGATAACAGGGGCAGAAAAGAAAGACTCATCTCAAAGGTAGATGATTTAATTCTCAATGCTGACTTCTACACCCTGGGCAAAGCCCTGGAAATAAATGCCCCTACAACCTCAAAAGCCCTTGATCAAGCCTTCGACTACCTGATTCTGAATACATTCAGCAAATTTAATTATCTGGCCCATGTACATGATGATCCCATACGAGAGATCAAGCAGATCCTGCTGTCCGATGACATTGGCCAGGAACAACTGGTCTTTGAATTTGCCAAGGAAGAGACCCAGGATCTCAAAGAGGTCAGAACCTTTATTGAACTGAAAACCGCAAGCAATAAAACGATTGTTCTGGATGAACTGGTAAAGCAATTTGCAAAACGGCCGTTTGGCTGGCCTCATTTCCAGATTGTGATCCTCGTGGCCAAGTCGTTCATGGCCGGAGACATAAGCCTGTTAGAGGACAAAACCAAAATTCAGCCCAAAGAAGCCATCCCTCTATTATCAAAAACGAATCAATGGAAGAATGTCCAGATTGTAAAAAAAATCACGACGCCAATCCGGGATCTTCAAAAAGCTAAAGATCTTGGCAAGGAGATATTTGGTTCCCTTGCTCCGGACGGCCAGGAAAAGATCAGTCAATATATTAAAACCGGTCTTAAAAAGTGGACGGGTCCCCTGGATAAATACAAGACTCTGGCTGATACAGGAACGTATCCCGGTAAACCAGAGATTGATGGCTGCTTGCAAATTGTAGCGGCTATACTTGATATTCATGATGCATTTGAGATGATTAAAGAATTCAATCTTCACAAGGAAGATCTCCTTGAGGCCCAAGAGGACTTTTTGGATCTTCAGGATTTTTATAACAACCAGAAACAGACCTGGGAAATATTGCAAAGTGCATTAAACAGATTTTTGCCCAATAAATCTGCCATTGACAAAGATGCGGATGCGAACAGGGCCTTAAAACGGATGGAAGAGATTGTTTCTGCAAAGAATCCCTATCAGATGCTTAAGGAGGTCAGCACACTGGTTGCAACTGTGGAGCAGTTTAATAATAAACTTCTGGAGGAACGGCGAAAATCTGCCACAGATGAGATTGATAATAAGATCAAACAAATCTCTAATTTGTTAAAGGAAAAAGACGCAGATGATGATTTTAAAAACAAAACCCTTTTTCCCCTTCAAAATTTTAAGAAAAAAATAGCCGTAGAATACAGCATTCCCCATATTTCCTACAGTGTTAATGAATCCCAGGATGCGTTTGAAACTGCCCTGGAAGCCATTGAAGAAAAATTCATTCCTGCACCGGGACCTGGTAAAAAACCGAGACCACCAATAAAACCCACAAAAAAGACAACAATGATAAAATCTTCCGATTTCATGCATAAAACATATCTTGATACAGAGGAAGACGTGATGGTTTTTATTGAAAAAGTCAAATCAGAGCTGCTCAACGCCATAAAAGACGATCTTAGAATACGAATTCGCTAACGCCAATTGATAAAGGTTGAGACATGAACACTGCTCAAATTAAAGCATATGCACCCAAAGCAAGGACCGATTTTATAAAAGCGGTTATGGAAAGAGCTGCACTGTTTG
>CAYSSE010000167.1:0-8793 GCA_964433355.1 uncultured Desulfocicer sp.
GTAATAGGAACCGGCCAATTGTGCCGTCTAACGGTTCCGGCCGGGCCCATTGCCCATCGGGGGGGGGGCGGCATGATATCATTTGGCTCCGCGTCTACGACCCAATATTCGCTGCCCGTTGATATGAAAGAGTAGACATGACTGACATTCTTTTATATTTCGTTGTGGGCAGACCAAGGTCAGAATAAGGTCTGCCAGTGGCAGTTTATATGAAAGTCTCACCAACGTGCTAAAATTAAAAGACTTTCGTTTTTCGTTGTGGCTGGTAGTTACAGCCATGTATGTTATAAAAAAGACAAGCAAACACCTGAATTTTTAGCTCAGGAGTTGTTGGCTATGGAAGTTAGTGTAGTGTAAGCCTGAATCTACTTCAAGAAAAATTTATCTCAAAAAAGGATTTATACCCAATCATCCAGTTTCTCAAATCATGGAAACATCATAAGTGTATCCACCAGTAACACCAAGCGATCCTTAAGGGGATATACCGCCCAAAGGGGGGTGTTGGCGGAAACCTGATTCACCAAAACAGGAAACGGTTTTATAGTGTCAATTGAAATGGCAACAGGCATCTCCCGGGGGTTATCAATGATCAGATGGAACTGTTTTTTTCCAGTCGTAATACATAGGGCCTTTGGGCAATCATAAATCACAGGAGTTTGGGAAAAATCAATTTTTTCATGGAACCACACAATACCTGATTTTTGATTTGCCAGTGATTCCACAGACACCATGGCCGTGACCGGTGCAACGTCCATGGCAAAATCAATGCCCATGATATTAAAAAAAAGCAGGGTCACCTCATTTTCCACAATTGATTTCCTTTATTGTAACAGCTCTGTGAATATTTTTTTTACACTTAGCAAAACCACGTAGTGATCTTTATACAGTTCCCCTCCGCCCAGGGCATATTTTTTGGTGGCAGCAGGTAATGTGGAGATGACTGCCTTGATATGATTGGATTCAATGGAGAGTACATCCTCAACGCTCTCCACCTGGATACCGGATAAAATTTTTTCTGACTGTGCCAAGATAAACCGGGTTCTGTTAGACGTGGGACTCTCCTCAATTTCAAGCAGAGTATGCAAATTCACCACAGATTCAATGATGCCACGCACATTAATTATTCCCCGTATTGTCCGGGGGCACCCCGGCACCTCGGTGATGGGAGTGTAGGGCAAAATTTCTCTGATCCCAGCCCCTTTAAATGCAAAATAGCGATGAGCCATGGAGAATACGACAATCTCTATTTTTTTATCCGGGCTCTCCTGTTCTTGATTTTCCACAGACTTATCCTTTACCGCATCTAAAATTAATTGATGCTTTGATTGATCTGCTCCGATTTCACTCATTGCTTCATTCGCCTCACATTGACTTTACAATACCATTGTTTCCTGGGGTTTGATTTTGGACACGCCAGGTATCAGGGTTTTAGTGCTGATCACGCCATTGAACTGTCTGACTTTATCATGGACAAAATTAGAAATAACCTCCGCATCTGAACTGAGTAAATCCCTTGTCAAAACGGTTTTAACCAATAAATCCACATCCCCATGCACCGCATGAACTTCCACCACCTCATCCAGTTTGTATAAATGTTCAATGATCCGGTTCTCTTGCTTTCCCTTGACATTCATCAAAACAAAAGCCGTGATTCCCTGTTTCATCTCTGGATATTCCAACTCTTTGAGTTTTGACATTTTTGACCTGAAATCCTCCATATTATTGGGAATCATACGCGCCAGCCCAATGCCATAGGAAACATTTTTCTTTTTTTCCCAATACCCCGAAGAGATATAGGAATAAAGATCTGCCAGGGTGCGATTGGGAAATCGTTCCAGCAGTCCTCCCCGTTTGATGATGGCACAAAAAGGATTATAGATGGTTTTGTACCAGTCCCGAGACGCCTTGAATAAACTGACATCCCCCTTTCCCCCTTGAAGATATTGATGGTGTTGTTGAATCTGCCCCAGGAGTTGAAGATATTTTCCCGGTTCGGTGAGCTTGATCACCCGGGGCAGACCCGTCTCCTCACAAAAGAGTACCATCTCCTTATAAAGGAGATTATCAAGGGTTTCAATGCTGGGAATAAACTCCAGAATGGTGGCCAGAATTTCATCGTGTTTCAACTGCTTTGCCGCCGCCACCCGGTGATTGCCATCCATCACATAGTATTCATCCTTGATCTGGTACAGCTTGATGGGGGGCAGCACCTTACCGGTGCGCATGGCCTCCAGCACACTTAAAAACCGTTCAGAGGTTTTGTTGCCCCGGAATCGAAACTGATCATCAAAATCTTGATACCGCCCCACACTTCCCGTGATCTGGGCCACGTTGACCGTCTGAACCCCCCGGTCTTTTGTATCAAACGCGCCCTCCTTTTGCTGACGACTTTTAAAGTAATCCCCATCCCGGAGCCTGTCATTCGGGTCTTTTTTACCCATTACTTTACGAAACAACCGTGTGAGGATTGATGTGAATGATGTTGTAACCATAGGTATTGATCACCTTTGTTTTATTAACCCGGGTTATGCGTTCCTCCGGGGAATCAAAATCCCGATGGATATGACCATGGATAAAATAGTCGGGACGGTACTTATTAATAAAGGTACCAAAACACTTAAATCCCCTGTGGCAGGGATCTTCGGCGTCATGGATATACCGTGGTGAGGCGTGGGTAATGACAATATCCACCCCCCGACCCCACCACAGGGGAAATGTCAGGCCCCGGATATTTTTTTTCATCTCTTGTTCCGTGTATTGGTTGGCACCGCCATTGTACCACCTGGAGCCCCCCAGTCCCAGGATCTTCAACCCCTGGAACTTCTCAATGCGACCATGGATATTTGTGCAGCCCTGGGGTGGTTTTTCATCATATCGAATATCGTGGTTGCCCCGGACATAAAAAAGGGGTCCCCCAAAGGTGTGGCATAAAAAAGATAGATATTCCGGTGGCAGATCTCCACAGGCCATGACAAGATCAATGTCTGGAAATGCCTTTTTATCAAACTCTTTGTAAAGTTCGGGAAGCACCACATCCGATACTGTCAGTATTTTCATTGGGTCTTCATAATCCTTTTGGTTCTTTTTGGTTCTGGGTTCTGGGTTCTGGGTTCTGGGTTCTGGGTACTGGGTTCTGGGTACTGGGTTCTGGGGTAGCCTATCATTTTTTGAAGGGCACCTTCTAAAAATGAAGCGTTCCCTCAAAAAAATGCAAATCACATTTTAATGATACCGGTTTTGGTCATATGGAACGGGCAATTTCCTCGGCTTCACTGATGCAAAACATCAAATTACGGGGTAGCTTGGCATCTCCGATGACATGGAAAGTGGCAGCTGATTTATCTTCCAGTGCCTTGATTTCCCGTACGGAAACTTGCTTTTCAGAAATCACCACCATGTCACAGCCTTCCAGGGAAACGGTTTCTCCCCGGGTTTTAAAGGTGACCCCATCCCGGGTAAATCCTTTTATGGCAACTTTTTTATACAGGGTAATGTTTTTTTCCTTAATGCTTTCCCGCAGATAATACCGATCATTGGCAGACATCTCTTCGGCAAAGCGATTTTTGCGATTCAATACATGCACTTCACACCCCTGTTGTCCCAGAAAATCAGCGGTGATCAATCCGGTCATACCTCCCCCCAGCACAAGTATTTTTTTTCCAGGGGCTTCTTCATCGGAGAGGATATCCACATTGGTCACAAGGCGCATGTCCGTCTGGAAAAGACCTTTGATCACGGGCATATCCGGCATGGAGCCCGTTGCCAGAATCACCCTGTCCGGCTGAAATTCATTGAGAATCTCTTCATCCAAAATGGTGTCATGCTGAATTTGAATGCCAAGTCGGGTGAGTTCATTTCTGAAAAAATCAAGAATATCATCAATCTCCCCCCGCCCGGGTGCCCGGGCCGCAAGGGCCATAAGTCCCCCGGTGTCCGGCCCCTTTTCCACCACCTGAACCTGGTGTCCCCTCATGGCAAAAAGCCGTGCTGCAGCCATGCCCGACGGTCCGGCTCCCACCACCAAAACTTTTTGTGGATTCAAAGAGGAACATCCTTCTCTGACCTGGGCTTCACGACCCACATCGGGATTGACCACACACGAAGCGGGTTCACCGGCAAGCACGGCATGGATGCAGCCCAAGCAACATCCCACACAGGGTCTGATGGCAGAAAAATTACCGGCCAGGGCCTTGGCCGGCATGTGGGGGTCGGCAAGGAGGGCCCGGCCCATGGCCACCATATCTGCATCCCCATTGGCCAGAATTTCATCGGCAAATTTTGGATCTTTTATCCTGCCCACAGTGATCACGGGTATGGTTGCCACCGCTTTCACGGCCTTTGCCAGGTATGTAAAACACCCATGAGGGGAATACATGGAAGGGATGGTCAACTCCGTGGATCCATATACCCCAGCAGATACATGAATGTAAGCGGCTCCGGCCTTTTCAATCAATGGAACCAGTCGTACGGTATCCTCCAGTGTCCAGCCATTTTCCATAAAATCATTGCCATTAATACGGATACCCACGGGAAAGTCAGGGCCAGTTTTTGCCCGAATATCAGCCATGACCTCAAAGAAAAATCGGGTTCTATTTTCAAAGCTGCCCCCATATTCATCGGTGCGCACATTGGCATTGGGGGACATGAACTGGTTGATTAGATAACCGTGGGCCGCATGGATTTCCACAAAATCAAACCCCGCATCTTTGCACCGCCGGGTGGCATCTCCAAAACAGCCCACTATCTCTTTTATCTCCGGTATTTCAAGGGCCCGTACCTCTCCTTTAACCACAGCAGGGGCTGGAATGGCAGAAGGAGCCACCTTTTGAGGCAGATAACATTGACGTCCCCCGTGCATGAGCTGAACCCCAAACCGGGTTCCATAACCCTTGACTTTTTCCACCATCTGTTTCAAGGCGGGGATACATCCATCTTCATAGATCAAGGGCAGATCCGGCTGTTCCTGTCCGCCGGGATGCACACCGCCCCCACCCACCATCATCATTCCCACCCCTCCCCTGGCTCGCTCCACAAAATATTCTGTCAACTGATCGGTGACATAGCAATTGTCATCCACGCCAAAATTAATGCTCATGGATGGCATGAGAAGGCGGTTCTTCACCGTCATGGAACCGATTTTAATGGGAGCAAACAGATGGTTCAGATGGGGCATGGGGATATTCTCCTGCATAAAAGTAAATGATTAAACCCTGTTCATTTCAGGATGAACAGAGTCAAAAAAAGAAGAATTGCAGTCTGTTGGATTTTTCAAAATTTTGAAAATTCTGTGGACTATATATAAATCTATTCGGGAAATTTGTAAAAGTATTTTTGGGATTGATGAGTGAACCCTTAACCATCCCATTTTATTTTGATTTAAAACACTGAATATACAATATATATACCTCTATTCGCTTATTTTTATATAACTGCCACGGGCAGATCGTATTCTGGCCTCGGCCTGCCCACAACTAAAGATGAAAGTCTTTTAATTCCAGCGTGTTGGTGAGACTTTCTTATAAAAAACTTATTAAATTTGTTAATATCACAAAGTTGACCGTTAAAAAACCAAGGTGTTATTTTATATTAATTACAGGCTATTATAAAAATACACGAAACGTGGAATATATATATTTTCAATGAGCATTATTCTTGTCTCATTAAGGCCATTTTGTTATACTGCCATCATAATTGAAATAAAAATATTGGACAGCCTCAATATCACCTCAAAAATATTTTATAAATTTGGGGCAAGTTTTCCTGAAAAATGGAGTTATTCCTCTAAGAAATGTAAGCTGGAAAATCAAGGATGCCCTATATTAATAACTAAATTTTTAGCTGTCTTTGGATGAAACTAACTATTATGCAAAATATGAATTATGCTTTTTTACTTGTGGATGATCACGATTTAACGATTAATTTGTTAACAAGTATTTTAATGAGGAATGGGTATAAAAATATTCGAGAGGCTAAAAATGGGGCAATTGCCCTGAAAATAATTGAAAAAAACAAAATAGATTTTGCAATTATTGATTGGCATATGCCTGTTATGAACGGTATTGAATTAGTCACTAAAATAAGAAGTGACCCCAAAAATCACACAATGCCTGTTTTAATGGTCACAGGAGAAATGTCTGAAGAAAAGGTTATTTATGCCATCGAGGAGGGCGTTGACGCATACGAACAAAAACCATTCAATGAAAATCGCATAATGTCTGCAATTAAAGCTATTTTTAGAAATCGGTTGAATCCAGATGAAATGCATTATGAAATACAAAAATTATCCCAGCTCAAACTTTTCGGTAAACAGACACGAGCCATAGAGTACGCCGAGCAGCTTCTGAAAAAGAAAAGGCATCCATCTGTACTGACTATTCTGATTGAATGCTATTATAATCAAAGAAATTTTAACAAGGCAAAAGAATATATAGATGAACTTCTCGAGCTAAGAAATGACAGTAAGGCCCTTAATTATCTTGGAAAAATCTGTATGGAAGAAGATAATTTTGAAGAGGCATTGCAATATTTAAGACAATCCAGTGGACGGAATCCTTTGAACAGGCAAAGAAAAATTGAATTGGCGAAAGTGTATGCGAAACTGGGACTGGCAGATGAAGCCGTTGAAATATTTGATGAAATCAAACAGTCTGATCCCACTGATCTTGAACTGGTGGAAATGGGAAAGGTTTATCTTGCTACGGGAAGAGTAAAGGAGGCAGGTGCATTTTTACGCCAAACCGTTGATCCGATGCCAGAATCTGTCATGACATATAATAAATTTGCCATAGAACTAAGAAAAATTGGTGAATATGAAGAAGCAATCCAACAATACCAACGATGTTTGAGCATTGCTCCTCAACATCATGCAATTTTGTATAATCTGGGCCGGATCTATTTTGAAATTGGAAGATTTGCCGAAGCGAGCGTTGCACTTGAAGAATCGCTTAAAGCACGAATAACACCCAACGCACAAAATCTTTTAGATTATATAGAGAATCAAAACAAGAGTAACTCTTGAGGCTCTGCACCTTACTGAGGGCGGCGGTGGATCTTCGTCATTCCAGGTGTTGAGGATATGAAATTTTGGGCTAACCAACATAAAGCGGGACACTTTTGAGGCATGATTCTTTAAAAATGCCTATGAAATGGGGATTCGAAACATAATAATGATTGAAACTGTCCCGGATTATGGCAGTAGCCAAATTTTGACGATTCAGAAGGGGTATTAACATTATTATTGAATCAAAACAACGCTTTAAAAATATCAAATTGAGTCTTTGAAATACCTGACACCCCGGCAGGCCGGTGAACTTCATCGTGGCAGTCAGACCCACCAGTGACCACAAGATTATATTTTTCAGCCCAGCTCTGCATCAGGGCCTGATGTTCTGGGGTATGACCAGGGTAACTGATTTCAATGCCATGGAGGCCCATATCCAGAAATCGAGGAAACAACCTTTCCACCGTCTCCACCGGGGGAAGCACCTCACTGTAATGTCCTTTACCGGGAAAAGAGCCCGCTGCAGGATGGGCCAGCACCATTATCACAGGAAATGCCGAGGTGAAAGCCCCCGCAGTGGCAATGTCAATCCCTGATGGTAAATAAGCCGGGCTGTTGTTGCCAATAATATGATTGATTTTACCCGGGTCTTTTACCCCATGCTTTTCAGCCAAGGCCAGTGCAAAATGCCGCCGGGACACCGAAGGTGCGTAAGCTGCAATTTCATCATGTGTCATCTCCCTTGACAGCATGGGCTCTTCCCCCCCCGGGCCGAACATACGATTGATCTCGGCCACCCTGGATCGGATCAACGCCTCTCCCCTGCCCCTTCCAAGGGTTGTGTTCAAGGTTGTGATAAATCCATGATCCTGCAAAAGATCCGGTTTAAAATAGCACAACAGGTGCAGGGTTCCAGTGAAAAAAGAGTCTTTAAACCGTACAGATACCTCCACCCCGGGAACCACTTCCACACCCAGGCGAGTCCCCGCCTCCAGGGCAGAGGTTAACCCTCCCACCGTATCATGGTCTGTTACTCCCACCACAGAAACACCCAAGTGTTTCATGGTGGTGATGAGCGCTTCTGGAGTATAATCTCCATCGGAAGCAGTGGTATGATTGTGCAAATCTGCATAAAACATTAAAGAACTCCAAATTTTTTATATGAAAATGAAGTGTCCAAGCACCCTCAGCAGAGCCCCCTCCGATGGGTAATAGGAACCGGCCAATTGGGCTGTCTAACAGTCCCGGGCCGGGCCCATTGCCCGTCGGAGGGGGCGGCATGATATCATTTGGCTCCGCGTCTACGACCCAATATTCGTTGCCCGTTATATAAAACCTTGTCCAAAGGAAGGGGTGATGGATAGTTACGTAATTACGTAAACGCCTCATTCATTCTTCATCGTTGTCGTCGTCGTCGTCGTAAAGATGAAAATCAGGATAAAGGTGTCTGGCACAATCAGGGCAGATACTGTGGCTGAATTGTGCCTCGGAATATTTTTGGATATATGCCTCAAACTGACTCCAGCAGCCATGATCATCCCGAATTTTTTTACAATGCGAGCAAATGGGGATAATCCCCTGGAGCATTTTTATTTCATCCAGGGCCTTCTGCAATGATGCGGTTCTTCTGGCCACTTCCTCTTCGAGTTTTTTTTGATAGTGTTCCTTGGTGTTCATGGCCTCGTAGGTTCTCAATCCCAGCATCATGGCTGTCATCAATTTTTCTGACGTCAGTTCGGTTTTACTTTTATAATCATCTATCTCGTATTGCCGGATCACCTCTTGTTCCGGTG
>CAYSSE010000168.1:0-8673 GCA_964433355.1 uncultured Desulfocicer sp.
ATCATGATTGTCACCTCCTGGTTGACAAATATCATTATTTTTTATATTTTGTCAACCAGAGTTCTTTGATTTTCCGCTATTCTCTTCCTTTGGGATTAGACATTAATGTGATTGAATCTAAAGAAAGTTCTCACTCTTTTTTAAACTGTTTCTCGAAATTACCCCAGACCTCTTCATAATCCTTTTCCCGATCGCAGCGGTCAAAGGGTGCCTCGTAGGTTATGACCCGTTGAAATGGACCTCCTGGCTGGGTATCATCCATGATGGTTCGGGTTACCGTGCCGGATTGCATATCTTTTATATCTTCCCAGCCGATGAGGTCTGTGTTATTTTTCTTTCGGGGCAACCCTACGCCTGGTAGGCCCTTGGAGCAGGTGAAGACAATGCGGCCGGTGGTATCGTACCAGGTGTCTCCTTCGTTTTGCCGTAAAACAGGAAACTGGACACGGTAAATGGTTTTCAATTCTTCCAGAGTCAATCCAAGAGCCATTGAAGTTAGGACATCTATTTCGACCAGAGCCTGTCGTCGGGAATAATCGAATCTTAAAGCATTGTTCCGTTGCCAGATGGGGGTAAGGTTCTTAAAAAAACAATTGTCTAAACGAAAATCATCTTTTGCCCAACAATCATTTTTGAACTCATTCTCCCAGCATTCTTGCCATAGGTCAGCATAGTGGTTCGTTAGACAGGTCAAAGATAGATATCTCGCATTGAAAGGTATTTTTTCAAGAAAAACTAAATATCGGCAAGTATCCCCCCTTAGGGTTGCTTTCCCGGTTGTTTTCACATAAAAATCGAAAGGTAAGGATGAAAGTAGTGCACTAAAATTTATAAGTGTTTTTTGCTTCTTGAAGGCAATGCTAAACCCACCATCTATATGACCCGTAAGTGGAGGGATTATACAACTCGTTAAAGTTCTCTCTCCAGATTGGCTCAACATTTTTCTATTAATATGTCTGTAATAATTTGTAATATGATCCTGCTTTTTCCAAGGAACCTTTGGTGTTCTACGCAAATATTCCTCTGTATTGCAATCGGGTAGGTAGTTTGCCCTAGGCAGATAGTCGTCAGGTAAAATAGTAAGATCGAGGATATCGTAATGACCCTTTTCCGTACATTTTGTACGGGGTGTTTTGTAAAAGGGATTTCCAACATAGAAATGAGGACCAGAAAAAATCAATTGGGAGGAGTCTTTAGGAAAACCAGTCTGACGACGGATGGTACCATATTTCTGTGCATTGGTTTCATGCCACATTTCAGTGGAAATATATTCTCCCTGTAAATCTCCAAGCCGCATAGGTGTAGTTGCAAATTTTCGAAGAACTTGAACGATCTGTGTGGAGTGAACTGCTGGTAATCTGGCCTTTTGAGGCTGGGTATCCTCAGTATCATAAAGCCGAGCAAAAAGGGCCAGTTCAGCTACTCCGCATCGCACAATTCTTTTCCGGTGACCCTGAGTATTCCACTTGTCACTATCATCTTTAATACCCGATACCGGCCCATGACCATCATGGTTGAAACAAGCATCCACTGTCGAAGGGGTAAAGAGAGTGGCAAGATGTGAAAAAGATATTTCATCTTTGTAACAGTTCTTAAAAATGTTAATGCTAAATTTTGAGCGGTGCGCTATTGGAAACAAGATAAAGGCATTCTGAAACTGTAAATGATACCGCAACCGAGGATAGACCTCTTCCCTGAACCCACCCCCCTTAGGATCATCATAAATCCCTTCTGGGTGGAGGAATCCGGCAACGCCCGATTTTTTTAAATTGGTCCAAGCCTGGGGCAAGAAGCATTTATACAAGTTGGTCTGCATCCCTTTAAGGAGCGGATAATTCTGCAATCCATTTAGAAAATTTTGGGTGGCTGCTGCCTCTTCATAGGCGACCAAGTAATCATTTCGCAACTCATATTTATCCAGAACTTCCTGCCGCTTTTCTGCCAGTTTTGAGGCAGATAATTTACGCAGTACAAAAAGAGGCTCATGGTCACCCATAACCCCACCCTCATTCCATTCTACCTTGAGCCAGGGAGGATTACCAAGCACCAGATCAAAACCACCCCGACGTTCAAAAAGATCAGCAAATTCCAGTTCCCAATGAAGAAACCGATACCTTTCCCCCAACTCCCGAACCAGCCCAAGACGTTTGTTATCCCGGCAAAGCCTGTCCACATCCACAAAGCCGAATTTATCCACCAAATCAAGGGATATCTCTTTGGGGCGAGTATCCGGAAAAAGGCTGAGTTGTTCTCCAACTTGAGATCCAGAATCAAAAAGATTTCCTTCCAGCAACAGGGTCAAATCAAACAGGTACTCTGCCCTGCCGGGCAAAAGGTCCACTTTTTCGATGGGCCAGAACCAGAGGGCACACCAATAATCCATGACCAGTTTCAATCGTCTATAGGGGCTGGAATTGCGGACATTTTCCGAAAACATCTCTTTCTTAAAAATCCGATCCTTTGCCTCGGTGGTGGTGGTATGCAGGTGACGATCCGGCAGTTCCTGGCCAAAAACATGCAGGGGATCGGTGGTTCTCCGGTCAATATCCTGCTGCATCTCGGCATGGCGCTGCCAGAGTTTATCCACCGCTTCAGACAGTTTTATCAATTGTTCAATTTCACTCTCTGACAAGGGTTTAATAAACTCCTTCCGCCAATGGGCAATGGCTGTGATTTCCTCGGAAGCCATCTGCTTGACCACCTTGTCTTTGTATTCGGCCATTGCCTTATCCGGGAGCAGAAAGTGATAAATAGTATCTGCCCTTCGCTGTTCACCGGGCTTCACTCTTTCCGGCACCTGATCCAGCCATTGGAGGCTGATACGTGATCCTCTTTTCAGCTGGATTTCATGGGTTTGAAATACCTGTTTTCTGGCTCCGATCAGAGAATTACCGCAGACCAGCTGCATACCGAACCAGGGGACATAGGCCCCTTCATAAATGGTGTTCAGCCAGAGAGAAACTTCGGCCAGTTCAACAGCCACGGGGTTGAGATCCACCCCATGGACATTGTTGTCCGCAATATACATTTTTGTTTTCTGCAGTTCCCTGGGGTAATCCTCATGGGAAATAACCTTTCCTGTCTCCTTTTGCTTCAGGGCAAGATAGGCCCGGGCCAACTGGCTGACCGCCTCGTTCAAAAATGCAGCACTGCCCATGGCAGGTTCGCACACGGTCAGGGCCAGGATCTCATCGGCTGATTTGTCTTTCAGCAACTCCTTGAGAGCATATTTGACCAGGCATTGGGTCAAAACTTCCGGGGTATAGTAGGAGGCGGATTTCTCCCGGTCCCGGCCTGCCAGCCGATAAATAAAGGTCCCGCTCTCATGTTTTACAAGGCTGCCGTCACTGTTATAGACTCGTTCGTCCTCGGTATAATTCTCAATATCCCCAGCCCCAACAAAATAGGCCGTATCCAGGGGATCATATTTGTCTTTGGCTTTCTTGACCTCGTAAAGCTCGGTCTTGGCAAAGAACCCCTGGTAGGAGAGCAGGGCCTCATATACAGCACCCAACTGGTTGATACCCAGCTGGGCATAGGAGATCCTGCCCCGCCGCTTATTTTTTCCCTGCTTGGGCCTGGAAAGGGACATGAGTTCAATGATCTCCTGGAGAACAAAATTCCTGAACCGGACCCGGTTTAACAGGGGGGTCTGTTTTGGATCAAAGAGATGGCTGCGCAGGGGCGTGATGCGGAAAATACCGTGGTCCGGGGCTGCAAACACATCCAGTTGTTTGCTGTCACCATCCACCCCCGGCTGAAATCCATCATAGAGCAGATGGAAAAGGGTCTGGATGGATTCATGGAGATAAAACCTGTTTTTGGATTCTTCTGTGGTAAGCTGCACCAGCTCCAGATCTCTCAGGGTTTCCAGGCTGTATCCTTTGCGGTATGCCGGGGATTTATCCGGTAGAAATCCCAGCTCTGGCCTTGCCTCAATATAAAATAAAAACAGCATCCGGTACATATAGCGGAGACATTCCCGGGAAAGCTGGGTTGCCCGGCCTTTTTCATAGATTTTTTCATGGGTGTGATTTCGCAGATACCACACCGCCTCATTGCCCAGCAGTTCAATGGCCCGGCGCAGGGAGTATTTCAGGTCTTCGGATACAGAAAAAGCGTGTTTATGGGAGTTTTCATCCAGGGTATCAAGAAGGGGGGCACCCTCACCGGGACAGATCGAATTTTTGTGCAAAAGGGCGGCAGTGGCCTGGAGGGTGGTTGTTTCCCTGCGGTCCAGGATCTCCCGGATATCAAAGCGGAGTAGCCGTTTTTCATGCCATTTGGTCCGATCTAACAAGAGCAGCTGGGAAAAGCCCACCAGGATCACCCACCGTGGCGGTTCAGAGCGACCAAATACATGACGGGTGATGATCTCCTCCAGGGGGATATCCAGAAACCCCGGGGCCTTTTCATCATCGCCGGTATATTGTTCGTTGAAAAGTGTCTGTTCCAGGGGGTCTGACGCTTCACCATGAGGGGTGAGGGCCTCAATAATCCAGAGATCCGGCGACCCATCCCCCTTTTGGATGCCGCCGATCAGGGGAATCGTTCCGGTGTCGTCAAGCTCCACCATCTGGTAATGATATTGAAATCCCAGGGCAGAAAGCAGATTGACCACAAATCCCCTTTGAATGGAGAGCCGTTGGTCTATTTCTCTTTCTTTTTCAAGCAGGGCAAGGGTGGTGAAAAATTCCCTGCGCAGGCCTTTCAGCAGGGTAGGGGGCTGGGGAATCTCCTCTTCCTCTGCTTTCTTTTTCCATTGGCTGAACAGATCCTTGAGGTCATTCTCCAAAATGGCGGAAAGGTAATGGTGGGTATAAAACTCATTTTCATTGGTGATGCCGGTGATATCGATGGCCATTTTTAGATCCTCTTTAAAACTGCAATAACCTGGATATAAGAATTTTTTTCTGTGATCTTTTTTTGCTTTCCGGTCTTTTTGAATTCCTTGTCAAATACTGATAACCATAATAGCGTATTGATAGGTCTTTTAAACCATTTTTGAGAATCAAAATAAAAAAAATGAATGATGCGTTTTTTATCCTAAAATCTTCAAAGTCTATCTTGACAGGTTCTTTTATAACATGCATGGCTGTAGCCACCAGCCATAACGAAAAATGAAACTCTAATTATTCCAATGTATTGGATGGAGTTTCATATAAAAAATTCGGACTTAATGTTTTCAGGTGGCTATGAGAGCAAATGCTGCAAATAATCGCATTCTAATTATCAATGTTCTCATGCAATAAGTATTTGATTTTAAATAAAAATAAGATCATTATTTTTAATAAAGTATCAAATTTGAGTAACGCCGAATTAAGCCGCCGCACCAGTAGCCTTCGCGGAAAACGACTCCCGTTCACGCGGTCGGCTTAAATGATTTGTTGGCGCTGTGATTTAGTTTGCTATTGCTGATAATCATTAGCTATACTTAGTTTCATGCCATTTTTCCATGACAAAAAGCACAACTGTATGTGAGGCGTTGACTGCTAAACGGGCTTCCGACACTATTATTGGGGGAGGCTGAATACCCCTGCCATGCGCAGAACCTATATGTGTTCTAAATGCCCCCACTCCATCCACTATCGAGGATAGCCCTTGCAACATTTTCTTTTGGTCATCCTCTAATTTTCTGTCAATATTAAGCCCTAAATGTTGCTGAACAACCTTCCAAAGAGGAGTGATTGTTTGTTTGGTCGGCAAATTAAGCCCATGGGTTTCGATATATGTTTTGCATAGTGCCTCAATAATTGAGCAAGCGGCTGTAATTGCAGCATGTGGATCTGA
The DNA here is from genome assembly GCA_964433355.1 of uncultured Desulfocicer sp. Taxonomy (GTDB): domain Bacteria; phylum Desulfobacterota; class Desulfobacteria; order Desulfobacterales; family Desulfobacteraceae; genus Desulfocicer. Next base: position 5,791 of record CAYSSE010000168.1, read on the forward strand.
GGCAACATGCTCTAACGCTCGCTCGAATTCCTTTTCAATTGAGGAAAAATCACCAGAGTTGAGTATTTCTGACAACGATTTTGATGTTGGGCTCGATCCAGAAAGGACAATTCGCCCATTCAATTGATAAGAAAGATGGTTTCTTTCTAGTGCATTAACTATTCGCTGCTGACCTTCCTTTATTGTCTCATCCCAGGAATTTGGTTCAAGGTCCATATATTTATGGATAACTTGACCTAAAACGGATAACGCATCAACTGAAGGGTCTTCGTTACAACGCCTAAACCATTTACTACACTTTGTTTCACAATTACCTTCAGGGGCATTCCCAGGAGCGCCAAACTCCATAAAAAGGGAATTAAGTTTTGTATGGCTATAGTAATGACCAGCAATTACAGAAGATACTGCCCCAATAACTGAGTTTGGAATTTCATCAATCAAAAGCTTCACCTTGACAAGCCAAATTTCGATACATGTTAATTGTTATTAGGCTTTTGAAAAAGCCAACTGCTACGTTAAATAGAATCCCGCCAACGCGAAAATAAGCGGCGGCTTTTTGCGTCCGCTGAATTTTTTTGTTAGGACTTTTCGTCATCTGGTTTAAATTCAATTTTTGGAGGAAGCTCAGACATTGCATAGTGTACGAATTGTTGCCCCAGGTCTGTTAGGTCATAACCTTCATTTTCGTCAAACGTAGAAACTGGAGGTTTTGGGCCACTTCCTTTGGGTCTTCGCTTGGCAGGAGGTTTAGGTATAAAGTTCCCGAACCTATCTACTTCTCGATGTTGGCGCACTATTCCTCCAGTACTTAGATCCCTAAATAATAGCTTGTAAAGGTCTGCATCAGCGGAATCTTCTCGAACTTGCCCCTTACCAATTTTACGCCATATCTCGCCCCGAGTTATTCCGTCACTGTTATAAATTGCCCCAATAACTTGAAAGTGCATTTCGGAATATTGGTTAATCCAGTCAATATAAAACCTCACAACATCATCACTTGAAATTTGTGTCGCAGCTGCGTTGGAAAGAATGTTTCTAATATATACTCTTTTTTCTTCGCTCTCAGCTCCAGCCCATTCCCTAAAGGTCTTCTTGACTAATGATTGGTACTCTTTGCTTTCGACTCTTTCGGAAATAGCTTCGTCTTGGAGGTCTAACCGAGCCATTATTTCAATAATTGTTTCTTCTTTTTCTTTCAATTCGTCATGGAGCATTCGGACCCAATGATCAAAAAAACGATTAACTTTATCCTGCTCACCTTCTGACCATGCGCCTGCAATGGCAGAAAAAACACCACTGGCAAAGGGTATGCCACCGCCTATAGTCTGCAAGGCTCCTCGAGTATATTTGGCAACCTTGCCGCTTTCAGGCATCTGCATTTCATCAGTGTTATCTATTTCATCGCTCATTGTAAATATCCTGTAGCCCTAACGCTTTAAATCAGAGGCGCGGCTTTTTACGTCCCCTGCATTTTTTTTGTTATGCCCTTTCTAAATATTTAAAAACCAATCCTTATCAATGCTTACTTTTTCAACCATTTCTGTTTTTACACCTAAGCTTAGCTCTTTTAATTTTTCCGCTAAATTTTCTCCGTCTACCAAGTCTACTGGCGGCGCACCGTCTCTTGTGGCCTCTTTAATTGCAGCTGATGTAAATGTGCCTGTAGTTATGAACAAACCTTTATCAGCTCTGCCTACCATAGCTCCACGAAAGTCTCTGATTGCTCCGGCAGATACAGAACCTTGATATTTTTTGCATTGGAAAATCACATGGAAGCTCATCAATCCATTAATTCTCGCAATTCCTTTACCATCTATTCCGCCATCTCCCGTTTTTCCTGTCACCTCTACTTGAACAAAACCAGATTCTCTTAAAAGCCTTTGGGTGAGGCGTTCAAAGGCATCAGGGCTAATTTCATGTGTAAGAAGATAATGTAATTCTTCTCTCCATGCTTTTGCTTCTTCAGGGGTTTCGTTTTCTGCTAACTCAATATTATCTTTTGATGCTTTCTTTTTTTGAATAGTCTCTTTCTTGTCTAATTCACGGACATATTTTAAAACTTTTGTAGGATTTACTTTATTCTCTTCTTTTGCTTTTTGTGTGAGCGTCCAGATCCCTCGACTTGAATTCTCAAGCAAACCATATTTTTTCAGATATGTTCTTGCCCAAGCCAGTCGATATGCCACTTCAGTCTGGTTACTTTTTTCAGGATTATGAGGTGTAGAAAGAATCTCCTCATCAATATCCTCCAGTTCTGAAACTTTTTCATAAATTTCATCTATTGAACCAGAACCACCAAGGTGTCTTAGTGCGTTTAGCAATGGATTCATTAGAGAATCAAATGTTGGCATTTCGTTCATATTTTTCCTCATGGGGCAAAAAAACAACGCAGTTCACTTGCGTAGCGAGCACCTCGACAACAAGTTACTATGCAGATCTGGATATTATAACAAAATGAAGGATATCCAGAAAAATTCCCAACTTTATTGGAGATTAAACCTCATATTAAAAAACTCCACACAAAGACTTTCCAGCTGTTTGTGGGGTACAATAACCAGTTCAGTTCTTAAAAAAACTATGCCAGTATCGAAGACAAACATATTTTTTTCCTCACTTCATGGTCTAATAATGTAATAAAAAGTCTTCAAAGCTTACTTTTTGTATGCCTCTGAGACACAGAAGTCAAGATGATTATGTTTTGTTGGTCACTAACAGAGCATAGCTTTTTCATAGAGAAAAAAGGCGGCACAATTTCCAGTAATTACATAAGCAGTTTTACCCATTCTCATTGGTGATGCCGGTGATATCGATGGCCATTTTTAGATCCCCTTTAAAACTGCAATAACCTGGATATAGGAATTTTTTTCTGTGCTCATGGTGTCC
>CAYSSE010000169.1:0-8594 GCA_964433355.1 uncultured Desulfocicer sp.
GGCAGACCGTATTCTGGCCCCGGCCTACCCACAACGAAGCATGAAAGAATATTAGGTGCGCCTACTCTTTCATATAAAAAAAAATATGACTCAATTTCATGAGTTAAGCATCCAATGACAAACACAACGGAGATAGCCATGTATCTTGTCACAGCCCGGGAAATACGGGAGATGGATCGGAAAACCATTGAAGAGTTTGGCCTTCCCGGTCAGCTCCTCATGGAAAATGCAGGGCGAAAAGCCCTTGATATGCTCTTTAACCATTTTCCGGATAAGGTATCAAAAAAAATCGGTATACTTGTGGGACGGGGTAACAACGGTGGAGATGCTCTTGTCATGGCAAGGTATCTTTTACAGATGGGTAAAAACATCACCACCTTTGTTCTGACTTCCAGGGATAAAATCAAAGGAGATGCCCTGTCCAACCTCATCCTTCTGGAGACCCTGTGCCAAAAGAAGGGGGGGGATCATCTGTTTTTTATCCCCGATAATGACGCCTTTGAAACTTTCAAATCCCGGATCTGTATACAGGATCTTTTTGTGGATGGCATGCTGGGCACCGGCCTTAATACGCCGGTGAGGGGATTTTTCAAAGAGGTTATCACCGCTGTTAATGAAACAACCTGTCCCATCCTCAGTCTGGACATTCCATCGGGGCTGGATGCAGACACAGGCATGCCACTTGGAACCTGCATCAAGGCCACGGCCACGGCCACCTTTGGATTTGCCAAGGCAGGGCTTTTTCTGGGGGAAGGCAGACTATTCACCGGCCATCTTGAAGTCATGGACATTGGCATCCCCGATTACATTGCAACACAACCGCCCCCCCGGCTCCATGTCACCGAAGCCCCGTTCATTGAATCCCTTTTCCCCCCCCGGAACACCCACGACCACAAGGGAACCTGGGGCCATGCGCTGATCATTGCAGGCTCCCAGGGGAAATCCGGGGCTGCCATCCTGGCTGCCAACGCCGCATTGGCTGCGGGCACCGGCCTTGTCACCCTGGGAATTCCCCAGACCATTAACGACATTGTGGAAACCGCCACCCTTGAGGCCATGACAGCCCCCCTGGACAATGGAGGAAAAGCATATCTCTCCCTGGCGGCCCTTGATCCCCTCATGGAGCTGAGTCAGGACAAATCCGCCCTGGCCCTGGGGCCGGGACTGGGAACCCATGAACAGACCCAACAACTTGTGATGGCTCTGGTTAAAGAGAGCAAACTTCCCCTGATTCTGGATGCCGATGGTCTTAACTGCATTGCCCATGATCCCTCCTGTTTAAAACAACGAAAAGCTCCCACCATACTCACCCCCCATCCCGGGGAAATGGCCCGACTCACCGGATTGTCAACCCGGGAAATCCAGGCAGATAGACTGGGGGTTGCCAGACAATTTGCGTTAACTTACAAGGTGATTCTTGTACTTAAAGGGGCTGGAACCCTCACGGCCCTGCCCGATGGCACCACCTTTTTTTGCCCCACGGGTAATCCCGGCATGGCCTCCGGGGGAATGGGGGATGTTCTCACCGGCATTATAGCAGGGTTGACGGCCCAGGGAATGAAGCCAGCAGATGCTGCCCAGGCGGGAGCCTTTTTCCATGGAGCCTGCGGAGATTTTCTGGTACAAACAAAAGGGCCATGGGGATTTAAGGCTTCGGATTTGATCACGGCCCTGCCCGGCATTTTTTTACAATTAACCCAAGCCAATGGCCAGGACATCTGAAATATCATGACCCTTGAACTGTATTGTCCCTCCCACACCCAGACCCAGGCCGTGGGGGAAAAACTTGGCACCCTCATCACCTCACGTATGGTAATAGCTCTGCACGGGGATCTGGGTGCAGGCAAAACAACCTTTGTCCAGGGGCTGGCAAGGGGTCTTGGGGTACCAGACACCTATTATGTCACCAGTCCCACTTACACTCTGATCAATGAATACCCCGGCCGGGTTCCTCTGTTTCACATGGATCTTTACCGACTGGGAGACATTGATGAATTGGAATATCTGGGATTTGACGACATCATCTCCTGCCAGGGGGCCATGGTTGTGGAGTGGCCAGACATTCTGGGGCCACACCATGTGGCATTTGATCTGGATATCACCATCACCACGGACAAGGACTTTAACCGCAAAATAATTATCAAACCATCTGGACTTGACGGAATAAATCTGTTAAAAAATTTCTCGTTATAGCCGCTGCGGGCAGATCCTAATTCTGACCTTGATCCGCCCACAACTAAGTATGAAAATCCGTCAGGTTTGCGGAAACTTTCTTACAAAGTGATGGGGAACACAGCAGATCCCTCCTGTACCACCCATTAGGGCATATCAGGGGAGGCAATAGTAACAAACCAACGGATGTTCGGATTTATGATAAATCAATACCGAATAATCCGTCACAATCAAATTCAATTTTAAAACAAGTCTGGCCCCGTTTCACACTGTTCAGGCCAGAAAGGTTAAAGAATCAAACATACCAGGAGCTGTTATGGCATTGAAGGTACAAAAATTCGGAGGGACTTCGGTTGCCGATATTGAAAGGATTAAAAATGTTGCCGACAGGGTGATTAACACCCACAACCAGGGCGACCAGGTGGTGGTGGTGCTTTCCGCCATGGCCGGGGTCACGGACAAGCTTATTGCCCTGGCCCATGAGGCTGCAGAAACACCGTCGGCAAGGGAACTGGACGTTCTTTTGTCCACCGGGGAACAAACCACAGCTGCGTTACTTGCCATGATGCTCAACCAACGGGGACACAAGGCAAAATCCCTTTTGGGTTTCCAGGCGGGTATTTTAACGGATAAGACTTCAGGTAAAGCCCGCATCCTGGATATTGACGGAGGGCGCATACAGGCGCTTCTGGATCAGAGATACATTGTTGTGGTTGCCGGATTCCAGGGACGGGACAAGGTGGGAGATATCACCACACTGGGCCGTGGGGGGTCTGACACGTCTGCCGTTGCCATTGCCTCGGCCATCAAGGCCGATGTATGTGAGATTTACACCGATGTGGATGGGGTCTACACCACCGACCCCAGGATATGCAACAAAGCAAAAAAAATAAACAGAATATCATATGAAGAGATGCTTGAAATGGCCGTACTTGGTGCCAAGGTTCTACAGATCCGTTCCGTGGAATTTGCCATGAAGTACAATGTACCCGTGCATGTCAGGTCGTCATTCAATCAAGAGGAGGGAACCATGGTGGTCAATGAAAGTGCAGACATGGAAAGTGTGGTGGTGTCTGGCATCACCTGTGATAAAAATGAGGCCAGGATCACCCTGAGAAAAGTACCGGATCAACCGGGAATTTCCGCCCGGGTCTTTGGACTTCTGGCCGAGGCCGAGATAATGGTGGATATGATCATCCAGAACACCCGGTCTGATGGAGAAACAGATCTGACCTTCACCGTCACCAAGGATGATTTTAAAAAAGCCGTGGAGCTGTCAGAAAAGGCCGCCAAAGAGGTAAATGCCAAGGAGGTGCTCACCGCCGCTCACATTGCCAAGGTCTCTGTCATCGGGCTTGGCATGAAGAGCAACTCCGGGGTTGCCGCCACCATGTTTAAAGCCCTTGCCAAGGAAAACATCAACATCCGACTCATCAGCACCTCGGAAATCAGAATTTCCTGTGTCATTGAAGAAAAATATGCAGAACTGGCTGTACGGGTTCTTCACACGGCCTTTGGCCTTGATCAGGTGGTTGACGAATAGTCTCCCAGGTCAAACACATCGGCAATTCTAATTTTAAGTTTCAGGATGGTTCATTCCCTACCTGTATTTTAAGTTAAAATTAGAATTGCTGGAAACCTATGGAGCCTGGTATGACCACCCCCCATACCCAGGCTCCAGGAATACGTCTGGCCCCAGCCGAATTTTATGACTGCCCCAGGGCCTCATCTATCTCGGCACCAATACAAAGGGCTGCCTCCCGGGGGTCTGCTGCCGTCCGGATGGGACGTCCCACAACAATAAGGTCTGCCCCGGCCAGCACAGCCTTGGCAGGGGTGGTGACCCTGGCCTGATCATCATTATCAAGAAGGGACCACCCAGGACGGATACCCGGGGTGACGGCCAGAAAATCTTTTCCCAAAAGCGCTTTAACAGCAGCCACTTCATGGCCCGAGCAGACAACTCCCCGGCACCCTGCCCCATGGGCCATTCCTGCCCGCTTTAACACCAGACGGTTAAGATCTTCAACATACTGTTGTTCATAACCCGCCGATTCAACGGCCTTACTGTCATTGTCGGTGAGCAGCGTAACCCCTAACACGCCGGTTTTTCCCCGACTTCCTGCCACGGCCCTTTCAAGCATTTTCCGGGTGGAGGCACAGTGTACCGTCACAAGATCCACCCCCATCAGAGCCACCTGTTCCATGGCCCGCCCCACGGTTTCTGAAATGTCATGGAGTTTCAGATCCAGAAAAATGCCGGCATGGCTTGTTTCCCGGATCATCTGAATCACGGCAGGGCCTTCTTTAATAAAAAGTTCCAAGCCCACCTTGAACATGCCCACCGACCCATCCAATTTTTTAACATAGGATCTGGCCTCTGAAAGGGAGGGGACATCAAGGGGGAAAACAATATACGCTGTACCATTTTTCATGGTGCCTCCAGAAAAATTGCTTGAATTTAAGGTTGAAACAAACTTAAAATTAATGTTAGTTATGTCTGATAAAAAACGTAAAAATCTGGCATCCTTCATATCATCTCCAAAGTACTTTATACTCTTAGGAGAATGTTCCAACAACATCAGCGGGTTGTTTCAACAAGTTTAAAGTGGAAATGAAGGATGCCAAAATTTTATATGAAAATGAAGTGTCCAAGTAGCCTCAGCAGAGCCCCCGGGGAGGGGTAATGGAACAGACCAATTGGGCTGTCTAACAGTTCCGGGTCGCTTCCATTACCCCTCCCCGGGGGCGGCATACAGCCATTTGGCTCCGCGTCTACGACCCTATATTCGTTGTGTCCGGCAGGACATTCCCGTTATATAAACCAGCAAAATGGCCGAAACGATGACCAAGGCCGATTTCCAATTGACCAATAAAGACCAGTTCCTACCATATCAGTGAAAAAATGGCAAAGGGGCTAATGCATCTGATTGCGGCTTTTAAACGATGCATTTGAGATATAAAATATTGAAACAACATTTCATTCCTTCAACACCGGAGCATCATGGTAAGTAAAGACAAACATCATATTTTAAAACAGCTTCCCGGGGTGGATCACCTCATGGTACTTGCCATGAAAGATGAACGGTTCCAGGAAGTACCCGTATCCGTCATTAAAACCGCCACTCGGAATGTTCTCAAACAAACCAGGGATGCCATTGTTTCCAATAACATCGACCACTGCAACCCAGATCAGATTCTGACAAAGGTTGCAAACCTGTCAGCCAGCATCATTGCCCCCCGATTGCGCCCGGTGATCAATGCCACGGGGGTGGTACTCCACACCAACCTGGGGCGCTCCCTGCTTGCCCCCAGCGTTCTTGAAAACATCACCACCATTGCCGGGGGGTATTCCAACCTGGAATTCAACATTGAAAAGGGGAAAAGAGGTCTTCGTTATGATGCCGTGGAACAGCTCATCTGTGACCTCACCGGGGCCCAAGCTGCCATAGCCGTGAATAATAATGCCGGGGCAGTTCTGCTCAGTCTCGATACCCTGGCAAGGGGCACAGAGGTAATTGTCTCCCGGGGAGAATTGGTGGAAATCGGGGGCTCCTTCAGAATCCCCGATGTGATGACCAAAAGCGGGTGCATCCTCAAAGAGGTGGGCACCACCAACAGAACCCATGCCAGGGACTATGAAAATGCCATCCATGGAGGCACCGGGCTTTTGATGAAGGTGCATACCAGTAATTACCGCATCCAGGGGTTTACCACATCTGTCCCCTTAAAGGATCTGGTGGATATTGGACAAAGAAATCACATCCCCGTCATGGAAGACCTTGGCAGTGGCTCTTTCATTGATCTGTCTCCATTTGGTCTTGCCAAAGAGCCCACCGTGGCCCAGGCCGTGGCCTCAGGGGCAGACATTGTCACCTTCAGTGGGGACAAACTGCTGGGAGGCCCCCAGGCGGGTATCATCGTGGGACATCGTAAAACCCTTGAAAAAATCAAGTCCAATCCCCTGACCCGGGCCCTGCGCATTGACAAACTGACTCTGGCCGCTTTGGAGGCCACCTTGACCCTTTACCGGGACGAGAAAAAAGCCTTGGCCCAGATCCCCATACTCAGAATGCTGACCCTTCCCTTTGACACCATTGCAAGCCGGGCGAACCGCATGATCACCCTTTTACAGAACACATTGGGATCAACGGCCCGGGTGGTGGCGGCAGATCTCTCCTCCCGCACCGGGGGGGGGGCCTTTCCTGAGATTCGCCTGCCCAGCCGCTGTGTCACAATAACCGCTCCGGGGATGTCCGCAGCCCGCATAGAAAAGGCCATGCGCAACCACACACCGGCCATCATTGGCAGAATTGACACTGAACGCTTTGTCATGGATCCCCGAACCCTCCAGAAAGGAGAGGAGGATGTCATTGCCACAGCCCTTAAAGCCATTTTATGTAGTGAAGAGCCATGACAACCCAAAATAGACTCCATATTGCAGAGCAGTTCCTGGCATCCAGGGAGTTGTCCATCCTACGCTCCCAGAACGGTCCCTGGCAAAAGGGGCTCACGCCTCCCCGGGAATATCTATCTGACATGCTTATCCAGGGCAACTACAGGACAGAGGCCTTTTCCCTAAAACTGAATCAATGCCAGAAATTGGATGAGGGGTTTCTCTGTGTTGTCATGGCATTAACCGACCCCCGGACGGGGGAGACCCATTTCCAAGATCAGCCAGATTACACCCAAAAGATATCCCGGATCATCACGGATAAGGGTGGCATCATGGCCTGGTTGACCTCAAGTGTGCTGACCATGGCCCTCCCCCGGCCATGCCCTCCCCCCCCGGTGGCACAGATGGCTTCGGCCATTAAAAAACAGATTGAAACCACCCTTGATGTAACCATATCCATGGGGGTATCCCATTTTCCATGGATGGATTTTAGTCGTCAGGATATATTTCATCATGGGGTAAAGGCCCTGGATCATGCCGGATTTCATAAACCCGGAGCCCTGATTTTGTCCAATGCCATCACCTTTAATATCTCCGGTGACCGCCGGTATCGGCTGGGACTGCTGGAGGAAGCTCTGCGAGAATACCACCTGGGGTTGTTACTGGATCCCCAAGACTTTAATCTGCTCAACAGTCTTGGGGTCTGCAACAGTGTCCTCAACAGATTTAACCCAGCCCTTGACCAATTCGAAAAAGCCCTTGAAATCATGCCCGAGGATGTCATGGCACTTTATAATGCAGGGCTGGTGTGCAATCTGATGGATGATCTGGACAAAGGGGGAGAGTATCTCACCCGGGCAAGTAAGCTGGATAATACCATTTTTGAAATTGAACTCACCGCAGGGATTCTTTTTACCAAGGCAAACAATTTTTACAAGGCCCTGGATCACCTGGAAAGAGCCGGAAACATATTCCCAGAGGCAGGATTGCCCCAGGGGCTCATGGGAGATATCTGTCTCCAACAAAAAAATTATCCCCAGGCTGTGAGCGCCTACACAAAGGCCATCAAATGTACCCCCCAGGATCCCTGGAGCATGTCCGGCCTGGCACGGGTCTATGAAATTCAAAACATCAACATGGATATTGCTCTGGCCCTGGCCCAACAGAGCATAGCCCTTGATCCTGAAATATCCCTGTTTCGACATCGGCTGGAAAAAATTCATCTGAAAAAAAAATGCTACGAAAAGGTGGCCATTGAATTCAACCACGTGGACAAATATTTTAGTTTTAAAAAAGGAGTTGCATGAGAAAGATCATCCTTGACACCCTTGAAGAGAGCGTTCAGGTGAAAACCGATTTTATCAACCGGCATGTGGGTGCGGTGGAACAATGTGCCAGACTCATGGCCAACACCTTCAAAAACGGGGGAAAGCTGCTTTTATTCGGCAATGGTGGAAGTGCCGCAGATGCCCAGCACATTGCCGCAGAATTCATCAACCGCTTCCAGATGGAACGCCCTCCCCTGCCAGCCCTGGCCCTGACCACAGACACCTCGGTACTCACCAGCATTGGCAACGATTACAGTTTTGAAGATATTTTTCACAAACAGATCCTGGCCCTGGGCCAGCCCCATGACATGGCCCTGGGGATCACCACCAGCGGGAGTTCTCCCAATGTGATCCGGGCGGTTAAAACGGCAAAAGCCCAGGGGCTGAGCGTCATTGGTTTTTCAGGCGCCCGGGGAGAATTAAAAGAGCTTGCGGACATTCCCTTTTGTGTCCCCTCAACGGTCACTGCCCGGATACAGGAGGCTCATATTCTGCTGGCCCACATTCTGTGCGACCTGACCGAACAATTGCTTTTCAACCATTCCCAATGCCCATGAAACGCCTTTCCCACCCGTCTACCCCGTTGATTTGCCTTGTCCCAATAACCCACTCTCTATTGTTTCATATAAACACCCATGCCCTAACGGACACAACGAATATAAAAAATGGCTGTATGCCGCCCCCGGGGAGGGGTAATG
>CAYSSE010000170.1:0-1735 GCA_964433355.1 uncultured Desulfocicer sp.
TCCAGTAATTTTCGGAGGGTCGTGGCCATAATTTCCATCCGTACAGGTTTCATTAATAGTGCTTTTATTCCAAGTGCCTCTGCCTTTTCTTTGGTCATGGATTCGCTGAATCCCGTGGTGAGAATAACGGGGATATCACTCCGGATTTTCATCAGCTCCAAGGCCAGCCTGTCACCGGTCATGTCGGGCATGGTCAGATCTGTGATCACCAGGTCAAAGCCGTCGGGAGTTGCGGAGAACTGTTTTAAGGCATCCATCGGTGCAGTGCAGGGGGTTACACGATATCCCAGATGTTCAAGCATCTTTTTTCCCACAGTTAGGGAACTCTTCTGATCATCCACCATCAGAATACGTTCGTCCCCCCGCTGCAGGTTGCCTTTTTTTTCCATTGAATTTGTCTGCTGATTTTTTATGATGGGCAAATAGACCTTAAATTCTGCGCCCTGACCGGGTTGGCTTACCAGCTCTATATGGCCGCCGTGGCTGTGAACAATTCCATGCACAATGGACAGGCCCAGTCCTGTGCCCCGCCCCTTTTCTTTGGTGGTAAAATAGGGATCAAAAATGCGTTCCCGGATCTTTATGTCCATGCCGGGGCCAGAGTCTTTCACCGCCAGGCAGGCATAGTGCCCCGGCTTCATGGAGGGGCGATTTAATTCAAGGGGTGTCAGCTCAATGGGTTTTAAGGTGACACACAGTTCACCACCGGTTTCTGCCATGGCCTGGAAGGCATTGGTGATCAGGTTCATGGTAATCTGGTGTATCTGGGTGGGATCGGCCATGATCATGCCGCAATTTACATCAATATCCTGGTGTATCTTAATGGTGGATGGCAGGGAAGAGCGCATCAGGTTCAGCACTTCTTTGATGATCAGGTGGGGTTTTAGGGGGCGTGAGACCTGTTCTTGCTGGCGGCTGATGGTGAGGATCTGCTGAACCAGATCCCGGGCACGTTCCGCCCCTGCCATGATCTGATTCAGCCCGCGTCGCAAATCCCCCTTAGGGGGTGCATCTTCCAGCAGCATTTGCGTATAACCAAAAACAGGAAAAAGAATATTATTAAAATCATGGGCAATTCCCCCTGCCAGGGTACCAATGGCCTCCATTTTCTGAGATTGACGAAGCTGGGATTCAAGGGTTTTGTTTTTTTCCTTTTCGTGTTGATGCTCGTCAATTTCTTTGCGAAGTTGTTGATTGATCTGGGTCAGTTCGGCGGTTCTTTTTTGGACGATCTCTTCCAGCTCTTTTTTCTGGCTACGCAGCTTGTCTTCTGCCTTTTTTACCCGTAAGGCTGTTTTTAACTGGGCCGTGAGTACATATTCATCAATGGGTTTGGCCAGATAGGCATCTGCCCCGGTGTCAAGCCCTTTGGCCAGATCCTTTGAATCGGTGTGGATGGCTGAAACCATGATGATGGGAATGTGTTTTGTCAGCTCATTGTTTTTTAATTGCCTGCACACCTCATATCCGTCCATGTCCGGCATTTTTATATCTAACAAAATGCTGTCCGGTAACTGTGTCTCCGCCTCAAAAATGCCTGTTGGCCCGGAATTGGCTGTGATGACCTCGCAGCCGGGAAGCATCACCTTTAATAACGCGGAAATGGTGATTAGGTTATCTGTTTTATCATCAATGGCTAATATTTTGGACATGATCTGTTCCTTATTTAGGTGCTGGGTGCTGGGTACTGGGTGCTGGGTACTGGGTGCTGGGTACTGGGTACTGGGTGCTGGGT
>CAYSSE010000170.1:1835-8470 GCA_964433355.1 uncultured Desulfocicer sp.
CTGGGTGCTGGGTACTGGGCTATTTTTTCAGCCATTTATTAATCAGTATTATAATTTTTTTTGGATCAATGGGTTTGGATAGATAATCGTCACACCCGGCCTGGATCATTTTTTCCCTGTCACCCTTCATGGCGTGGGCAGTCAGGGCAATGACCGGGATATGAGCTGCTTTTGGGTCTTGTTTGATCCTTGTAACCACGGAAAAACCGTCCATTTCTGGCAGTGACATATCCAGAAGAATGAGGTCTGGCTGGGTTGTCAAGGCCATTTGCAATCCTTTTCTCCCATCAACGGCCTCCAACAGGGTGTATTTTTTTTGTAAAATGGCTTTGAGGGTAATCATATTATCGGGATTATCTTCAACAACAAGTAAGGTTGATTTTAGGGAACCATTTTCTTTGGGGGCGACAGCTTCAGCCCCATTGCGTTGTGGTTGATATTCATGGGGGGGTAATTTAATATCCCGGGGGGCTGGTTCCGACGGTGAGGGCCGGTTATGGGCTTTACTGCTTTGATTTTCCATGGGGGGCGATTTCCCCAGCATGGTCTGGATTTTCGAGAGCAGCCCCTGGGGATCAATATCTCCTTTTTGAACCAGTTGCTGGACATGATTGGCGCTCAAGTGGCTGAGATCTTCAGGGGTTAAATCCCTTGCTGTGAGTATTAAGACAGGCGTATTGGCGGTGGCCGGGGTGCTACGCATTTTTTCAAGCACCTGGAATCCATCAATTTGGGGCATCATTAAATCCAGAATAATACCATCGGGAATGGTGTGCAGCATATAATCCAGTGCTTCTTGGCCCCCCCGGGCAACATCCACAAGATATCCTTGTCCTTTAAGAAACATTTTTACCTGAACAATGGCGGCTTCATTGTCCTCCACCATGAGGATTCTATTCCGATTTTCAACGATTTTTAACGTGTTTTCCGGGCTCTCAATGGGGGGAAGGGAGTGGGATTCATCATCATCATCAACCACCAGAATGGGTTTGTGTATTGGCTGGATCTCTCCCAGGGGCTCTACTGCCAGGGCTTCAGGCATGAGAATAGGGGGGGGATCCCGGTGAAACAGGGGTAATCTCAACGTAAATGTGGCGCCTTGCCCCAGGGTGCTTTTTATGTCTATATCTCCCCCCAGTATTCCGGCTGTTTTAGAGGCAATGGCCAGCCCAAGCCCGGTACCTTCATAGGATCGTGAGGAGGTGCCGTCCACCTGTCTGAATTCTTCAAATATATAGGGTAGCTCTTCTTTAGATATTCCAATGCCAGTGTCGGACACCACGACATGCATTGTTTGATCCGCTTGTTCCACGGAGATGAACACCTTGCCCTGCTGGGTGAATTTTACGGCATTGCTGATCAGATTCTGGAGGATTTGGTGCACTCGGTTTTCATCACTGTTAAGCTGGGGAAGGGCATCGGGCGTCGTCATGTGGAGTTCAATGCCTTTTTCCCGGGCCAGGGGGGTCAAACGTTCTATGATGGTATCAATGGTCGAGGTTATCTGGAATGGTTTGGGGTTTATCTCCATTCGGCCTGCCTCAATTTTGGAAAGATCAAGGATATCGTTGATCAAGCCCAAAAGATTTTTACCGTTCCTCTCAATGATTTCAAGGTAATTGATCTCTTCATCGGAAAGTTTCTCCCGGGCCTGCATGGCAAGAACCCGGGAGAGAGCCATCACCGAGTTTAGGGGGGTACGAAGTTCGTGGCTCATGTTGGATAAAAATTCACTTTTAAGGCGATTGGCCTCTTCAACTTGAAGCCGCTGGGCTCCAAGCTCCAGGTTTTGTTCCTGTAATTCCTCGGCGGTTTGTTGGAGTTCTTCTGACTGTTCCTGGAGTTCCACTGCCTGGGCTTCCAGGGTTTTATTGGAATGGCTCAAATCCATTGCCAGTGTGTTTGTGTTAATGCTGGCGGATAGATGGGCATGGGAGACATTTATCAACTCCCAGGATTGATGCAATATTTCAAGGCTTTCTTTGGTGTATGAATTGAGATTTACAAGGGATATAATGGCAGTGACTTTGTGTCCCATGAGTATGGGAATGGTCAATATTTCCTTTGGAATGGCATCTCCTGCCACCGTGTTGAATGTGAATAGGGTGTCCCCGGGGATATCCTTGATATGGCTTATCTGTCCATTTGAAATGGCGAAATCCAACGCTCCGGTTGGGTTTTGTGCATCAATAACTTTTAAGACCTTTTCATTGGCTCCCATGGAACTCAAGTGTTTAAATTGGGTTTGTTCTTTGTTCAATGTGTAAAAAACACCCATGTTGGAGTGAGTGGTTTTTATTAATACGGTAATCAGTTCAGATGCAAATGTTTCCATGGATGACAGCCCTGCCATGGTTTCAGAAATCGTTAAGACGCTTTGTTGCACGGTAATTTTGGACGCAATGCTCTCTGTCATTTCGTTGATAAACCGGGCCAGGGCACCCAACTCATCCTGGGAATTAATTTCATTTCTCACCGCATAATCGCCGTGGTTGATTTTTTGGGCTATAATACCCATATCAACAATGGGTTTTGAAATGGCCCTGCTGATCCACAGCACAACCATTAAAATAGCCATGGCAGAAAAGAGACAAATTCCCATGTTATAGAATAGCAATTGACGGATGGGCCGATTTAACTCATGGACATCCTGCTTGCAGATAAATCCCCAGCCTGTTTCAGGAATGTAAGTATAGGCCGCCAGAACATTTTCACCACGATAATCCTTGCTTTCTATGATACCGGTCTCCCCCCGGGCCGCATTTATGGCGGGTTGGGCCTTAATCTGGAAATTGAGGGCCGTGTTCTCGTACCAGCGCAGTGTGTTTAAGGGTTTAACTTTTTTATTTACGATGAGGGTTTCTCCGGTGTTGCCAAGCCCTATTCTTTTCTGGAGCAGGGGGTAAAGGGAGTGTTCCAGGTTCATTCGCGCCACAAGTATGGCAATAATGTGTTGTCCGTCATGGGCTGAGCAGACGATGGGTATGGAAAAGGTCATTATCATTTTTGAAGAAAATTTAGAATAATAGATATCCTTGATAAACAGTTCTCTGGTTTTCATGGGCTGGGTGAAGTATACATCATGGGATTTATCTATTCCCTGGGAATATTGATTTGTGGAGATTTCCACAATGCCTGTGCGGGGGTTGATGATGAATAGTTCTTCATAGGCATCATAGCTATTTATGTAACGATTCAGTATCTTGCGGGTATTTTTATAAATTTCAAGGTCGTTTGGGTCTTTTTCTTTTTTGAATATTACCTGCTCAAGGAGATTTAATTCATTGTCCGTGGCGGTTGTTTTTACATCATAAATTCGTTCTTCCAGCCAGCTCTCAATATGTTCCACTTTCAGATCCCGGATGGCCACAAGTTTGGCAAAGGTCTGCTTTTCTATGGATCGAACCTGGAGTCTGTAGGTGGTAATCATGCCGAGTAACAGGGGGGTAAGCCCCAGAATGAAAAACCAGAAGGCCAGTCTGTTTTTTATGCTTTTAAAGGTAAACAGTTTTATTGATTTTTTTGATAAATGTGGCAACATTCATTTACCTTTCTGAAATGATTTTGGTATTTCATTGGTGGCACTTCGGCCTCTCCCAATATAAGATACCCGTTTAAACTCAATGATCGATATAGTTTTTCAAAAATAGTTTCTTGATACGGGGTATTAAAATAGATGAGCATGTTCCGGCAGAATACCATGTCAAAATTCCCGAAAATGCTTTCCGGGGGCGCGTAACTGTTTGGGTCAAGGATATCATAAACAGAAAAGGATATCTGTTCTTTTAGAAAGGGCAGTAGATGAAAATCATTCCCCTGGTGCAGGAAATTTTTTTCCACCAGACCATATTTAACATTTTTTATGCTTTCAAATGAGTAGACTGCCTTTCTTGCTTTTTTTATGATTTTTTTGTCAATGTCTGTGGCAAATATGGTGACATCCATATTGAGATGGGCGGTTTGTTTTTCAAAAACAGAACCGTCATTGAGGAGCATGGCAATGGAATAGGGTTCCTCTCCCATGGCGCAACCGGAAGACCAGATTCGTAAAAAGGGCGTTTGATGCTTTTTTTTTTGTTTAAACAGGGCGGGCAGGATATGTGCGGCAAGGTACTCAAACATGAGTGGATCTCTGAAAAATTCGCTGACATTGATGGTCAATGAATCAATGAGAATGTCCAGCTCAAGGGGGGTTTTTTTTAAATAAGAAAAATAGTCGTCGATGTCTTTGCAATTGGTGAGGGGCAGGCGTTGATCAATGCGACGCTGGATCATGGCTGGGCGGTAACCGAAAAAGTCCATGCCACGGTTTTCATTTAATAAGGGCAAAATTTGTTGTAACGACGTGTTCATGAGCAAAGTACCCTCCACGGTAGATAACGTCAGTTTAAAAAACAATATCCCGGTGGAGGCATAAAATCAAACAATAATTTGAGAAAAATGGGTCAGGCCCGGCTTATAAAGTTTATTAATCCCAATTCATGCCAAAAAAGGATTTCCAAAAATAATGACATAACACAAGCCTGACCCCGTTTTTAAATCCCGATGTTAAAAATCGGTAAAATCATCATCCTCGTCAAAAGGGATCACCTCATGGGGCTTGACTTCATTTGAGCTATGGCTCAACATTCTTCCTTTTGGGCGTTGCATGGTTCGGGGAGTTCTGCTGATGCTTTTCATCTGTTTTGGGCGGGCTGAAGGATGATTAAACCCTGTACTCTGGTTGCGCTTGCCCGTAACAATCATCATCAACTCTTGTACATAATCTTTGAGTTGTTCTGCCTGGGCGCTCATCTCTTCGGATGCAGACGCAGATTCTTCGGCGTTGGCTGCATTTTGCTGAACCACCTTATCCATCTCGGTAATGGCAATGTTGACCTGGCTGATCCCATTGGACTGTTCCTGGGAAGCTTGACTGATTTCAGATACCAGATTGGCGACTTTACCAGTGCTGTTTGCTACATTGATAAAGGCTTCATTGGTGGTGGATACCAGAGCAGAACCATCGTTGACTTTTTTAACAGTCCCTTCGATGAGTTCCGAGGTGTTTTTGGCTGCTTCAGCAGCTCGCATGGCCAGATTTCTTACTTCATCTGCCACCACGGCAAAACCGGCACCGGCTTCACCGGCCCGGGCAGCTTCCACAGCGGCATTCAGGGCCAGGAGATTGGTCTGAAATGCAATTTCATCAATGGTTTTAATAATTTTGGAGGTGTCTTCACTGGCCTTTGAGATCTCTTTCATGGATTGGGTTAAATCGCGCATGGAGGTGTTCGCTGTCTTCACCACATTGCCTGCTTCTTCCATGAGGCCATTGGCAATCCCGGCGTTTTCTGCATTGCTTTTGGTCATGGAGGACATCTCTTCCATGGACGAAGAGGTCTCTTCAATGGAGGCTGCCTGTTCAGATGACCCTTCTGCCAGGGATTGGCTGGCAGAGGAGACCTGACCCGATGCCGAGGCAACTTGGTCAGATCCTTCATTTAGACCTGCAATGATGCGATTGATTGGTTTGGTTATGCTGCGGGTCGTTAAAAATGCCACAAGGATACCCACCACAAGGGCAATGATCAGTCCGATCATCATGATGGTGGAGGCAAGGGCAAGGGCGTTCATGCTCTCTTCGGCAACTTTATGGGTGGATTCCATGCCTGACTGGGCTGTGACATTGCAGGCATCGGTGACAGTCTCTCCTGCCATGGTTCTTTGTACGGCTACTTTTTCCCGGGCAATCCAGTTGCCCAAAAAGTCACCCATGGCCTGTTTGTAAGCAGCACCAGCCGTTTTTACCTCATCAATGCGCTTGAGATCCTCGGAGAGACGGGTGATTTTTTTCAGTGCCTCAATTTTTTCATTGATTGTTGAAAAGTGTTCCATGGCCTGTTTCATAACTTCAGGGCTGCGAAGGGCCTGGGCTTTAAAAGCCCCGACTCTGGCCTCATTTCCAAAATCAATAATAGTGTTGATCATGGTTATTTGGGTCAGTATTTCAAGAATATTTTTGCTGTTTTCTTCCCTTCCCGAGTTGACTTCATTTGTCAACTTCTCATTTTGACTGGCCAGAAAGGTGTTGCTGCTTTTCATGTATTGATCCGAAGATGTGTACAGTGTATCTCTGTTGGCGCTTATTTTTGCATTGAAATCAACGGTTTGTTGAACCAGGTCTTTATAGGTGTCAAGGGCTTGGGCGGCATCCTTAAGCTGAGTTCCCAGCTCTTTTAAATTGGGTGATGCGGCCTGGAGGGCACGACCTTTTTCCAGAGCCGCCTGCATCTCTTTAATTTTTTCCTGACCTTTTTTGTAGTATGTTTCATTTTCTGTGAACCCATACCCTCTCATTTCATACATCACGCGATTGGCAGCCCCTTTGAGTTCCATGGCCACATCCACCTCCGGCACATATTCACTGGCCAGCATGGTGGTTTGATCTCCCACTTTACCCATGTTCCACATAGCCATGGAACCCAGTGCCATGGCAATGATTATGAGGAGAGCAAAACCTGAAGCAATTTTTAAACCTAAACTTAAATTTTTCATCGGATTCCTTATTATGCTGAATTGTTATGGGAAAAACTTGTTAGTTTTCAATAACTGTCACGGGCAGACCGTCTTCTGGCCTCGGCCTGTCCACAACG
>CAYSSE010000171.1:0-8438 GCA_964433355.1 uncultured Desulfocicer sp.
AAATATTTGTTATTATTAGTAAAATATAAATCCAACGGGCTATTGGAACCATAGGAAATTCTTGTCCAGTTAAGGATTGATGCCATGGAGGGGATGGCTGCTTCCTGGTATATGGAATGCCAGAATTACGCCCGGCGATTGGATGATAAGCTGGCGTTGGCACGAAATGAGCTTAAAAATCACAACAGGATTGTGGAAGAAAAAAGAGCCTTTCTCAAAAAAGAATATATGAGAAAAGAGGCCCTTGGCACGTTGAAAACACTTTATAAAGAAAAACATGAAAAGTGGGTGGAAATAGAGGAGCAAAAAAGCCTGGATGAAATGATTCTGATCAAAAGAGGAGGTCTACATTGAAATTTTATGTTCAGTTCTTTTTAATCAGTGTGATAATTTTAAAGGCTTTGTTAATCTCAACCTACTTTTTTCATAATCACTCATTTCCTATTTTAACGGCTTCCGTTGCCATGGCACTGGAACCAGAAGATGCCGGAAAAGAGGCATCCTCTCCCAGCGATGGGGTGACGTCTGATGGTGAAAATAGCCTTCTTGATGTTCCTAAGACAGGAAATCTCTCCCAGGATTCTCAAAAACAATGGGAAGAAAAAGAAAACATTATTAAGGAGAAGGAAAAATTTCTTATCCGACGAGAAGAACAACTTTTGGCTCTCCAGGAAGAAATCAATAAAAAAATTGAGGCATTGACTCGATTACGAGATGAAATTCGAGGAGAATTGGACAGGAAAAATATAACCCAGGAAAACCAGGTTAAACATCTGATTAAAATTTATTCCACCATGAAACCCCAGAAAGTTGCGGAATTGATAAAAGAATTGGATATTAATCTGGTGACCGAGCTTTTTTCAAGGATGAAGGGGGATTCGGTGGGAAAGATTCTCTCCTTTGTGGATCCCATCATCGGGGCTAAAATAACCCAGAGCCTTTTCCCGGAGGATCTGGAAGAAAAATAAAAATTTCGACATCCTTCATATGACTCCAAAATTACTTTACAGTCTTTTGGGAACAGCCTCTACAAATGGGGAATGATTTAAAA
Source organism: uncultured Desulfocicer sp. (assembly GCA_964433355.1). GTDB lineage: Bacteria > Desulfobacterota > Desulfobacteria > Desulfobacterales > Desulfobacteraceae > Desulfocicer. The sequence continues at coordinate 1,052 of CAYSSE010000171.1, forward strand.
AAGCGTAAAGGACTTTTGAAGGATGCCAAAATTTCAAAAGTTTGTAAAACAGGGAAATCAAGGTCGCTTAGCTGGGCTTTTCTTTAGGCAGCAACCTTGACATCATTGGGTAAGAATTATACTATAATTAATAAAATTGGGGCTGGTATAAGGTCTGCCCGTGGCAGTTATAAAGAAATAGAGGAAACAGGTGAGATGATATGGACTTAAATATGGAAGTGTTGATTGTTGATGATTTTGCAACCATGAGGAGAATTCTGAAAAATATTCTCACCCAGATTGGTTTCAACAATCTTTATGAGGCTGGTGATGGCAAAAGCGCCCTGAAGCTACTTAAAAATCAAAAAATTGATCTCATCATGTGTGATTGGAACATGCCTATAATGACGGGCCTGGATCTTTTAAATGCTGTTCGGGGAGATGATGAGCTCAAAGAGATTCCCTTTGTGATGGTCACAGCAGAAGCGCAAAAGGAAAATATCATTCAGGCAGTTCAGGCAGGGGTGAACAATTACGTTGTAAAACCCTTCACCACTGAAACCATAACCCAAAAATTAGAAAAGGTGTTTGGTAGCTGATATACCAGGGTGATAATGTGAAAACCTTATGATATAAATCCAATTTTTCAGGGGGCAATATTACTCTCTCTGGAGGGATGAGTAATCCGAATATTTACCACCCTATCTTAAGTTTTACTTTAAGTACATTGTATAGGAATTTCCATTTTATAACCTGTCAAATCAAGGAGTTGTAAAAAGTCCGCCCGATAGGGCGCTAAGTTCAAATAGTTGTTAAGGAACCAGTCTTAAATAACTTGCCCATTTCAGAACACGCTACCGTTGAAGGATAGTGTTCCTCAATTTTTAAATGGGTGTGTTATTTCGGACTCATGCCTAAGTACAAATAGTTGTTAAAGAGATGGAGCCTGAAAAAAGTATGGAGTCTGATTAAAATCTTCAGACTCCAATGAAATAAGCGTCAATATGATGACTGGCCGATGTTATGACCAATCCCGAAACTCTCATTATCCAATCTGTTAGTCGGAGTTTTATATAAAAGAATCTGTGATTCTGGAGTTATTTTGATGCAACCCATTGCAAAAATACTGGTTTTGGATGACGATGAAGATCTTCTGATGTTGATGCGTGATATCTTGATTCGAAACAAACATTACCAGGTGACAACAATATCCGACAGTCAGAATGCCCTGAATATGTTAACTCCGGATGCCTTTGATCTGGTTATTACGGATTTAAACATGCCCGGGGTCACCGGTATGGAAATTCTGGATCATGTGGTGAACACTATACCTGAAACCATGTGTATCATCCTTACCGGATATGGGAGTATCTCCAATGCGGTCATGGCCGTAAAGAAAGGGGCCTTTGATTATGTCACTAAACCCATTGGGCCTGGGGCATTAATGGAGTATGTGGAAAATGCCCTTAAAGTTAAATGGCTTAAAAAACAAGATATTGAAGCCTCCCCATCCCATGATTTGAAAGCCACCTATGCAAATTTCATCGGTACCAGCCCGGTCATAAAAAAAATTCACACCTTTATTGAAAAAGTAGCTGACACAGACAGCACGATTCTGGTTACCGGTGCCTCTGGAACAGGAAAAGAGCTCATCGTAAGAACCATTCATAGACTCAGCAACCGGAGAGAGAAATCCTTTATTGCCGTAAATTGTGGTGCCATTCCCGAAGCTTTGCTGGAAAGTGAAATTTTTGGCCATGAAAAAGGGGCTTTCACAGGGGCGCATAAAAAACGAATTGGCCGATTTGAGATGGCTGACGAAGGTACTATTTTTCTGGATGAAGTGGCCGAGATGAGTCCGGCATTGCAGGTAAAACTTCTGCGGGTACTTCAAGAAAAGATCATTGAGCGGGTGGGGGGAACCCGGAGTATCCCGGTGAATGCCAGAGTGATTGCCGCCACTAATAAAGAGTTGGCCATAGCTGTTGAAGATGGCTCTTTTCGTGAAGATCTATTTTATCGTTTAAATGTGATTCCCATACACGTTCCCTCCTTGATTCATCGAAAATCAGACATTCCTCTTTTAATTGATTTTTTTCTTAACAAATTCCAACAGGGTGAAAAAAGAAAGATCCAGGGGTTTGCCCCCGGGGCCATGGATGCACTTTTGCAACATGATTGGCCAGGCAATGTCAGAGAGCTTGAAAATTTAATTAAACGAATGATCATTCTTTCTGAACATGCCATGGTAACGCCGGAAGATCTTCCAGAGTCTTTTCAAAAAGAACACTCCCTTCCCCCAATCTCTGAAGAACCCTATCCTATTCATGAGGGGATGACCCTTTCCGATGCTGTGAAAAATTACGAAAATAAGCTCATCGTAAGCGCCTTGGAAAAAAGTGATGGGGTTAAGGCAAAAGCTGCCAGAATTCTCAATATCAAACGTACCACCTTGGTAGAAAAAATAAAGAAAAACAAAAAGATTGACGCCCAATTATGACCGGGCACATTCCCATTTTCCAGGTATCCTCTATAAGTGATTAATTTTATTAAGTCGGTAATAAATTGACTCAAAAATTGGCATCCTTCAAAAGTACTTTACACTTTTTTTGATCATTACCCATTTTTAGGAGCTTTCTCCCAAAAGACTGTAAAGTACTTTTGGGGCTATATGAAGGATGCCCAAAAATTATATCTTTATAAATCAACAATTTAAAATTCCGACCGGGAAAACGGGAATGCGTATTTATGACCTGCCTTTGACGTGTCAAAAAAACACTGACGGTACTTTGCTATTCTTAAAAATGACGAATAAAATTATAATAGTCCTTTTGCCAATGTTTCTGTCGGTATTTTTCCTTTTATTGGGCCGTGCTGAAGCCTTACCCATTGCCCCAGAGGTTTCTGGGAAGACGATTACACTCTTTAGCAGTGCTAATACTACACCCATAAAGATATCTGTATCGCCGGCAAATATGGAAACAGATGTCCAAATCAAGGTGACGGGATTTAAACGTGAAAATAAATTAAAAGTCATTTCCCTTGATTCTCCCACCAGGCTATTGCTGGATATGTTTAGAGAACTACCCAGTTTTAAGACCATTGATCTATCTATAAACACGGGCCCTGCGATGGAATTGCGGGTGGGCCATCACACAAAAAAAGTCAGGCTTGTTTTAAGCATTAAGGACGGCTTGGTTCCTGTCAGTCAAATTGTTTACGAGCCAGATGGGTTCACACTCATTGTTCGGGCCACCGGAAAAAATATTCAACTGGGATCAGAAAAAAACAATAAGATAGATCCGGGTGAAAGCACATTGACCAACAATGTGAAAAACAACCCACTTGTGGCATCCTCTGATAGTTCCATACTTGACTTAAACAATACCACATCTCCCCCTGGACAAGACCTTGATGGAGAGCAGGATGATTCCCTCATTTTTCAAATAAAATTAGATGATACTGATCCGGCTGCCCCCGTTTTTTCCAAGGGAATTTCTTATTATAAGGCGGGTGACTGGCCTGCTGCCATAGCACAATTGCAAAGCCTGGTAAAAAAATACCCAGGTAGCCCCCATGCTGAAAAGGCCTGGTTTTTGTTGCCCAGGATCTATGAAAAAATTTATGCAGACTCGTTGCAGACACATTTTACAGAATTGACCGATCGTTATAGAGATGCTGTCAGCCGTTTTCCCAACTCTCCTTTCACCGGTGAGACCATGTTGAGGATAGGCCGTTTGTACCATCAAATGAAAAATTATGCGGAAGCCCAAGGCTATTATACGATTGCCATGAACAGTAGTCCACCAGCGTCCTCAACGGCCTTGCGGGCAAAATTGCAAATTGCCAAAATTTTTCGTTTGAAAAAAAAAGACAGACAAGCGGTGGAATTTCTACAGTCCATTATCGATACCAGCAAGCCCCTCCCTATAAAAGGCGAGGCAATGATGGCGCTGGCCAAAATTTTGTACGATCAAAGAGCGTTTAATAAATCCCTTGATTTGCTTCTCAGACTTATGGCCATGAATGCTGAAAATATTTATAAAATTCCAGAGATGCCTCTTTATCTGGGAAATAATCATTATCAGCTGGGACAGAACACCCAAGCCAGAAAACAATTATTTTTGTACTACAACACCTCCCCTGACAGTGAAGACAGTCCTGTGACATTGGCACGCATCGGTGAAACCTATCTTAGAGAGGGGCGTATTCGAGATGCGGTTCGTATTTATTTATTTGTATGTAAACGATATCCGGGAAGCCAAGGGGCAAATATTAGCTGGATAAGGCTGGCAGAACAGCAGGAGGCAAATTCAGAAGTGGCATCATTGATTCCCCTGTCATCCCGTCAAATTTATGAAAAGGTGTATGGGTTTTTCATGGAAACGGATGAAAATGATCCTCTTGCCATGCTTGCCATGCTCAAACTTGGGGTATTGCATCATAAAGAAAAAAATTATGATGAGAGTCTTGGAGTATTAAAAAAACTATTTACCAAGAATCCCCAAGGGGCATTGCGGGAAAACGGTAACTTTGCCCTTCACAAAACCTTGGAGTCAATGATCACCGATGCCATGGACAAGAATGATCCCGACCGGGCCATTGCCATTTATGAACGTGAGAAAACCCTGTTTCACGAATTGTTTTTTGCAGAACCTATTTTCCTTGTGGTGGCCCGTGCCTACCTTGGGCTTGGTTTTGAAGAAAAAGCCATGGAGTTATTTCAACAAATGGATTCTTTGCTTTCCGATAAGGAGAAACCGGAAGATCTTCTTTATTATATAGGCAGACAGGCATTTCAGAGTCAGAAGATGGAAAAGGCCCAGGTCAGGCTGGCACTGCTTTTAAAAAAATTTCCCAAGGGCAAATATGTAGGCGATACCTCTTTTTTAATGGCAAATTGCTTTTTAAAGAAAAAACAATACACCCAGGCCATGGATATGTTGGATGCCGCATTGACACATGATCTGTCCCGTTGTGAAAAAACAAAGATTTTGATTCTTCTGGCAAAGACCGCCATTAAAACAAAGGCCCGGAAAAAAGCCATGGGAGCTGTCATAGATGCTGAAAAAAACCATGGGAGTTGTGTGGGACTTTCTGGATATCTGGGAGATGAAATCGGAGATCTTTTTTTTAAATTGGGTGCCCCAGATAAAGCTGCCGCTGTTTTTACCCGGGTTGTCGAGATGGAACAGTCCCAGGTGGGAAAGGCTTCCCTTAAATATAAGATCGCACAGTGTTTTCAGTTACTGGATCGCAGGGAAGAAAGCTTTATTTTGTATCAAGAAGTCGCAGATATGAATACTCCTTTTTGGAGTAACCTGGCCAGAGAAAATATTGCTGCTGCTGGATTTTCCGATGAAATAAAATAAAGACGCAGGTAAAAAACAGCAAATGATAATAGAATCTATGGCATCCTTCATATGACCCCAAAAGTAATTCACAGTCTTTTGGGAAAAGCCCTTAAGTACCCATGCATATGTTTTTCGGTATTCCACAGAGATATACCTTTGATATTTATAGATTTTATTTTGAGGAATATATACTCGGGTACTTACAATGGGGAATAATCTAAGAAAGTGTAAACTACTTTTGAAGGATGCCGAATCCATACCGCAAAGATCCTGAGTGTCGTCCGAACCCTTCTAAAAAAATCAATGAATATAAAGAAAAAATGGAAAAATAATAAAGCTTGGAATGCAATTTGCATTGTACATGTATCAGTGCAGGATGACGATTGGGTTGACACGCAAAGATGCATGGGGAGAAAAGCAAACAATGCAAAATCAATTGATATTTGACCATTCCTTCCAGGTGCTTGAAAAAGCCGTGGGAATTTCCCAACAGAGACATGGATTAATTGCCAACAATATAAGTAATCTGGATACCCCGGGATTCAAGGCCCAGGAAATTGACTTCAAGTCTGCCCTTAAAAATGCCATTGATGTGGAAACAGGTGGTATCACACTCTCAAGAACCCATGAGGATCACTTGGGTCTTGGTTCCACCGGGGGGGAAGCCATTGCGGATTCTTTTGAAGAAGAGGGGAATTTTGATGGGTTAAACTGGGTGAATATGGACAATGAAATGAAAAAACTCACAGAAAATAAACTGGTTTATCGCACCGCAGTTGAAGCCATGTTGAGAAAGATAAACATCATAAAAACTGTGATCAAAGAGGGAGGGCGCTAAAAATGAATTTTTTAAAATCCTTTGATATTAGTTTTTCCGGACTTTCAGCCCAGCGACAACGCTTGGATGTCATTAGCCAGAACCTTGCCAATATTGAAACAACCCGAACAGAAGAGGGGGGGCCTTATCGTCGAAAAATGGTGGTGATGAGTCCCGGGGAAACCAATCTGGACTTTTCCGATACCCTGGACAATGCCCTTAACGGTGTGAAAATTGACAGTATTGTGGAGGATCCCACAGCATTTAAGCAGGAATTTGCTCCATACCACCCCGATGCCAATGAAGACGGCTATGTTTTAAAACCCAATGTGGATCTTTTTGTGGAAAACGTAAATATGCTCATGGCAAAGAGGGCTTTTGAAGCCAATGTTGCGGCGGTTAAAAGTGTCAGAGAAATGACGCTTAAAGCCCTTGAAATAGGGAGATAAGCCATGAATAGTTTAAATATTGGCGGTGTATATCAAGCTCCCCTTAAGTCCATGGCTCAAAAAACTCAAAAAGAGACAGGCTCCTTTGATCAAATTATAAAAGGTGCCATTGCCAATGTTGACGGCATGGGACAAAATGCTGACAATGCTATTGTGGATATGGTTCAGGGAAACGCCGATGTTCCATCCACCATGATCGAGGTTCAAAAATTTGATATTTCCATGCAGTTGCTTCTTGCCATGAGAAATAAGGCCATTGATGCCTACAAGGAAGTCAGTCGAATGCAGTTTTAAGAATTCTTTTAAATTTAATTGGGTCCTGTCACCTCCTTGTGTCTGAATATAATTTCTTTTAAAAAAGGAAATCCGCATAATGAACAACTCTTTTGCGCACTTCATGAATTTTGTCGGTTCTTTGCCGCTTTCCAAAAAAATAAGCATTGCTCTGGTGGTTTTGTTGATCGTCGCAGGTTTTGGTGTGATGTTTTTTTTGGCCAATCAGGAAGATTATCAACTTCTTTACAACAATGTTTCTCCCCAGGACGGTGGCACCATTGTTGCCAGATTAAAGGAACAGAACATTCCTTACCGCATTGAGGCGGGTGGAACCATGATAATGGTCCCCGGAGACAAGGTGCATGAGTTACGTCTGGCACTGGCCGGTGAAGGGCTTCCAGGAGGGGGAACCGTTGGATTTGAGATTTTTGACAACCCTGATTTTCGAACCACAAACTTTGTCCAGGAATTAAATTACAGACGCGCTTTGCAAGGGGAACTTGCAAGAACCA
>CAYSSE010000172.1:0-8417 GCA_964433355.1 uncultured Desulfocicer sp.
CCAGGGTGATGTTCAAAGGAATGACCAAAGAAGCTTGAAGCCCAGGAGAAGCAAGGCCCCTCCCAATATTTTTTTTACGGTGTGGGGCTGCATTTTTTTTGCATCACCTTTGTGCCAAGATACCCCCCTGCCCAGGCGGCCAATCCTGCAAATATCAGAATTTTTATTGAAATTGACCCCATGGCAGCATAGGTGATAAAGGCAGATAAAGAAGAAAAGGGAACCGAAAAGGCCGTCACTGTGGCCACTTTTTTGGGGTTAAATCCCTGAAGGATCATCAGGGGAGAGATAATACCGCCTCCGCCCACCCCCAGAAGACCGGAAACAAACCCGGCCAGAACCCCACCAGCAAAGGGCCCCCGGAACACAGACGAACAAAAGGCGATGATAGCCTTATTCCCTGGTATCTCTTCCAGGCGTTGGGGAAGCTCATCTAAAGGGATGTGCATGGCAAAGGGAAAGGATATATACCCCACCTCTTTGTGTGAACGAACGTCCAAAAAAAATAAAGTGATCGTTGCTCAGTACCTTGCGCATGCCTTCAATGCTCATAAGTACCCACATATATGTTTTTCGGTATTCCACAGACATATACCATTGATATTTATGGCTTTTATTTTGAAGAATATATGCTTGGGTACTTACCATGCTTACCAGAACTCAAAAATTCAAAATTCATTTCTGTTAAAACCTGATTCAATTCGTTCATCTCTGTCTCTTTCCTCTTGGGGGTAAAATCATTTTAATATATGCAATATCGATGATATGTTTTTGGAGTTACCCCCTTTTCCACTTGATCATCGAGTATAATAAATTACGATATGGGAATATATAGAGAATATCAAGAGTAAATACCCTCTATTCGCTTATTTTTAAAAAATAATCGGGGTCTGAAATCATTTGTCAGTTCCAGGGCTGCAAGTCCACCACCGGGAGGCTGGACTGCCTATGCGGATCTCTGGCTGGACGTCCTCATGACCAGCAGGTTTCCCGCCAGTATGAAGACTACGCCGATAAAAGCCGAAACCGACCAGGTGTAATTTTCAAAAAAAGTTGACAGGGTAAGGGCGATAATGGGGAATAGCACGGTGGCATATGCTGCCTGCTCAGTTTTGATTCTACCCAAAAGAGCGAAATACGCGGCAAAGGCAATGACCGATCCCACAATGACCAGGTAGAGGAGGGAAACGATATAGGGCATTCTAAGGTCGAAGGAAAAACTGTGGCCGGTGGTAAATAGAAAGAGGGTCAGCAATAATGCGCCATAAAACATGCCCCAGGAAGTATTGCCGCACACAGAGAGACCCGCACGGCGATTCCTTGCGGAAACAATACCCCCCAGAGAAAAGCAAAGTGTTCCGCAGATACTGAGTATTAAGCCGGTTAGGGCACCGGATTTCGTTGACAGTTCAATTAACTCCATTCGAAAAATCATGATAATTCCAAGGGTTCCCGCCATGCCACCAAGGATGACCCTCGGGGCTGGCCAGCGTTTTGCCGGAATGGAAATTAAAATTATGGTCATGGTGGAGGCGGTGGAGAAAATTACCGCAATCACGCCCGTGCTTAAATAGTAGGCAGCATGATAGAAGAAAAAAAAATTGGTGGAAAAAATCAAGCCCCCCTGCAATGCCATCATAAAATGATCGCGAATTGAAAATTTCAGGGGAAGTTTTCTAAAAATCGTCCAGCCGAACATAAATATGGCGGCCAGACCTATCCGATATACAACTGAGGCTTCCGGCGGCACCAGTCCAACTTGATATCGAACCGCTATCCAGGTTGATCCCCAGATGAGAACCACTGCGGAATAAAGAATAAATGTTACCATATTAAGTTAAAGATGTATTCATCAAATTACCTCGATTATTCAATGGGGTCGCTGATCAGACTTTTGTCCAGTTTTTTTTAATGAACGGTATATGCTTGTCCTTGTAATATCCATGATTGAACTGTTTCTCTTCTCATCTAAGTTGGGGTAAGACACATTTATTTTAATCATTTGCTAATCCTGGATGAAAGTTGATGATAGACTACTGCATGGTCAAGGCTAAGATTTGGGATGATAAAGTCCGAAGAGTATTGCACACCACGGCATCTTTGGAAATCAGCAATCCTAAAATTAAGCTTTGACGCTGCACTACGTTCTTTTTTTATATCCATATATGAGTTAGGGCAAAAATTCAATTTTTTTTAAGAAACCGGGCCTAAAAAAAAGATATGTAAGGTGTCCCCCGATTTCTGTCCGATTTCTGTTCTGTCCCCCGATTTCTTAAGCTGCTTCTCCTTTCTTTTTTAATAGGGTGACTTTTATATAATCTTCAGTTGCTTCAAAAACAGGTTCAGTGCCGTTAAATTCCCACATTTTCGGGATTACTTTGGTTCTTATTCCCATTCCCCTGAAATCCACATAACCGTAATCTCTCATGATCTCCATAATAATTGTATTCCGGGTATATCTCTGGCCAGCAATCATTTTTTCAATGGTCATTGAATTCTGAAAACTACCCGGACTTATTACTTCAAATCGATCTGAATAAATTCCGATTTCAATATCAACAAATCTTGTCCAATCCCGGTGAACCATGGCATTAACCAAAACCTCTCTAATGGCTTCGGCGGGATAGGAACATTGTTTTTCACGCCGAAAGGTTGTATTTATTTTATCTGATTCCTGGGAAATGAAGAATTCTATTTTTTGAAGAAAGCGCTCAATCAATCCTTCATCGATAAGCTGTTTGCTGCCATGAGAAAAATCCCACCTCCCCACAAAAGGGGCATCTAATATGGTGTCCAGCTCGGCTTTATATTCTTTTTGCGTACTGTTGAACGCAAAAACCCTGAGCCCGCTTTGTTTTAAATGTTGCCTGGGTCGCTTGCCGAAAAGCACCATGCCAGCAATGGTACACATCCCCCCGGGGTGAGTTAAAAGCCCAATATTTGCCAACCGATGTTCCCATTTATCCTCTGTATCCGGAATCTCCGGGTCATTAATAATATCCCTTAAATAATTTTCCAGGCGAACCCTGTCAAGATCATTGGAAGAGGTTCTGGAAACAGGCAACATTTCAGTATGAAGCATGCCACCTATTTCATACAAACACATCTGCTGTTCCCGGGTGGCCATGCGGGAAGTGCTTCCCACCCGTATAAACACTTTTTCTTCACCTTTATGCCTTAAAACATAAGGCTTGGCATTGCCCTGGGGAAAGGTCAAGATGGCAACAATCATGCCATTATTCATTTTAACCTGTTCATAGAATGGCAGGACAAGGGGATGGACTTTTTCTGACATCACATTCATGATCCATTCTTCGGTGTCGTCACGCTGAAGACCAGAGATGCTTCCATCATCTTCTACACCAAGAATAATCCTGCCGCCCTGAAAATTAACCAGTGCAACCACCTCTTTGGCCAATTGCTCAGGGCGGATATCATCACGCTTAAATTCAATACCGGAGCTTTCCCCGTTGGCAATAATTTCAAGCAACTCAGTCTTAAACATGCATCACCTCATCATTATAAAATTTTTGATGTTTGCACTTATTCTGGGCGCATTCCCATTTTCCCGGCCCCATCATATAACCCATTGATTTCATTAAGCCAGAACCCCATCAATACAAAATAAAATATCTTGATAAATCAAACACAGATCCAACACTGGTGCATCAAGTCACCATAAACCTGATAACCCTTTAAACACCGGGTGGTCTTCAAAAGAATGTCCTGAATGCCCGAACTTATTAAGAACTTACGCATCCTTGATTTTCACTTTACACTTGTTGGAACAATCCACTGATGTTTCGGTAACATTCTCATAGCATGCTAAGTCTTAACTGACTACGTTCGGCGGGATGTAGATACCTTTGGATGTAATCGCCAGTCCAAAGCTCTATCGTGGCTCTGTAAAAGCTCTGTGAGGTAGGAGCGGTCAACCACATTGCGAAGCCTGCTGAACATTGGCGAGGCGAACCTTACCCCTCTTTGGAGGGTGATAATAACCGAAAGATTTTTTTATGCAAGTTTATGTCAAATCAAAATCAGGAAAATGGCTGATGCCGACCAATCCGGCCAATGCAAGGATTATGCTCAAGGATGCTGACTTAATGAAATTAATGGGTTATACGATGAGCCGGAAAAATGGGAATGCGCCCATCTCTGTTGATGGTGAGCCGTCCGGTCAAATACATAACAACAAGCCTGAGAATCAACGCTAATATCTCTTACAAGCGTCTTTTACAATTGAATTCTCATTTCCCTGCAATCTCTCAATCCGCCTGCATCTTTCACACTCCCATTTATCAACCGGGTCGGATTTGTCCCATTCTTTGAACATTTTTACCTCTTTGGATTCAAGCTTAATCCTGTCCAGATAGGCTCTTTCCATATAAAAATATGTCCTGGCGATATCTCCACGAATGTCGGGTGCAGGCTCGACAATCTTGCCAGATACTTCAAAGTCACACGAGCCAAAAGATCTTTTTTCTCCCGGGATTAATCCGTAATTCAGATTGGATCTTTTTTGATTAATAAGCCCCACAGCAGGCACCAGGTTATACATATCAGATTCCATCAGCCTGTACTCTTTTGACTTATTTCTTAAATTTTGTCTGCCACTGGTTTTTCGGCATTTTAATCCGGTTATTGTTTGAATAAAGTCAGGGAGAACACACTCCCAGCTTTTTTTGCTTTCCCATTGTTTGAATGTATTGCCAAACCTTGACGCCGGAACAACATGTTCCCATTCAACAAGCTTTGCCCTTTTTCCCTTTCCAGTTTTACATCGTACTTTTTTCTTTTTTGAGAAACTGCATTTGCAGTAAAAGGTTTTCCTGTTGTCGTAATAAACCTTTTCAAGCAATAGTTGCTTAACCTCTGAAAAACTTTCAAATTCTTTGTTGGACTTTCCGCAGGAGTTAAGACTCAAAACAAAGAGGATGAAAACAATAAAATAAAGCCTGCTTGTTAATATTTTCAAGAATGTCACCTTTGGGGTTAAAATTTGGACAAGCTCTGAGAGGTGTTCATACAATGGGATTCATCGTACCATTAACCAATTTTTTAAGAGCCTCATAGGGTTGTGCACCCACTAGCCTGTCCGTCCCCATGAAAAACGTTGGGACAGCTGTAACGTTCTTTGCCTTTGAGAGAGCCCAGTCCGAATCCACAGCATCAGAAAATGCTCTGGTTTCAATGATTTTCATTCCCTCTTCCGGATCCAGGCCGGAACGCTTTATCAGGACTGACAACACCTCTTTATCAGCAATGTTAAGCCCTTGTGCAAAATAGGCCTTGAAGGTCTCCATGTGGAACTGATGGCCTCTTTTTTTTGTCTCTGCCCACAGACCTATCTCCTGGGCAAGACGACTGTTATAGGTCATCTTTCTGTCACCCAGCTCAAGCCCGAATTTTGTGGCGGTGCGTGTCAGGGAAGCCATCATTTTATCCACATCAACCTCTAATCCTTTTTTCTGAAACAGCGCTTCCAGGGTACGGCCCTGTTCCGGGGTGTCTGGATGAAGGGGAAACGCCCGCCATTTGACTTGGATCTCGTACTCTTTTTTTAGTCGCTCAATACTCACGGTAATGAAGTAACACCAAGGTCAGACATAGTCTGAAAATATTTCAAGCGCCAGGGATGGTGCCATACTTAATCTCCTTCTTTCCGGTTTTTGGGGCTCTTTATCCTGATTCAGGCACAAAACCTGTTGACCACATATCATAAATAAATTTTGCTGACACCATTAATTTTGTCAAGGAATGAGTCTGAAATAACAGAGCCATTTAAAAATTGGGGATGCACCACCCTTCAAGGTAGCGTTTCCTAAAATGGGCAAGTTATTTAAGACCGGTTCATAGTTCTGAATAAACTCTGGTTACAACATGGAATTCTCATTGGAATTCGTGGTGTCCCCGGAGTTAGGATCTTGAATCAAAATTAGAATTGTTGCGAATTTTTAAAAAGAGTTGATGTTTTATAGAGCTATCTATATATTACCCCGGCCTGGCGGTCGACGCTCCCGCCTTAACAAAACAGGAGGTATGTATGAACGAAGCTTTATGGCTGGTAATGTTGCTGGTCAACTTTGGAATGATTCTTCTTTTCTTTCGTCTATTCGGTAAACTCGGGCTTTTTATCTGGGTTCCCATTGCCTGCATTGTGGCCAATATCCAAGTGGTTAAACTGGTGGATCTGTTTGGTTTTGCTGCAACCCTGGGAAATATTGTGTATGCATCTTCATTTCTTGTCACTGATATCTTGTCCGAAATCTATGGCAAAAAAGAAGCGACAAAGGCCGTGAAAGCAGGTTTTTTATCCCTGTTGTCCATGACCATTCTCATGGCACTGGCATTGCAATTCGTGCCTGCCAGCGATGATTTCGCCCAATCCAGCCTTGTCACCATATTTTCTATTATGCCAAGAATTGCCGGGGCCAGCCTTATGGCCTACCTTATTTCCATGCTCCACGATGTGTGGGCCTATGATTTTTGGCGGAAACGATTTCCCCAGGATCGCATGATGTGGGTGAGGAACAACGCCAGCACCATGATCAGTCAGCTCATGGATTCAACGGTTTTTACGCTTGTGGCCTTTGTCGGAGTGTATCCGTCGGGGGTATTGTGGCAAATTTTCTGGACCACTTATTTACTCAAATGGGTGGTGGCCGTAGGAGATACCCCTTTTCTCTACCTGGCCAGGCATTGGCATCGAAAGGGCATCATCGAACAATAATGCCGTCCCCACCCCCCCCGATGTCACCCCTGATCGGAAGGGAGACATCGGGGGGTTGCTGAGGGTATTCTTATCGAGTGTACAGCGTTTTAACTTTTTGCAATGTGTAAAAAAAATCGACATCCTCTTTCCTATTTGATAGCTGTGGACACCCTGCCCGTATAATCATCTCTCCTTGCGCCAGCACACCATTAAACACTACTGTACCATTCATTATTTATATTCATGGGTAATATTTTAAGAATCAGGTCTCTCATGAAATCCAACGGCATGATAATTGCTGTTAAAAGGCATGAATGCTATGCCACCATTAAAAAAAAGGAGGGGCACCATGCTGGTTAAAAAATGGATGAGTTCACCCGTGAATACCGTGGAGGTGGGTACATCTCTCATGGATGCTGCGGATTTGTTTGATAAAAAGGTGATTTCCATGCTTCCGGTGATGGAAAAAGGGCGGATCGTGGGGATTGTCACCGATGGCGATATCAAAAAGGCAACACCTTCCCAGGCCACCTCCCTTGCCGTTTATGAACTGACCTCACTTTTAAGAAAGGTGAAAATCACACAGGTGATGTCAAAGCCTGTCTTTTCCACCACCGAAGACTCCACCGTGGAAGAGGCTGCCCAAATAATGCTTATGGAAAATATATCCGGAATGCCTGTGAAAGACAGCCAGGGGCATCTATGCGGGATTATTACTAAAAGCGATATTTTCAGGTGCCTGGTTTCGTTTACAGGGGCGGCCAGACAAGGGCAAATTTTTATTGTAAAAATAAGTGACAGCCCCGGCACCATTAAAACCCTCACCGATATTGTTCGCATGGGGGGCGGCCGTTTGCTCAGTATTTTGACATCCTACGACGATGTTGAACAAGGGTATAGAAAGGTGTGCATGCATGCCTTTGATATGCCGGAAGAAAATTTTGACAGCGTGGTATCCCAGCTTAATGACGCAGGAGAATTGTTATTTCTGGCAGATCAGACTCGAAACATTAGAAAAACATTTGGAGGGCTCCATGAAAAAAATTAATAAAATAATGGTGTGTGTAGATCTATCTGAATACTCCATCCCCACGATAGAGTATGCCGTTGCCATTGCTGGTAATAGCAATGCTGAAATTCATCTTCTCAACATTTTGAACCAGCGGGATATCAATGCCGTGAAGATGGTCACAAGCTATTATCCCGATCGACTGGATCTCCAGGAATATGTCAAAGAGAGCACAGAAGAAAGACGAAAAGCCATCAAAAAGATTCTTAAAGAGAATTTTTTTGAGCAGAAATCTAATATGATTATCCACATGGGCATGGGCGTTCCCTTTGAAGAGATTCTTAACATAGCCAAGGAACAAGAGATGGATCTCATTGTCATGGGAAACAAGGGCAAGGGTAATATTGCCAGAACGCTTTTTGGTTCCCAGGCGGAAAAAATATTCCGGCATTCTCCCATACCGGTACTCAGCGTCAGGCAGGGTTCCCATAAGAGAGGCGAGGTGTAATTTCTTATCTGAGTTTTTTTATATGAAAATGAAGTGTCCAAGTAGCCTCAGCAGAGCCCCCGGGGAGGGGTAATGGAACAGACCAATTGGGCTGTCTAACAGTTCCGGGTCGCTTCCATTACCCCTCCCCGGGGGCGGCATACAGCCATTTGGCTCCGCGTCTACGACCCTATATTCGTTGTGTC
>CAYSSE010000173.1:0-8234 GCA_964433355.1 uncultured Desulfocicer sp.
TTTTTTTGGACACCAGTTCCAGAAAAAGATCTGACACATCTTCAATCACCTCCCTTATATTAAAAGGGGTTTCCACAAAGGTCAGCTTTCCGGCCTCTATTTTTGAAAAATCAAGGATATCATTGATGAGACCTAAAAGGGAGATGGCAGCACTTTTGATGATGCCAAGGTATTCGTTCTGCTGCCGGGAAAGCTCGTCGGCCATGATCAGATCACAGGTGCCAAGGATGCCGTTCATGGGGTTGCGGATTTCGTGGCTGATGACGGCCAGAAATTCGCTCTTGGCCCTGTTGGCCTTTTCCGCCTCCTTTCTGGCGGCTTCCACAGCTTCCATGGCATGGGAGAGGTCTCGTGTGTTTTTTTCCTGGATCTGTTTGGCACGTTCCAATGCCCGGGCGTTTTTTTTCAGTTTGTTCTGGGTTCTGATGAGTTCTTCTTCGGCTTCCATCTCCTTGGTGACCAGGGTCAGGCATCCCGAAGAGATATGAATCTGATCTGCATCAAATGCCTTCACCGTGGCCTGATCCTTGAGCCATACAACAGACCCATCCTGGAGCTGCACCTTGTAAACGGCTTCCGTACACCCTTTTTTTTCTCCTTCTTCGCGCAGTCCCCTTCGTGAATGGGACAGTTCTGAGGATTTAAGTGTCTGGGTGTTCACCTGGGTGTTCACCTGGGTGTTCACCTGCCCTTTATGGACTTGTCTGTAGTTGTAAACCCGTCGTTCAAGAATACTGTTTCTGAAGATTTCTGCCACCGCATCGGGGGAACATTGCATGAGATCACAAAAGCCTTGTCCGGCAAATTCATACCACATGGCATTTTCCTGTTCCTGCCAGGCAGACAGGTAGGGAATGACAGGAATTAATGTGTGTTCAAAGCCCTGCATCCTGGAAATTGTGTCTGAGATATAGGTTTTCAGATCCTGGCTGTGGTTTCCCTTGAGTATTTTTCCATGGTAGTCCCCTGTGCTTGCAATGCCGTCATGAGGGTGTTGTTCCATTAGCTGTCTGTCTCTCTTGGTAAAATGATTGAATTCATGGAGTGATGGGTGAATTTATCAATGGGGAGCTTGAATTAACCCGGTGTAAGGTGTGTGAGGATTTTCTTTTTTACTTCACCTGCCATAAAGGGTTTGGTGATATAATCCACCCCGCCGCATTCAACGCATTTTGTTCTGTGGGCCTGATTGTCCATGGCGGTGATGAAAATAATGGGGATATTCCGGGTTGCCGGGGCAGCTTTTAATGTTTTGCATACCTCAAAGCCATCCATTCCCGGCATGATAATGTCAAGTAGAATGAGATCCGGTGCGTGGGTGTTGACAAAACGAATGGCATCTTTTCCATTGAGGGCCACCCCCAGTTTGTACTCGCTTTTCAGGGCCTGCACCAGCACATCAACATTGGTTTTTGTGTCGTCAACGATGAGGATGGTGGGATTATTGGTGTTTTTCATCTCTGTTCTCCAGTGGTGATTTCTGGTGTTCCGGGCAGATTTTTTCCAAAAGACTGTAAATTACTTTTGGGGCATATGAAGGACGCCATAAATTGTTGTTTTTGAGCTGGATCACAATACCGGTGATCCTTGACAATCCATGCAGAAACGGGCCCCGGCTTCTTTTTTACCCGGTGGGGGGCATCAATTGTGCTTTTATGGCAGCCACAAGTTCACCGGCCACATAGGGTTTTGACACGGTGCCATTGAACCCGTATTGTTTGTATTGCCCTATGACAGGATCACAAGGGTCTGCGCTTGAGGCAATTGCCAGCAGGGCCGGGTGGATCTTTCTAAGCTTTTCCAGTGTGGTGACTCCGGTTCTGTTATCATCATTAATCATGAGATCCACAATCACCAGGGTGAAGGGAAGAGCGGATGCCATGGCCGCTTTGCAGGTGTTGACGGCATCTGTCCCGGTTTTGACACAGGTGACCTGGAACCCCGTACGCTCAAGGATCTTACAGGTAATGTGCAGAACCATTTCATCCCCATCAATCATGAGGATTTTGTCCACCGGGGGGGCTGGGGGAGGGGCGGGTTTTATCATTGCTGTTTTTTGGGCTTTAGGGATGGGAATGTATATGTCCATGGTGGTGCCTGCCCCTTTGGGGGAGGTTGCCGACATGACACCGCCATGTTGCGTTATGACAGCCTGGCTGATGGTCAGTCCAAGACCTTGTCCCTGGATATTTCCGGTTTTTGTGGTGAAATAGGGGTAAAAGATGCGGCCCAGGTGGTCTTTTTCAATGCCCCGTCCGTTGTCTCGTATGGTTATTTTTGTGTAACACCCCGGGCTTAAAACAATATCTGAAATAAATTCTATTTTTTCAATGGAAAGATTTTGCAGGATCACTTCAATAAATCCGTTTACTTCCAGAGCTTCTTTTGCGTTTAAGAGCACATTTGCCATGGCCTGGGTCATGGGGCCGGGATCCACCGGGCAGGGCCACAGATCCGATGGAATGTCCAGTTTGATCTGTATTTTGCTGTTGTCAAGCACCTCCTGGGTGACGGCTGCCACCACCTCTGAGAGCAACACGTCTGTCCTTGCCGGTTTACGATTGCTGGACAGGGCAAACAATTGCCGAGTCAGTTCCGATGCCCTGCGGGTTATGTCCAGTGCACCGGTTAAAAATTCCTGCTGTTCCAACTGGGTTGTGTCGGCCATGCAGGAAAGTTCAATGTAGCCTGTTATACCGGTGAGAAGGGTGTTTAAATCCTGGGCTATTCCTCCGGTGAAGGTCTGCATGGCCTGGCGTTCCTGGGATTTTATCCGGTGGGCCTGGAGGTATTTTTTTTCCGAGATGTCCAGGGACACACCGTCAACATACTGAATCCCTTTTTTTATATAAGGCAGCCCTGATTTTTCATGGAGCCATATGAACTCTCCGTCCCGGCATTCAAAACGGTATTCAATATCCAGGGCAATCCTGTTTTGGTAAAGATTCTTATAGGCATTTTTTACCTTTTGCACATGGTCGGGGTGAGCCCTTTTCAACCATTGCCTTTTTCCGGTTTCCAGGAGATAATTCATAGTAAAACCGGTGATGTTTTCCACAGCAGGGCTTATATATGTGATGTTGCCCCCGGCATCAACCGTCCACACGGCACAGGGAATATTTTTAAGTAATGCGTGGTGGGTCTCCTGATTCCGGGTTTGACTGGCATCCTGGGGAGTGTTTATCTTGGTGGGGGGGTCATTGTCTTCCATGGAGTCTTCATGCCCGGGGGGAAGAAATTCATGGTCATTAAGTATGCTGTTAATGGTTTTAAGCAGCATGGCCGGATCAGCCGGTTTGGTAATAAAGGCCTTGGCCCCCACCGTTTGGGCCAGTTTTCTGGCGGTTGCTTCGGTGTGGGTGGATGAATAGAATATAAAAGGGATCTCTTTGAGGTTTTCATCCAGCTTGCACAGGCGGCAGAACTGAAATCCATCCATTTCAGGCATTAGAATGTCCGAAATGATTAAATCAGCGGGTTTGATCTGAAGCAGGCTCAAGGCATCTTTTCCACTCAGTGCCGATGTGGTATTATATCCGTTGCGGGACAACAAAACCTCAAGTACCTTTAGATTAACCTTAATGTCATCAACAATGAGAATATTTTTCATTTGTGCTCCATGCTCCATGGGCTGTTTAAAGGTCAAATCTACATGATTGATCCCGCAAAGTGTGCTTGCTTCTTATCCCCCGGGGATTCATCCGGAAAATAGTAAATATTCGGGTTGGTAATGTAAATGTTTGGCCAGTGCCCCATATTCGTTTATTGGGGATTGCTTAGCATATTAATGCTAAAGGTGGGGGGTGAGTAGGCCAAAATTAGGTGAATATGGGGTGTTGCCCGAATATTTACGAAAAATAATTTAAAATAGTAACAAAGATGAGGAGTTAAAGTCAACTGATTTTGGTTGAAATCAAAAAGCCAACAATGTATAAAAAATTGATGCTAACCTCAATACCTTCGCCAATTTTATTTTTGATCGATTAATACCCCATATGTTGGTATTAAAAAGGCTCAAAATACCATATGCGGGCCTAATGCCCATCGGTTCGACCATTTTTTTATAACAAATTGAATTTATTGATATAAAAAAATAACAAACAAAAAACCTGAAGAAAATTTTATTTAAACTACAGTATGTTATGATGGCTATCGAACCGAGGGTAATGCGTTAATTCAAAGCACATTTAAAAATTTGGCGAAGCTATTAAACTTGTTCTACATACTCTGGAGGAATAATAAAATGGAAAACTTGCTCTTTCCCTATCTGTTCACCCCCCTTGATCTGGGCTTTACCACATTGAAAAACAGGGCCGTCATGGGCTCCATGCATACAGGTCTTGAAGAGATCCCGGGTGGTTTTGAGCGCATGGCCGCATATTTTGGCCTGCGGGCAAGGGGAGGGGTGGGCCTGATCATCACCGGTGGTATTGCGCCTAATAGGGAAGGGTGTGTGGCAGACCATGGGGCCATGCTCACCAATGAATCTGAGGTGGACAATCACCGCATCATCACCCGGGCCGTGCATGACAACGGGGGCAAAATTGCCATGCAGATTCTTCACACCGGCCGGTATGGGTTCCATGAACAGCTGGTGGCCCCTTCGGCCATCATGGCTCCCATTAATTTTTTTACCCCCCGGGCGTTGACTGAAGCGGACATTGAGCAGCAGATTAAAGATTTTGTCCGGTGTGCGGCCCTGGCCCAACAGGCCGGGTATGACGGGGTGGAGATCATGGGCTCTGAGGGCTATCTCATTAACCAGTTTATTTCCCAGGTGACCAATCAGCGTAAGGATCAATGGGGGGGCAGCTATGAAAACCGCATCCGTTTTGCCCTGGAGATTGTGGGCCGGGTGCGCCAGCAGGTGGGGAAAAAGTTTATTATCATCTATCGTCTTTCCATGCTGGATCTCATGCAGGGGGGCAGTACCCTGGATGAGGTGATTTTATTGGCCCGGGAGATGGAAAAGGCCGGTGTCAGCATTATCTCCACGGGCATCGGCTGGCACGAAGCCCGGATTCCCACCATTGCGGGCATGGTTCCCCGGGCTGCCTTTACCTGGGTGACGGCAAAATTAAAGGGGGCTGTTTCTTTGCCCCTGGTGACCAGTAACCGCATCAATACACCAGAGACGGCGGAAAAGGTGCTGGCAGATGGTGAGGGGGATCTGGTCTCCATGGCCCGGCCCTTTCTGGCAGATCCGGATTTCATGGAAAAGGCCCGGCAGAACCGTCCCCGGGATATTAATGTGTGCATCGGGTGCAATCAGGCCTGCCTGGATCATATTTTCCAGGGAAAGGTGTGTTCCTGCCTGGTTAATCCCATGGCCTGCCATGAGACGGAACTTGTGTTTGAACCGGCAGCGATTGTCAAAAATATTGCCGTGGTGGGGGCAGGACCGGCCGGGCTCTCCTTTGCCCTTTCTGCAGCCCGGCGGGGACATCGGATTACCCTGTTTGATGAACAGGCAGATATTGGAGGTCTGCTCAATCTGGCGGTGATGATCCCGGGCAAAGAGGAGTTTAACGAGACCCTGGCATATTTTCGACGGCAACTGGAAACAGTGGGGATTCGTCTGGTTCTGGGTAAAAAAGTGACCGCTTCTGAACTTGCTTCCCAGGGTCACGGGGAAGGGGGCAAGGAGCAAAAACCCTTTGATGAGATTATTATTGCCACGGGTGTGGTCCCCAGAAAACTGGCCTTTCCTGGAAGTGATGATCCCCGGGTGATCTCTTACATCCATGCCATCCAGAAAAGTGATACATTGGGTTCCCGGGTGGCCATCATTGGTGCCGGTGGCATTGGGTTTGACGTGGCCACCCTGTTGAGTCACCAGGGGGACTCAACCAGCCTGGATCGGGATGCATTTTTAAAAGAGTGGGGGGTGGATCGCAACTATGAAGGCGCTGGGGGACTTGCGCCGGTTAATTCCCAAGGAGATCCTCACAGTTCACCCAAAACCGTTTATCTCCTCCAGCGAAAGGAGAGCAAACCCGGGGCCGGACTGGGAAAAACCACCGGCTGGATTCACCGGGCCGTGTTAAAGCAACGGGGGGTGAAGATGATGGCCGGGGTTGCCTATGAAAAA
This sequence comes from uncultured Desulfocicer sp., assembly GCA_964433355.1. Lineage (GTDB taxonomy): Bacteria > Desulfobacterota > Desulfobacteria > Desulfobacterales > Desulfobacteraceae > Desulfocicer. Next base: position 6,092 of record CAYSSE010000173.1, read on the forward strand.
TTTGATGATCAGGGGCTGCACATTGTCCATGATGGAATCGCAAAGGTGCTGGCCCTGGATCATGTGGTGATCTGTGCCGGGCAGGAGTCCCGGATCACCTTGGCGAAATCCCTTGAAGGAATGTCAGTGCCCTGCCATATCATCGGTGGTGCCCACAAGGCTGGGGAACTGGATGCCAAAGGGGCCATTTCCCAGGGGGTTTCCCTGGCTGCAAAAATTTGAACCTGCCCCATGGGAATTCATGCTAAGTGCGCTTAGGGGACAGATTTTCAAATCTGTCCCCGCCTCTAAGCGCACAAATGGGCAACTTATTTACTCGTGAGTTGTAAATTCTCATAACCTATTGAATTTATTAATATTAAAAAAGTAAAAACAAAAACTTCAGTTCTAATTATTTCAATAAATGGCTACCCACTTAAGGCGGAATATTCTCAAGGTTTTTTATGTGGATAATTAGCTTTTAATCCCTAAAATCAAGGCTGCTAAGACACTTGATTTAAAAGGCTGTCCCGCCTTAAGTGGGTAGCCCAATAAATTATAAAATAATGGCTTAACAAACTCAGAGAACCTACAACTCACGAGTTAATTAAAACTCATACTTATTTGGGGAGGGCACATCCTAAAATTTTGTCATGACAATGCAGTACCTGACCTATGTTTCAGATATCGACTGGAAGAGGCAATGATGAGCAATTCTCAAGCAATGAAAAAAACGGCAGCCAGGATTTTTAAGGCTGGGATTTCGGCGGTTGATCCTGAAACCTGTGTCAGGCAAAATCTTGTTCTGGTCAATAATATGCTGCACATCAAGGACCGTTCCTTTTACCTGGAGGACATCCGGCGGATTTACCTCATCGGTGCAGGAAAGGCCTCTGCCGCCATGGCAAGGGCAGCGGAAACCATACTGGGCGATCACATCCATGACGGCCTGGTGATTACAAAATATGATCATGGGGTGCCTCTTAATACGTGTGGTCTGATGGAGGCCGGGCATCCGTTGCCCGACGAAAACGGGTGCAGGGCCACGGATGAACTTTTATCACTGGTGTCCAGTGCTGGCCCCCATGATTTGATTGTGTGCATGATTTCAGGTGGGGGCTCTGCCCTCACCCCAGCCCCTGCCAAGGGCATCGGTCTGGCTGACAAGCAGGAAACCACACGGCTTTTATTGTCCTGTGGGGCCACCATCCATGAAATCAACACCATCCGTAAACATTTGTCCCGTATCAAGGGGGGGCAATTGTGTCGAAGTGTTCAGGGTGCCCATGTGGTTTCCCTGATTTTGTCCGATGTCATTGGAGATAATCTGGATATCATTGCTTCGGGTATGACAACAGCGGACACGGGAACCTTCGCGGATTGCAGAAAAATATTGAACCACCACACCCTGTGGGACACGGTGCCACCCTCTGTTCGCCACCACATTGAAGCCGGGGGGATGGGAAAAATTCCAGAGACCCCGAAACCCGGGGATACCCTGTTTGACAAAGTTGACAATTACATTGTCGGCAGTCTTTCAGATGCGTTGAATGCCGCAGAAAAAGAGGCGGTGAAAGCAGGCTTTCATCCCATGGTGCTATCCTCCATGATCCAGGGGGAGGCCGGTGAAGTGGCAAAAGTTCTGTGTGCTGTTGCCAGAGAGGTGACACTTGCCAACCGACCTGTTCCCAGACCTGCTTGTGTGCTGTCCGGGGGCGAAACCACTGTGGTTCTTAAGGGCAAGGGGACAGGAGGGCGGAATATGCATCTGGCACTGGCCTCAGCAATAGCCATGCAAGATATGCCAAATACGGTGATGCTGTCTGCGGGAACCGACGGTAATGACGGCCCCACGGATGCCGCCGGGGCATTTGTCGACGGCTCCACCGTTACCCGTGCCGTAGCCCTTGGGTTATCTGTGGAGCAATTCCTGGCTGACAATAATTCATACGCCTTTTTCCAGGAACTGGGAGACCTTTTCATCACCGGACCTACCCGGACCAATGTCATGGATATGCAAATTATTCTGATTGCATAGCTGATTGCCAATACCTTCGCTAATTTTATTTTGGCTTAAATTATAATCTATATATTGTTATTTTATTACTATATTATCACAATATATGGTATTGTTTTTTTAAATTTCAAATCGGTTTCAAATTTG
>CAYSSE010000174.1:0-8200 GCA_964433355.1 uncultured Desulfocicer sp.
ATGCCTCAAAAAAAATAGGCAATCCTGTTGTGGCATATTTCGTTAACGCCTGGTTGTCCACATGGAGTGGGGGTTTATCAAGTAGAAGATGAATCAGACCACCGACTTGATTTTTGGGATCAAACAGAACAACCCCGACACAAGTTCCCAATGACGCCTTGAGCATCAAGGGCGTTGACTTACCTATATAGTAGCTGCCAGTAGGAACATAATATCGCTCAAGTCTATGCATGATCTCCTAATTCTATATGGATTCCAGAGGGCAATTTTTAGAAGATATTGTAATAATCTATATAAGACTTTTATCATTATAGATCTTTATCTTTGATTTTCATCTTATTTGGGCAAAAGCAGCAGGAACCCTTTTGATTTTGTTTTGTCCAAGTCAGGGCATAACATTGTTTTTCAGCAGGGGCAATCTTTTTGTGCTTTAATGCAAAAATCTAACACTCCGAAGAACACTGCCAATAATATTAATGGAAAAATGTTTTTCTCTTGGAATAAAGCTCGGTGGCAATAAAAATTTTTGCCCGCACTCAAAACATTCAACCATACGGATTTAAAATTCTTCTTTAAAATAAGGAACTGTCATGGAAGCAATTAAAATTGAAATACTGGCCTCCAAAATTGCGAGCTGTGCGGGTAGATCATCGCTGAGCCTATTTGGACTGGGATTTCAGTGCTATTTACAAGGTATAGATACAGTTTGAAGGCTCAAACAGCCTGTTAATGCGCTGCAAGTAATTGCTACCCGCACAGCTCGCAAAATTGCGGAAAGAATCATGGCTCAACCCCGGTGGCTAAAATTATCTACTGCTGTAAAAACACGGCAAAATTAAAAAATCTGGCAGAGAATGGAGAAATGAGGGGGGTATCGACTCCCTGACTCTGGATATTTGATAAGGAAAACATTGATGAATATTCACTGATGCCATGCTTCGCCGGAGATCAGAAAGCGGTTGACATATTTAGGAGCCTATAGCATACCATCTATATGAGACTCTATCAAAAACGTGGAATTTATTATGTTGAATTCAAACGCGGTAAATCCCGTTCCCTGGGGATCCGTAATAAGCGGATTGCGCAAACTGAATTTAACAAAATAAAAAAATTGTATTTGCAGGGAAAAATCTTGAAGTTAGAGTCTTCAGCCAAACTAACCCTGGAAGAGTTCAAAAAGCGGTATACTCAAGATCCAGACCGTCGAGACTTGTCCCCGGATACTCACCGAGCTGACGAGTTGGCATTAAGATTATTCATGAATGCTGTGGGAGACATCAACATTGATAGTATCCATAAAAGCCACATAGCAGAATTCAAAACCGCATGCAGTGCCCGAGGAGTTAAACCCACATCCATAAATTCGTACCTTCGGCACATCCGGGCTGCAATGAATTATGCCCACAATAATGACATGATGCTGGAAGTGCCCCCGCACATAAAATATTTGAAGACCGGCAAGCGCCTTCCCCGTGTGATTTCCGGGGATGATCTGGATAAAATCCGGGCCATGGCTGTAGGTAAAAAACCAGAAATGGCAAGAATAATTGAATTTGCTATTTTTACGGGCACACGCCGGGCGGAAATTGTGAATGCCAAATATGAACATATGCATGATGGGGCGATTATGATCAAGGGGAAGGGGAATAAGGAAAGGATCATTCCCCTGTTGCCACCGGTCATGGAAATATTAAAGGATCAAGCCATTGGAAATGTTTTTTCGTACCGGCATGTTTCCACAGTTTCAAATTATTACCGGGAAATTACCCGGGCCGCCGGGGTTGATTCCCGGTTTCATGATCTCCGGCATACATCGGCCACCCAAATGCTTACCCAGGGAATACCATTGGAAGTGGTGCAATCAATATTAGGCCATGCGGAGATAAGAACAACCCAAATTTATGCCCAGGTTGTGTCAGAAACCAAGCGCAAAGAAATGGAAAAATTATCATTTTGAAATGCAGGAATGCAAGAATGCAGGAATGCATACCGAATGCATACCGCACAACACTAAGTATCTGTAATTGTTAATGAGCGTAGCTTATTAGTAATCAGCAAGTCTGCGGTTCGTCTCTGCACATCGGCTCCAAAGATTTCAAGGGGTTACAGTAAATATGCTGTAATCTCTTTTTTATTTTTAATTCAAATTTTTGGCATCCTTCAAAAGCGCTTTACACTTTTTTTGATCAGTCTACGCTTGGAGAAGCTTTTCCCAAAAAAGTGTAAACTACTTTTGGGCTCATATGAAGGATGCCCTATTTTTGATCCTTTCCTTGGAAAGAAGATCTCTTGCATCTTTTATGTTTTTGAATATCTCTTTTTAATTTCTCCTAAATTTTATTTTGGCAGATTATATTTTTTAATGTTCGTTTGATTTAAATTGTCAAAGAAGTTTTGAGTTAGATTAGCATTATGAATAATTGGAACTCAGCAATCATATGCTCTTGAAGAATTTTTGATTTCGAATAATTATTTAGAAATTCAATTATGCTTTTTTGAACTACACTGAAATCCTTATATGATTTTTATAATAAAGGGAGGGTGAGTCTTTTTTTATTAGGGACTTAAATAAATTATAATTTTTGAAAGTTGTTTTTATAGTTCAAGGTTCCAATTGACATTACCGCAAGGTCAATTTAGCAATACTTCTGACATACCTTCCATACCAAGCGAAAAAAAACCACAATACAGAATTCACATCACCGGACATACGGGTTCGTATAACGGCGGTTCCTAAGTTGATGTCGTTCACATTGCATTTGATTACAGCCAGCGTTCAGATTGCCCGCTAAGTACCCGTGCATATATTCCTCAAAATAAAATTCATAAATATCAATGATATATGGTTGTAGAATACCGAAAAACATATGTGTGGGTACTTAGGGAGTTTATGACAAATAACCTACCTATCTTCACTTAAAATATGTTGTAAATACTGAGTATTAAATTTGAAAGCGGGTAGTTTTATTATAGTGAAGTCCCTTACATGGCAAATATCTCGTCCAGGACAAACCACTCCAATGAATTTTTCGGGGTACGGCTTACCCGAACCATTTTGGCTGCCACTTGTTCTCCCCGGATGGGTCTAAATCTGCGTAAACCCGGCATCAAACAGATTGCAGGCAAAACCCGGCCCAACGTTTTTTCTCCCATACGCGGCTCCGGTCTGGGACCTGTGAGCAGTGAGGGTTGAAAAATGCTGAGACGTTCGAAAGACAGATCCTGCACCCTCTTTTCCAATTCCCCCTTCATTTTCAGATATGCATTACCGCTGTCAGCATCCGCACGGAATGATGATATCAGAAGATAATGGCGGACACCTTGTCCCACCGCCAGTTGCGCTGCCGCATACTGGTAGTCCAGATCAACCTTCCGCTGGGCTTCGATGGAGCCTGCCTGCCTGTAGGTTGTCCCCAGACATGAAAACATTATATCTCCCTTGAACAATGGGGCGTGGTCTTTCAGGCTATCAAAATTAACAACTTTATTGCAGACTTTGGGACTGGAATGAAGGGCCGGACGACGGGTGAGGGTGACAACACAGTTTATATGATCCGCATCTGCCAGTTGATTTGTCACCGCCCTGCCTACCAAACCGGTTGCGCCAACAACAATGGCTGTTTCACCCATATGCCACTCCTTTTCATGTAAAATGATGATGATATATTCAAAAAAATTGGATTTATCCGACAGTGTCTCACAAATTGCAAGGTCAGAAAAGGCTATATTGAACAATCGCTTTATTTAGATCGGGGGACACCTTACTTATCTTTTCTTTTGGAGCCCGGTTTCTGATGCCTAAGTTTCCGGTCCAAGGTATGCTCCAGGTTTTTAATAAAAGAACCTCACCCAGTGGACGTCTCGCTCGCTCATGAATCCTGAGAGTTTCTATTTCTGAGTGGTCTACATCACAGGATAAAAAAGTTTAACGCCAGGTAGGCTTGATAAGCTTCATCATTAAAAAATGTCTGTTGCCGTCTGTTCCCCCGCTGAGTCACATGATGAGGCGCTCCAAGGACTACAATTCTTGCTATGCGGGCCATGTATTATATAACTCACATGGATGTAACCACCAGCCACAACAAAAAATAAAACTTCAATTATTCCAAAATCTTGGACGGAGTTTCATATAAAAATTAAATGGAAAAATGGTTGTCAATAATTAAGTAAGGTGTCCCCCGATCTAAATGGAAAAATGCTTGTCAATAATTAAGTAAGGTGTCCCCCGATCTAATAAGGTGTCCCCCGATCTCTTATAACTATAACGCCCTTATGTTGGGAAGAATGCCAATGCCCATCTGGCAAGTCCTTGGCAGGGGGGCATTTTTATGTGTAAAAGTAAGGTGTGGTTCCTTACCAGAGGAAATGTTTTGATGTGTAGGGTTTTTCAAACAAGGTTTTTTGCCAATACCTGCGGGTCAGGACAATCTGGGGATTTGAGCGGAGAAAGTCGGGCAAAATGTGATACCACCGGTAGCCTAATTGTTCATAATGGCTGGAGATTTCCCGGGGCAATCCAAGGTCCTTTGCTGCTATTTTGATGGCATCTCTCTGGCAGCGGGAGGTGGCATACAGGTTTGCAATCCGGGGCTTAAACCCGTTTTCATGAAACAGATCCTTGGCTTTTTTGTAATTCTGGTACCGACTGAAAACATCCAGTTGTGCAAAAATGGGCAACACAGCACCATAGGCTGCAACCAGTCCATACCCCAGAAAATTGAGCCATTGATGCTGTTGAAATGCTGCCAGGGCCGTATGGCTGAATTCTACAAACAAAAACAGGCCCAGCAAAGTTGTCATATGAAGCAACAAACCTATTTTTATGAATCGAACCAGCCGATTAGAATAAACAATCAACGGATGGATATCCTTTGATAAACAAATTTCAAACGCTTTTTTTTCCATGGTAATGCCATGTATACCGGAAAAAAGCTCAAATATAAACCCATTATGTTGGGAAAAAAGCGGTTGCTTATAACTCCCCCTCGCTTCGAGTGATTATTTCATTGTTACCTGCCATCAAGCTATCCACTTTTCGCTGCGGACAATTGAAAAGATTACGTAATCAAAAAAAATTGTAAAAGCCAAAATTTTAGTTGCGCACGCAACATAATGCGCGATATTAGTTGTGAGCGCAACTAAAAAGGAGCGACATATGTATGACAAACACGATTCCATTGGGCAGATGATCTCGATTCTATATAGAATGGGCCAAACAAACATGGGAAAACGGCTCAAACCCTATAATATTGGTAAAGGCCAATTTGTGTTTCTGGCTGCATTGCTTGTAAAAGACGGTATCAGCCAGGATGAAATAGCAGCAAATTTCAATTTTGATAAGGCAACTGCGGCAAGAGCTGTTCAGCATTTTGAAAAGCATGGCTATGTGCAACGCATACAATCAGTCGAAGATGCTCGAGTTAAAACCGCAAAATCATCGCGTAATAGGCAGACCCGATCACCAGAGAAGGATCAGTTTCCCTCCCCTGAGCTAAAGACCCAGGGGCTTTTTTACCGATTTATCATGAAAATTTCCAGGTGGTGCCATCGGCCCCATCTTCCAGAATGATATTTAAATCATCCAGTTGGGCTCTGATCTCATCGGCCCGGGCAAAGTTTTTGTCCTTGCGGGCTTGGGTTCTTTCAATTACCAGTTGATCAATCATGGCCGGATCAATGTCCCCACCAGCCAATCCTGCTTCTTTTTTTCCTTTAAAATAGACAGTGGGTGTCTGGGAGAGAATGCCCAGTATTTCCCCCATTTTTTTCAGGTCAACACAGATGGCTGACAACTGGGAAAGCACCTCGGGTTGAATCACCTCCCCTGCCCTGTCCAGCATCCGATTACCCTTTTTCACAGTGTCAAAAATGGTGGCCATGCCCCGGGCTGAATTGAAATCATCGTCCATGGCCTGGACAAAGAGCTGCCAGTCTTCTCCGTCATCCAAAGATATGGAAAGTTCTGCACCTGCTTTTTCCGCCCGATCCAGAAATGTGTAAATTTTATCCAGGCTGGTGATCACCTCGTCCATGGAGTCCTCATTGTAATCTATGGGGCTTCTGTAATGCTTGGACAGCAGAAACAGTCGAATCACCTCGGGGTGGTAGGTCTCCAGAACATCTTTGATCATGGTGAAGTTACCAAGGGATTTGGACATCTTCTCATTGTTGATATCCACAAACCCGTTGTGAACCCAGTATTTTACAAATTGTTTGCCAAACAGAGCCTCGGATTGGGCAATTTCATTTTCATGGTGGGGGAAAATAAGATCCTTACCACCGCCGTGGATATCAAAGCTCTGGCCAAGGTAACGATTACTCATGGCAGAGCATTCAATGTGCCATCCGGGTCGCCCCGCTCCCCAGGGGCTTTCCCAGGAGGGTTCTCCGGGTTTGGCTGGTTTCCACAGGGTAAAATCCATGGGACTTCGTTTGTTTGAATCCACGGCAATGCGGGCCCCGGCAATCATGTCATCAGGGTTACGGCCGGAAAGTTTCCCGTATTCCCCAAAGGATTGAATGGAAAAAAAGACATCACTTCCCTCCACATAATATGCCTTTCCCTTTTCAATGAGCTGTTCAATGAATGTGATGATATCATCAATGTGTTCTGTGGCCTTGGGCTCAATGGTGGGCCGTAGCACATTGAGTCCATCCATCTCGTTGTGAAACTCTTTAATGTACTTTTCAGAAATTTCTGTTGGCTCCATGCCCCGTTCATTGGCCCGGTTGATAATCTTGTCATCCACATCGGTGAAATTCCGGACATAATTCACATCATATCCCGAAGCCGTGAGCCACCGGAATATCACATCAAAAATCACAACGGATCTGGCATGTCCAATGTGGCTGGTATCATAAACGGTGGGGCCGCACACGTACATGCCCACCTTACCTGGTTCCAGGGGAACAAAATCTTCTTTTTTTCCGTTCAGCGTATTATAAATTCTTAAACTCATAATATATTATCCTTAAATATGGGCCGGGCGCATTCCCATTTTTCCGGCATCCTCTATAAGTCATTGATTTTATTAAGTCGGTAGTAAACTGACTCAAAAGTTATATCTTTACAAATCAACGGTTTAAAACTCCGATCGGGAAAACGGGAATGCGCCCTATGGGCCTGTTTCTGATATTTATGAAAACACCCTGAAAATGTATCCATTCAAAGGGCCTGGGTCAAGATTAAGGCTACTTGTCTAAAACGGGACAATTTGCAATCTTGAGGTATCCGAATTCATGCTCTTTGCAAGTCCCTGATTTTAAAAAATATCCCGGCTTAGGTGTAGTCAAGATTAAGATCTATGATTTCCGGGATTTTGTTCCGTGGTGATCTGTTTGAGCAAAACCACTGCATGGGCACCAATACCCTCCCCTCTTCCTTCAAACCCCAACCCTTCTGTGGTGGTTGCCTTGATGTTCACCCTATCCACGGAAACAGCGGCAGCAGATGCCAGATTTTCTTCCATGGCTTTTTTATAGGGTGTCATTCTGGGGGCTTGAGCAAAAATGGTGCCATCAATATTACCCACCTCATATCCCTTTTCCCGGAGCAAATTCCGGCAATGAACCATGAGAAGAATACTGGAAATATCTTTAAATTGGGGATCTGAATCCGGAAAATGCTCCCCGATGTCCCCAAGCCCAGCACCGCCCAGCATGGCGTCACACACCGCATGAACAATGACATCGGCATCTGAGTGGCCCTTGAGGCCTTTTTCATGGGAAATGGTGACACCGCCCATGATTAATTTACGGCCGGTGACCAGCTGGTGGACATCATATCCTGAACCAATTCTGAAGTTCACTTAAATTTTATTCCTTTCCCAGGATCACTTGTATTGATGATCATTGTTTTTTTATAAGAAAGTCTCACCAAAATGCTGGAATTAAAAGGCTTTTTTTTTCGTTGTGGCAATCTTGACTGCCATGTATGTTTAGGGTGCAATCTCATAATTTAGATTTTGAAGAATTGTATGGTAAAAATGATTTTTTCAAAACATGCCCTCAATAAAATCAATAAGTTATGTTTATCTAAATTATACATAGATGGTTTCGGGGGCACTATTTTGCAAAAATCTAAATTATTGAATTGCACCCTGTATGTTTATTAGGAAATAGAACTTCTGGACAACCTCAGCAGAGCCCCCCCCCGACGGGTAATAGGAACCGGCCAATTGTGCCGTCTACGGTTCCGGCC
>CAYSSE010000175.1:0-8178 GCA_964433355.1 uncultured Desulfocicer sp.
CGGCCGGGCCCATTGCCCGTCGGGGGGGGGGCGGCATAATGCCATTTTCCATATTAGTTGTGGCAGTGGTGACTGCCATGGGGTGCAATTCAATAATTTAGATTTCAGAGGATTCAATGATGAAAATAATTTTTGCAAAATATGCCTTCAATAAAATCAGTAGGTTATAGTTATATAAATTATACATTAATGGTTTTATTATCGGTATTTTGCAAAAATCTAAATTATTGAATTGCACCCACTGCCATGTATGTTTTATAAGAAAGTCCTGGCAAATCTGACGGACTTTCATGCTTCGTTGTGGGTAGGCCGGAGCCAGAATACGGTCTGCCCGTGGCAGTTATAAGAAATAATAATCTTAGGTATCACATAATTTTCAGGACTAATGATGAAAACATATACCCGAAAAGAACTTCTTGATGAAATGACCCGGCGATATGACCGTTCGGGATCCCAGAGATCGTTCAAATATCTGAGAAAAAAATATGCCTGGCTGGCCGTTACCCGGGCCGCCAATATGGTAAAACGCACCATGGATATTCTGGTGGCGACTATTTTGCTTGTGGGACTTTCTCCGTTGCTTTTTCTGGTTGCACTTATCATCAAAGCCATTGACAGAGGCCCTGTGATCTACACCCAAAAACGGGTGGGACAATGGGGCCGTGAATTTTCTTTTCCCAAATTCAGATCCATGGTGGTCAATGCCGATGAGATCCGCCAGACAATCCTGGATCAGAGCCACCACACCGACAGTGTCACCTTTAAGATGGCAAAGGATCCCAGAATTACCTGGATCGGCAGAATCATCCGTAAACTGAGCATTGATGAACTGCCCCAGCTATGGAATGTTCTCAAGGGAGATATGTCCCTGGTGGGCCCCCGCCCCCCCCTGCCCGAAGAGGTGGCAAGGTACACCTTGAAGGATAGACGACGACTGGATGTCACCCCGGGTCTTACCTGCACCTGGCAGGTGTCCGGCCGTTCTGACATCCCCTTTGATGAACAGGTCAAACTGGATGTGGCCTACATTGAGAGCAAAAGTTTTATGACGGATATTCGCATTTTATTCCAGACCATTCCGGCGGTACTTTCCGGGAAAGGGGCCTATTAATGCTGAACGGCACCGCGAAGTTCCCACTCAACTACGTAAATATTCGGCGTGGTAATGTAAATGTTTGGCCAGTGCCCCATATTCGCATAGTTGGGACTGCGTAGCATACTAATGTTATGTGAGCAGGCCAAAATAGGTAAATATGGGGTGCTGGTCGAATATTTAACTTCATACGGGTTGTAAAGGAAAACTTACCCATGAGAGCCATCATTGATGCAAGTATGTCTTTTGAAAACAATGAATTGTTAGGCAGCCGTATCCCCAGCACCCTGGCATTTTTGCTGGATCGTCCTTTTTTGCAACACGTCATTGAAATGTGCGTCAATGGCGGCATTAAAAAATTTGACGTTCTACTCTCTGCCCACCCCGAAAAAATAGAGGCCGCACTGGGAAACGGTAAGCGATGGGGGGTTGAAATAACCTACCATCTTTTCAAAGAGCCCTCACAATTCATTCGGATATTTGAGACCCTTACGGCAGAACATTTTTTCCTGTTTGCCCGGGGAGATCGCCTCCCTGCCATAAATTTTGATGCCCTTATTAAGACCGACTCCCCTCCTCCCTTGTCCGCCATCTGCACCCAGGCAGACACCACTGACCCCTGCTGGTCAGGCTGGGCCATCTTACCGGCCCATGAATCTCCAAAATTTTCTATGGATCATGGATATGACGGATTTTTCCAGTGGCTTAAAGACAACAATGCCCACACCATCTCCACTCCAGAGGTTCTTTCCTGTGAATCCTGCACTGCCCTTCTTAAAGCCAACCGGGCGGTACTTTCCCATGATACGTTTAACTCGCTCATGCGCACCGCAAGCCAGGTGGAAAAAGGGATCTGGATCTCCCGGGATGTGGCCCTTCACCCCGATGTCACCATTATCCCTCCGGTATACCTGGATGAACAGATCCGCATAGAGGCAGGCGTGACATTAGGGCCCCATGTGGTCATGGGCAAAGGAACCATGGTGGCCCAAGGTTCCACCCTGAAAAATGCCGTTATTTTTCCCAACACCTATGTGGGAGAAGGGCTGGAAATCATCAACTCTGTGCTGGACAGAAACTGCCTTGTCAACACGGAACTCGATTCAGAGACATTTATTTCAGAACAGTTCATCCTGGGGGACATGAAGGAAAAAAACATAAAAAAATGGCTGACCTCCCAGGTGTCACGTATGACAGCCCTGGTGCTGAGCCTGATATTCCTTCCCCTCACAGTAATGACGGCCCTGATGTTAAAATTGTTCAGAAAAAGAGACCTATTTCACAAAATATGGGCCATACGCCTACCCACCGCAGCAGATCCCTTTTCCTGGAACAGTGTGGAGCTATCTTTTTTTGGATTCCCCCATGACAATAACGCCCGGGGAATGGGATTTTGGTGGAAAGACTTTCTATTACGATTCCTCCCAGGTCTTGTCAATGTTATCAAAGGCAAAATGGCCATCACCGGGGTATCTCCAAGGAGCCGGGAGGAGCTTGAATCCCTGGATCAGGACTGGCGGGAAATATACATCCGGGGGGAACTTGGCCTTATCACCGAAGCCATGATCCATTTTGGAATTGATCCCAACCCCGATGAACTTTACTCCGCCGAGGCGATTTACATCTCTTCCCCTTCCGTTTTTCGTGATATCCGGCTGGTGATCAAGTATTTCATCCGGCTGTTCTTTCCATCCAAAAGGCTTCAGGAGAAATGAGTATGAATATTGATTGTGTGATTATTGGTATCAACACAGAAAAAACCATTGAGCAATGTATCACCCATCTCCTGGCCAGCCATTACACCAGGGGAGAGATCCACATTTATTATGTGGATGGCGGCTCCACGGACAACAGTATCACCAAAGCTCAAAAATTTACCGGGGTAAATGTCATTACCCTTCATCCGGAATTTCCCACCCCGGGACTGGGTCGCAACAATGGATGGAAGGCCGGAACCTCTCCCTTGGTTCAGTTTCTGGACTCCGATACCATTGTAGATCCCCACTGGCTGGACAAGGCTATGGATGCCTTCCTGGCAAACAGTAATATCGGTGCCGTCCGGGGAAATTTGTATGAACTTCACCCCCGGGCATCGGTGTTTAACTGGATCGGAGAATTAGAGTGGAATGTGGAGCCTGGCATGTGTGACTCCTTTGGAGGCAATGTGATGATCCGACGGCCCATTCTTGAAGACACCGGCGGATATGATGAGATACTGGTGGCCGGAGAAGACCCGGAATTTAGCCAGCGTGTCCGACAAAAAGGGTGGCAGATACTACACATCAATGCCATCATGTGTGGTCATGACCTTGCCATGATGCACATGGCTCAATACTGGAAAAGGGGGCACCGCACGGGATATGGGTATGCCGCTGTCACTGCCCGATGCGGTCTTTCTGCCGGGGGGTTTTGGCTTCATGAGTTATTCCGCATCTCCATCCGGGGGGGAGGGTTTACAGGCTTTACCTTGGCGGGTCTGCTCCTGGGCGTGGTGCATCCCCTGTTTCTGCTACTCCTGTTTCCCGGCCTGGTACTTTTGTTTTATCCCTTTTTGTTTAAAATTTCCTGGTTCATGAAACATAAACACCTGAAACGGGAAATGGCCATGATATATGCCCTCCACTGTTCCCTGGTGGTCATTCCCCAGTTTTTCGGGGTCAAACGTTTCTTCTGGGGGAAATTGCTCAACCGGCCCTTGCGGAACAAACCTTCTGTACTGAAAACCGGCGTTTCAGAATAGGGTTTTCTATATTCGTTGTGTCCGTTAGGGCATGGGTGTTATAAAAAAGCTGCAATTTAAATTTGAAACAGTTAGATTTACTCTGTTTTGATGCAATAAAATATATTATGAGGGGAAGATGAACAACCCATTAAAAATTGCCTATCTGGCCAGTGAATACCCCGGGATATCCCACACCTTTATTTTCAGGGAAATTGCCGTTCTCCGGGAACTGGGAATAGATGTCATCACCGCATCCATCCGAAGACCTGCCAACCTGGATAAGATGACGGCTGCGGAAAAAAAAGATGCAGAAAACACCCTTTATATTAAAACGGCCAATGTCAAACGCATTGCAGGGTCTCACTTTGCGTTGATGACCCAATCACCAGGCCGGTATTTTGCCATGCTAAAACAGGCCATTGTCCTGTCACGCCAGGGCCCCAGGAATCTGTTAAAGGGCATTGCCTATTTTGTGGAAGCCGGGATATTGATAAAATGGATGCAGGACAACCACACCGATCATGTCCATGTCCACTTTGCAAATCCTGCTACCACGGTGGCCATGATCGGTGCCGTCTACGGAACCACCACCTTCAGCATCAGTGTTCATGGACCCGATATCTTCTACAATGTGGACACAGGTCTTTTGGCAGAAAAAGTTGTCCAGGCCAAGGCCGTTCGCTGTATCAGCCACTATTGCCGGAGCCAACTCATGAGGCTGATTCCCCACCGGTTGTGGTCTAAGCTTGACATTGTCCGGTGCGGCATTGACAAAGAAAAATTTTCCCCCCGGCCGGAACCCGCCAACGCCGTGCCTGAAATTTTGTGCGTGGGACGATTGGTTCCCGCCAAAGGCCAACATATTCTTCTGGATGCCTGTGGTATTTTAAAAAAAAGAAATATCGATTTTACCCTTACCTATGTAGGAGATGGGGAGGACCGGGACTCCCTGGAAACACTCGCCCAAACCCTGGGCATTGCTCAACAGGTGACCTTCACCGGTGCCATTGGCCAGGATGAGGTTCCCGGCTTTTATGACCGGGCAGATATCTTTGCCATTGCAAGTTTTGCCGAAGGGGTTCCCGTGGTACTCATGGAGGCCATGGCCAAGGAAATTCCCTCCATATCCACAAGAATCACCGGCATCCCGGAACTCATTGATGACGGTATCAACGGCCTGCTCACCGCCCCCTCGGACACAACAGACCTGGCAGACAAACTACAGCAGCTCATTGAAAATCCCTCCCTGAGAACTACCCTTGGTAGCAAAGGGAGACAACAGGTGTTGGAAAAATATGATCTCAACGAAAACTGTAAAATCATGGCTGATTTTTTCAAAGGCTTTCTATGATACTCATTGATTTTCTCTTCTACCCCATTGCTGCCTATATCCTTTTAACCACGGGTTACCTGTTTTTTTTAACAGTGGCCGCCTGGTTTTTCAAAAAAAAGACCACCCCCCGGGGCAGCATCTCCAGCGTCACCGTGGTGATCCCAGCCCACAACGAAGCCTTGGGCATTATCCAGACCATTGAGAGTATCCAAGGGACTGCTTTTCCCCTTGACCAATACCAGATTGTGGTCATTGCCGACAACTGTGACGATGACACCGCCAGGGTGGCAAAAGATGCCGGGGCCAGGGTCATGGAGCGATCAGACACTCAAAACAGGGGAAAGGGCCAGGCATTGGACTGGTTTTTCAAAAATCACAAAGACCAATATGATACCATGGATGCCGTGGCCATCATTGATGCCGACACCCTGATTCATCCACAATTTTTCACAGAAATCTGCAACTCCCTATCCCATCCGGATGTACAGGTAGTCCAGGGATTTTACGGGGTTTCCAACCCCAAAGAGAACTGGCGTACCGCCCTTTCCGCCGCAGCTCTTTGTGTCTTTCACCACATTCGACCCGCTGGTCGCAACCGGGCACATGCCACCGCCGGTCTCAAAGGAAACGGCATGGCCTTTGAAACAACTATTATTCAACGCTTTGGCTGGCCGGCATTTTCCATAGTGGAGGACATTGAATTTTCCATACATCTGCTCTTAGAAGAGATCCTCGTTCACTACAATCCCGATGCCATTGTCTTTGGAGAAATGGCCTCAAAATCGGATCAGGCAAAGACCCAGAGAAAACGCTGGGAGGGCGGCAGGATACAATTGCTCAACCAATACACCGGCGCTCTTTTTCTGGCATTTATGAGACAACGAAAATTCATGTTCATGGATGCCTTTATGGAGCTGTTCACGCCTCCCCTGTCCCTTGTGGTGGCAGGACAGGTGTTTTTATTCTCCATCTCTTTTGTTTTTTATCCCCACACGCTTCTCCTGTGGGGCCTGTGCTTCTATGTCACGGTTCTGTATGTTTTTTCAGGTTTGATCTTGAAAAAAGCCCCGTTTTATATATGGAGATCTCTTTTTTGTGCCCCCTTCTTTATTTTATGGAAAATTCCTGTATATTTTAAGCTTGCAGGTAAACAAGGAATCCCGGGATGGGAAAGAACAAAAAGAGCGGCAGAAATGAAAGAGGAAACAGACAAATAGTGCCCAATAACCATCATCAACCCCAGTTAGTGTCATGTTCTAAACTGAAAATTTTCAGCAACGCATGGCCTTTATCACAACAACGGCATTTATATTTTGGGGAAAAGGATGCCCAAAGAGTGATCCAGTTGCTCCAAGAAATGGAACACGTCAAATGAAATATGCCCTCAATAACACCGTTCTTTTTCTGCTGGCACTGCTGTGTTGCTTTTGTACCGCCTGCGCTGACATTCAGCCAGAGGTTCAGGCTCCACCGCCCCCGGATCCTGTGTTTGAAATGGATGACATCCAGGCCAGCACAAAATTTGCCACCCCAGATGAGGTAAAACAATTTTCCCACCAGTCCACATATCAGTCCGATGATGCCATTATCTTCCCCAGTCCGGCCCATGAGCCCCCTGCTACACCTTTGCTGCATCTTTCCATGATTAAAAAAAATCAATATATCATCGGCCCCGGTGATGTAATAAGCCTCTCCGTGTGGGGACGTTCCGATGCCTCTTCCCCCAAAATGATCGTGGGGCCGGATGGGGTTATCACCGTGCCCAGAATTGGTTTTGTCCATACAAAGGGACGCACCCGGGACAGCGTTGCAGAAGAGATTAAAGGTAAGCTCCAGCTCTACTACAGCAATCCGGAGATCAGTTTTTCCATTGATGAATACCACAACAATAAGGCTTTTGTGCTGGGTCGGGTGGCAAATCCCGGGGTGGTCACCTTCCCCGGGGAGGGAACTTTGCTTGAGGCTCTGTCCATTGCCGGGGGATATTCCACGGAAGCCGAAGATACCTACCTGACCAAGTGTTCCATCATCCGGGGCAATGACACCATCATCTGGATTGATCTCAACGAATTGCTCCAGAATGGCAACATGGCCTTAAACGCCCGCATCATGAACAATGACGTTATTTTTATACCTGAAAGTCAGTCAGAACTGGTATATGTCATGGGAGAGGTGATCACCCCCGGGGCTTATAACATGACCGGACGTCTCACCCTGCTGGACAGTTTAATGATGGCAGGAGGTCCCACGGATGACGCAAAAAAATCAAAACTATACTTAGTCCGGAAAACAAAAGGCACTAAGGGAGAGGTTCGGGAAATTGATCTACAGCACCTCCTGAAATCCGCAGATTTCAGCCAGAACTATATCATGAAGGACAATGATATCCTCTATGTATCGGAAAAAGGTATCAGCCGATTCAATTATGTCCTCCAGAGTATATTTCCGTCCCTGGAGATCATTGAACTTGGCACCAATGTCATGGAAAATTTTGGTGCCATGCAAAAAGTTCGTGACAAAATATGGGGAAAGGGTGAATAAAAATGGATAAGGAACAACAAAAGAACCTGGCAAAGGTGGGAAAAAAGGCAGGTAAAAATGCCATGGCTGGCATGGTGGCCACAGCCATTTATTTTTTAAGCCGCATTGCCCTGACCCCCATTATTTTGACCTACATTTCCCTCACAGAGTTTGGTCTCTGGTCCATCTGCTTTGTGATTCTCTCCTATGCGGCGGTGGGGGCCGTGGGCATTAACACGGCTTACGTTAAATTCACAGCCCAATACCATGCAGCGGATAATTTAAAAGGTCTTAACAGCCTCTTTTCCACGGGTATGCTGTTCATGCTCCTGTTTGCCCTGCTCTTTTACACCACCATTCATTTTATCCACCCCTGGCTGTTGGGCCTTTTCCATGTGGAACCAGAATCCATGGCCATTGCAAGCTTCATGGTCATGGGAACCACTCTTGTATTTTGCATTGATTTCACCATGGGAGGGTTTCGCTCCATCCTGGATGGCCTCCAGGAGA
>CAYSSE010000176.1:0-8175 GCA_964433355.1 uncultured Desulfocicer sp.
CGAGCTGTGCGGGTAGCAATTATTTGGCATCATTTTTTTAAAAAAGAACATAAGTCTTCGATTAAAATCGTGCTGTGCAAATGTTTCGGTAAAATTGAATATGTCTTTTAAAAAAATGTTGCCATTTGCAGCGCATTAATATACAAATGTAATAAGTTGAGGGTGTTTGATCCTTCAAGCTGTATCTATACCTTATAAATGGCACTGAGGTTCCGATCCAAATAGGCTCAGCGATGATCTATCCGCACAGCTCGCTATTTTTGATAATTTTACAACCAGAACTCCGGATATTTTCGATTTTTTGCCATATTATTAATGATCAAGGCAACGATCAACATGATCATCACACCAAGCCCCACAGGAATCAATACATATAAAAAACCCAGGTCATGTATTTTGTCACTGCCGATCACAGCGATCAATGCTGTTGCCCCACCCGGTGGATGAAGCGTCTGTGTAAAGTGCATCACGGCAATTGCGGTTGCAACTGAAAACGCTGCAGCAAACCATGGACAGGTATAAAATAATTGCCAGGAAGCCACACCGATAAAAGCGGACAGTACATGCCCTCCCACCAAATTCCGTGGTTGGGCAAGAGGACTTCTGACTGCACCGTAAATCAATACTGCAGAGGCACCAAAAGACCCGATTATATATACAAAATCATTCCCAGAAAAATAATTGTAATTCAACCAGGCAATGGGTGTGATACCGATAAAAGCACCTATCCAGGACCAGAATATTTCTATGGAACTCACTTTGGGTGGTCGACGTCCACCACCAGCCATTTTTTTAATGTAAGGGGTCATTGCCCTCCTCCGTATATCCATCAGCACATGGCCTGGACAAGGTCTGATCTGGCAATAATACCGGCCAGTCTATTGTTATCATCACGAACCGGAACCCGGTTGATATTAAATTTATCCAGCGTATTCGCCACTTCAAGCATGGTTGTATCTTTTTTTACGGTGATGGGAGGTGAGGACATAACCTCCCGGACGTTAAGGGTCTTAAGTGGAACGGCAAGACAGGCGCTGCTGTCCACACATTGGAGAAGAACCTGTACAAATGAAGGGGCTTTCTTTTTGTTCATTCTGGATAAAAAATCTTTTTCAGAAATAACACCCGTTATTATGTCATCCTCATTTAAGACAACAAGCCCGGATATCTCATGCTCTGCCATTTTAATGACCGCTTCAATTAACGGCGCATCTTCTTTAACAAAAATGACCTTCTGTGTCATAACCTGTTCTGCCAATATGGCTGTTTTGATACGGGCCACCGCATGATCAAACGCAATCTGATAAACTTCTAAAAAGTCAGACGGTGTAATATCCAGATATCCGGGTATTTTTTTCATGGCTTCCAAAACATCTTCATCTGTGATTGTTTGAAAGCATTCATTAATGCAACTGAAACTCATATTTCCCCTCGCTTTGGTATTGGTTTTTTCCCTTTATCTGTTTGATAGATACCTGAATGTAATCAGCAAATCATTGACTTAGATCAAGTATTTTTATTGCTTTGACGCTTCTTTTTTTCTTTTTTGGCGGGATAGCTCTTGCCAGGTTGACGGGCAATTGGCAGAATAAAATTACAACACGTGAGTATTTAAACTATGCATCACCTGAAATACGCCAATTCAATTCCATTGATCGAATTGATCCGGAAAAAGTGCAAAGAATGATTCTGATGATGAAACAACTAAAAGATCAGGAAATTCGCATTCAGGATTCACAAAAAAATAAGGGAGATTAAAAAAATGCCTATCCCGGGAAATCTGTTGACGACTGCAATGGCAGTCATGCCACACACAAATATTGACAAGGCGCTGGAGACAGCCTTGAGCATGGACGTTCCATTCTGGCCACAGCTACCCAGATACAGCTATTATGAAGATATGTATGTCCAGGCTGCAGAACATTTTCCAGGCATCCTTTTGGATATGGATAAAAAAACATTACGATTTTCCATGGACAAATTTATCATGGAGTATGAAGAAACGCTTTCCCACTTTGATGATCCTGAATATTTTGATGTCAGCTCAACATATTCTGCAGTGTATCATCGTTTCCTGGATATGGATCTTTTGGATAAACCTGCAATCAGAGGTCAGCTTGAGGGGCCTGTAAGCTTTGGTTTCAATGTGCTGGATCAGGATGAACGCCCCATTCTTTTTGATGATAATGTCCGACCATTTTTGTTTGAATTCATGGCCAAGCGGATCAATATCCAATTGGAAAAACTCAAACAAAAAAATCCCAATGCATTCATGTTTATTGATGAGCCCGGCATGCAGTTTATTTTTTCTGCAATGTCTGGTTACAGCGATCAGAAAGCAAAACAGGATCTGGATGAATTTTTCTCAATGATTAAAAGCCCCAAAGGCATACATTTGTGTGGTAACCCGGATTGGGATTTTCTTTTAGGTCTTGATATGGATATTCTGTCCCTGGATATTCATACAAATGCTCAAATTTTTGGTTTATCAACCAACTCAATAAAAAAATTCCTCAACAAAGGGGGAATCCTTGTTTGGGGGATTGTTCCCACTGGTCTTGAAACATTTGAAAAAGAAAACATTGATTTGCTGGCCTTTAAACTGGAAACAATCTGGAAAACGCTTGATAAAAAAGGGATTCCAATGGATCAAATCCTGGCCCAGGGTTTAATCTCTCCTGCCACTTGCTGCCTGGTCAATGAAGATGGGGATAAGACTGTTGAAAAAGCATTTCAAATGACAAGGAAACTTTCAGAATCCTTACGCGAAAAATATAAATTAGTTTAAAGGAACCTACAGTGCTTTTCAAATATTCGTTTTCTCCTCCATGGCATCTATGATTCGACATCCTTCATTTCTACTCTACGCTTTTCAGAGCAAGGCTCCCATTTGGGGGAATGTCTTTCAAGAAAGTGTAAACTACTTTTGGGGGCATATGAAGGATGCCTATGATTCATTGTAAAATTAGGGGTTGGTCATAACATGGGCCACTTTGAAGCAATTTTTTTTAACCTAAAAATAAAGTCAGTAATTACAGATAATTGACAATAACATATATTCGGTTCCTGTGTAGTGGCCCATCCTATGACCAACCCCTAAAATTAGAACTTGCCAAAACACCAATGGACGGGTGTGCGCAAAGCCTGTGAAGGCCAGAGCACCCCGCCCTGTGGCTGGATTACTTGTTTTTTTGTAAAGATAAAAAAATTATTTTCCCAACATCATGGCTGCAATATCTTCGTCCACATCCCCAATGGGTTTGATATCAAAATTTTCCACCAGTACGTTGAGAACGGTGGGGGAGACAAAGGCGGGAAGTGTCGGCCCAAGTCGGATGCCTTTGACGCCCAGGAACAGCAGAGCCAAAAGAACCGCCACTGCCTTTTGCTCATACCACCCAATGTCAAAGGAGATGGGCAGATCATTGATATCTTCCAGCTCAAAAACCTCTTTAAGCTTCAGGGCAATGACGGCCAGAGAGTAACAGTCGTTGCACTGACCTGCATCAAGGACTCTGGGGATACCACCGATGTCACCGAGATTAAGCTTGTTATACCGATATTTGGCACAGCCAGCAGTGAGAATAATGGTATCTTGTGGCAGTTTTTCCGCTACTTCCGTAAAATAACCACGGCCTTTTTGCCTGCCGTCGCAGCCTGCCATGACAATGAATCGCTTTATAGCGCCTGATTTTACGGCATCCACCACCTTGTCTGCCAGGGCAAGCACCTGGTTATGGGCAAAGCCACCCACGATGGTGCCGGTTTCGATCTCTTGGGGAGGGGCACATTTTTTGGCCACCTCAATGACGGCGGAAAAATCTTTGGTTTTTCCATCGGCACGGTCTGCCACATGGGTTAATCCCGGATAGCCCACCACGCCGGTGGTGAAGATGCGATCCGTGTAGGTGTTTTTCTTTTTGATGGGAATAATGCAGTTGGTGGTCATGAGGATGGCACCGTTAAAGCTCTCAAATTCCTCATTTTGTTTCCACCAGGAGCTGCCATAATTGCCCTTGAGATGTTCGTATTTTTTAAAGGCAGGGTAATAGTTGGCTGGCAGCATTTCGCCATGGGTGTAGACATCCACCCCTGTGCCTTCAGTCTGTTTTAACAGCTCTTCCATGTCTTTTAAATCATGGCCGCTGATGAGGATACCGGGTTTGTCACTCACACCGATATTGACCTCAGTAATTTCTGGATTCCCATAGGCCGTGGTGTTGGCTTCGTCCAGGGTCGCCATGGTGGTAACTGCACATTCTCCTGCCTTCATCACCATGCCCACCATCTCATCCACGGACAGATCCTGTGTGGTGGAGACCAGGGCTTTGATGATGAAATCATAAATTTCATCTTTTTCAACCCCCAGCACAGCGGCATGATCGGCATAGGCAGCAATGCCCTTAAGGCCAATGATTAAAAGTTCCCGCAGGGATCGGACATCTTCATTCTCTGTGGCCAGAACGCCTACAGTTTTGGCCTTTGCCTGGTAATCTGCTACAGTGTCACAAAACCAGGTGGCAGAGTCATGCAGGGTGTTTTTTGTGGCGTCATCAAGGCTTGCCAACAGTTCCTTTTTGCATGCCAGGGACTGATCCACCCATGACACAAGGCTGTCATCATCAAAATTGGCATTGGTAATGGTGGTGAAAAGTGCTTTGGAAATAAAAAGGCCCACTTCATTGCCCACACTTTTTCCATTGGCCTTTAGTGCTTCAGCAATAACGGAAATGCCCTTGAGGTTAAATATCAACAGATCCTGGAGGTTAGCAGTCTCCTCTTCTTTACCACACACACCTTTTACGGTACATCCGATATTCTTTGCAGTTTCTTGGCATTGAAAACAAAACATGGTCGGTCTCCTTTGTTTGGGTTATGGTACCTTAATTTCTACTCGTTGTTGACTATCACTATAAACAGATCCTGATGAAAAGAACTTGATCTGGATCAATTTTTTAATTTTTTTTGTGCCAGAATGCGTGGGTAGTGTATTTTCAGGCTCTTGTTATAGTTCCGGTCACATGACTTAAGTATCCGTGCATATATTCCTCAAAATAAAATTCATAAATATCAATGATATCTGGTTGTGGAATACCGAAAAACATATGTGTGGGTACTTAAAACCGATTTTCAACCTTAACCAACTGTTTTTTAAAAATTTAAAGTAGAGATTTAATATCAATCCATTTGACCGGAACTATAGCAATTCTTATTTCAGTGGTGTGGTGGATTTTATAAAGGTGAGCATGGCGTATTGTGACAAAGTATAAATTGTTTATTTGAAGATAGCAAGGGGTGTCATAAAATTTTAATTTTAAGTTTTGAGACTGTTGATGCGGGTATGGGTTTTAAAGACCCTGGAGGTATAGCATGAAAGGGTTTCAATATGCTTTTTCTTGATTTTTTTTATCGAAACCGATAAAACGTCATGACGGAGACATCGTTGACATGCAGGCTTTTTTTATACGAAAGAGTGGGGACGTCTAACATTCTTTTATATTCCGTTGTGGGCAGGCCGAGACCAGAATATGGTCTGCCCGTGGCAGTTATTAGAAAGTAAAACTTCCGAACACCTTCAGCAGAGCCTGATGGGCAATGAGACCGGCCAATTGGGCAGTCTACGGTTCCGGGCCGCTCCCATTACCCGTCGGGGCGGCATAATACCATTACCATAAAAAATAAAATGACAAATCGGAGAAAAAATGGAAATTTATCAGGGTATTATTCTTGGCATTCTACAGGGACTCACCGAATTTCTACCCGTGAGCAGCTCCGGCCACCTGGCATTGGGTCAGTCTTTTTTTGGCATCACAGAGCCTGCACTGTTCTTTAATGTGAGCCTTCACATGGGTACATTGCTGGCCGTTGTGGTTGTGTTTTTCCAGGATATCAAACGCATGGTCATGGCCCTGTTGGGTTTGATCCGGCAGAGTTTCTCTGGAAAAGAAGCACTGGAAACCTTGAAAAAAGATGAAAATATTCGATTTGTGTTTTTAATCATTGCCGCCTCCATTCCCACTGCTATCTTGGGTTTGGGATTTAAACCATACGTTCATACATTGTTTTCATCGGTATCCTTTGTGGGATGTATGCTGCTCATCACCGGTACCTTTTTATGGATGACCCGTCATGCCTCTCCAAAAGGGGTTGGTGTCATGGAGTTCAGCGTTAAAAAGGCGCTGTGGATTGGCATCTGCCAGGGATTGGCGGTTTTACCGGGTATTTCCCGGTCAGGATCAACCATTTCAGCAGGGCTTTTTTTTGGCATTGATCGGGAAACCGCTGCCAGATTTTCGTTTCTGCTTTCCATTCCAGCCATTTTGGGGGCGGAGATCTTAAGCATTAAGGACTTTATGGAAAAGGGCTCTTCCATTAATGTGGGTGCCACCCTTTGTGGAACACTTATCTCCTTTGTGGTGGGGTATGCGGCCCTGGTGCTTTTGATGCGCATTGTTCGAAATGGGCGATTGTACCTTTTTGCCCCTTATTGCTGGGCACTGGGAATCGCTGCCATCATAGTGGGATATATTTTTTATACATAAAACCAAAAATTGAAGACGATTTTAAGGAGGCTGCATGAATTCGGGAATTTTTAGGGAATATGACATAAGAGGAATTGCAGGCGAAGATTTCAATGACGATGATGTAATTAGCATCGGAAGGGCCTATGGAACGCTTTTAAATCAGCATGGGAATAAAAAAGTGACGGTGGGCAGAGATTGCCGGGTGACCAGTGACGACTATTCCCGTTTTTTTATTCAGGGGGTTCTATCCACGGGGTGTGATGTCATTGACATTGGGATCTGCCCCACGCCGGTGCTCTATTTTTCCATTCATCATTGTAAAACCCAGGGGGGGGCCATGATTACGGCCAGCCATAATCCGCCTGAGTACAATGGCTTCAAGTTGATGAGCGGGTTTGATTCCATCCACAGCCAGGGCCTCCAGGATGTACGCAAGATTATTGAAAGCGGTGAGTTTGTGGAAGGCAAGGGTACCCTTGATCAGGTGGATGTCCTGACACCTTATAAAGCATACCTTGAAGAGAATGTCTCCATTGATAAAAAAATACGTATCGGCATTGACGCAGGCAATGGTACCGGTGGGGTGACGGCCCTTCCGGTGTTAAAGTCCCTGGGATGTGAGGTTCATGAGCTGTATTGCGATATGGACGGGACTTTTCCCAACCATGAAGCGGATCCCACAGTTAAGAAAAATATGTTGGAACTCATTGATCTGGTCAAGGAGAAAAAGCTTGATCTGGGTGTGGGATATGATGGGGATGCGGATCGTATTGGTGTGGTGGATGAGAACGGGGAGATTATTTATGGGGATCAACTCATGGTGATCTTTGCCCGGGAAATTCTTACCCGGAAACCCGGTGCCACCTTTATTTCTGAGGTGAAATGCTCCATGACCATGTACAATGATATTGAAAAGCATGGGGGGCGTGCCATCATGTGGCGCACGGGCCATTCCTTGATCAAGAAAAAGATGAAGGAGGAAAATGCGGCCCTGGCAGGAGAGATGAGCGGACACATTTTTTTCAGTGACCGTTTTCTGGGCTTTGATGATGCACTATACGCCACCCTGCGCCTTTTGGAAATCATGGTGAACTCTGGCAAAACGGTTTCCCAGCTCATTGAAGACCTGCCAAAGACCTTTACCACGCCTGAAATTCGGGTGGAATGTGCCGATGATATCAAGTTTGGCGTGGTGCAGCGGATCACCGATTTATTCAAAAAAGAGTATGATGTCATTGATATTGATGGTATGCGTGCCCTTTTTGAGGGGGGATGGGGTCTTGTGCGGGCATCTAATACCCAGCCAGCTTTGGTGCTTCGGTTTGAAGCGGATACCTCGGAACGCCTGGATGAAATTCGAAATAAAGTTGAAACCGAGCTTAAAAAAATAATTGCAGGTTAAAAAATAGATTACAGTGTCCAATACCTGTTTTTGGACGGCCAATGGGCCCGGCCCGGAACCCTATACGGCCCAATTGGCCGGTTCCTATTACCCATCGGGGGGGGGCTCTGCTGAGGTTGCCCGGAAGTTTTATTTTCTAATAAAAAAAATAGAAAAGCAGTGCCTGGCATAATTTCCAGGTACTGTTTTTAAATTTGGAGCCCATGGAATTATCACAACAGCAGCAAAACGCAGTTAATCATTCCGGTT
>CAYSSE010000177.1:0-8167 GCA_964433355.1 uncultured Desulfocicer sp.
TTTGGTCGTCTAATCAACCACAAACTCTATGCAAGCAGTTCGCAGCCCTGTCAGGCAGGAGCTTTTTCAAGCCCCTATCCCTTTAGGGTAGGGGTTGTTGACTTTAAATCAGTGGAATCAGGTCTTATGGTCTTTAAATAGACGGGTTTGCCCCCTTCATATTTCAGTATCACCATCTCCTTTCCAATGGGATCTCCGTTTTTGTCAAAGGTGATGGTTCCACTGGCTCCCTGGAATCCCCGGGTTGCGGCCAGGGCAGCCCTTATTTTGTCGGTGTTCAGACTTTTTGCACGGTTTACAGCATCCCTTAGAAGCATGAATGCATCATACCAGGGCACGGCACTGAAATTAATGTCATTTGAATGGTATTGCTGCTGGTATATTTTTTGTACATGCTGACTGGATGGATTCTTCATCTTGGGATGCCATACGGCTGTGCAATAGCTTCCCTCAAGGGCATCTCCGGCATATTTGTGGATATCGTCCCATGCGTCTGCCCCGATAAATATGCTGTACAGGCCCTGACTGACGGTTTGCTTGAGGAATAGGCCGCTGTCCCTGGAATATCCCGGTATAAAGACTACATCTGGATTAAGTGGTTTTATCTGGGAGATAATGTTCTGGAAATCCACAGCATCGCCTTTGTATCCTTTTTCCAGAAAAATGTTTCCTCCCAGTTGTTTAAATTCCCGGCCAAAATATTCTGCCAAAGTCATGCAATAGGCTTCATTGAGATTTTTTAAGACCACGGCATTTTTTGCCCCCAGGGTTTCCCTGGCAAATTTTGCCACCATCTGTCCCTGGAACCTGTCATTGAAATTGACCCTGAAGACATACTCCCCGGCAAGGGTGATGTCAGGGTTTGTGGAGAGGGAAATCATGGGGATTTTGGCCTGCTGAAGCAGGGGTGCCATGGCCAGGGAGTGGGAACTCCAATGGGCACCAATGACGGCAATTACATCGCTGTCTATGGCTTTTTGGGCGGCCTGGCTGGAACCGATGGGGGTGCTGTGATTATCTATGAGCAGTAGTTTTAAGGGGTGACCCAGCACACCTCCCTGGCTGTTTATCTCATCCACGGCCAGTTCAATAAGAGGGATCAACGGCAGATTATGGGGGGCAGCAATGCCGGTGGTGGACAAAACTGCGGCAACGGTCACGGAATGAGGCGTTGCCATGACCGATGGGGAAATCCCCAGGAAAATAACCCAGCACCATATAAAAAATTGTTTCATACATGCCTCCCTTTTTTAATTTTACCCTCAAAAATTCTCAAAATCATCATCAAAGGGAATCATTTGCTCCGGTGTGATCTCTTTGGTCTTTGAACTCAATTGTTTTGTCTTCCTTGCAGGGCTGGGACGGTGATGTGAAGGGATGGGGGTTCTTTTTCGGGGGGGGATATCCCCGTCGGCCTGGTAGGATTCATTGCTTCCCGTTATCAAAAACACCAAGTCCCTGACATATTCTTTAAGTTGTCCTGCCTGGGCATTCATCTCTTCCGAAGCAGATGCCGATTCTTCTGCATTGGCGGCATTCTGCTGAACCACCTTATCCATTTCTGAAATGGCAATATTTACCTGCTCAATTCCCCGGGATTGTTCATTGGATGCCTCTGCAATTTCAGCTACAAGTGCTTCCACCTTTCCGGAACTGACGGAAACCTTTTCAAATGACGCATTGGTTCTTGAAACCAGCTCCGAGCCTTCATTCACCTTTTTAACGGTTCCTTCAATCATGTGTGCCGTATTTTTGGCAGCATCCGCTGCTCTCATGGCAAGATTTCTGACTTCATCCGCCACCACGGCAAAACCGGCACCTGCTTCGCCGGCCCGGGCCGCCTCCACCGCCGCATTCAATGCCAGGAGATTGGTCTGGAATGCAATTTCATCAATGGTTTTAATAATTTTTGATGTCTCCTCGCTGGCTTTGGAAATCTCTTTCATGGAATCTGTGAGCAGGCCCATTGACGCGTTGGCCTCATTCACCACCAGGTTGGTTTCCCGGGTTAATGTATCCGCATGTTTTGCATTCTCCGCTGTTTTTTTGGTCATGGAGGACATCTCTTCCATGGATGAGGAGGTTTCCTCAATGGAGGCGGCCTGTTCGGAAGCGCCTTCGGCAAGGGACTGGCTTGAAGAAGAGACCTGGGTGGATGCGGCAGCCACCTGGGTGGATCCCTCGCCAAGGCCATGGATAATTCGATTGATGGGCAGTGTAATACTTCGGGAAAACCAAAGAACGAGCACAAGCGTAAGAACCAGAAAAATACCTCCGACAATGAGAACCATATTACGAATGGCATACACCGGTGCCAGAAATTCTGCCTGATCCTGTGTAACGGCAATGCTCCAGCCCGTCATTTTTACAGGCGTAAATCCGGCTATCTTGTTAATCCCCTTATATACATAATCTTCAACACCAGATTGTTGGGCCATCATCTGACTGACAATGGATTCCATCCCCTTGAGCGTGGTAAAATTGAGATTAAGGATCAATTTTTTGTCTGGATGGGCAAGTATGTTACCTGCTTTATCCGTCATAAATGGATACCCTGTTTTCCCGATTTTAACCTGGGTGATCTTGTCAGACAATCCATCCAGCTTCACCGCCGCACCGAAAATACCGACAATCTCACCGGAGTCGCTTTTCACAGGAATAGCTACCACGATGACGGGTTTTCCACTTACCTTGGAAAGAACCGGCATACCGATGCTGACATTGCCGTTTATGGCTGACTTAAAATAATCCCTATCCGCCACAGATATTTTTTTTGTTCTATAGGTTCCCCCCGTACTGTCGGAAAAGATGATCCCCTTAAGATCTGTCACAAACAAAAGGTCATAACCGCTGCCAATTTGTTGAAAACTTGTCATAAAAAAACGATCCAGTGCGGTTAATTCATTGCCAGCATTGTCGAGCCCTTCCGCCATTACCTTGGTTGCAGCAGCCACCATTAATGGTTCAATAGCAATTTCCCTGGCCAGTTTGACTTCCTGTTCGAGAAATATATCCGTCATTACTGCCAGGTTTTGTGAAATTTGAGCGACCTGTCCTTTGGCAATGGCAATAAATGCCTCCGAAGATTTGTTGATGGAAAAGAGTCCCAGAACCGTAAGGGGAACAACCACCGCAAGCAAACCGCCTGCAATGAGTTTGAATTTCAAAGATTTCTTTTTCATTTTATTCTCCATTTTTTGTAAGTCCTCAATAATCTCGGCCCATCAGGCATGGCCCAGGGGGCACATTAAAATCGTTCAATGAGCTTGTTGATGATAAAATCACTCTCTCTCATGGCCTGATCCCCAAAGGGGCCAAACCAGTCGGCAACTTCAGCAAATCGTTCCATGAAAAGGGCTTTATCATTGTTTTCAACCAGCTCAATCTGTTCGTTCATGGCAGCCACATATTGCTTTAAAAGGTTTCTGCGGGCCGGGGTGGCAAAGATAATTTCAGAATAAAGACTGCTGTCCTGGGCAAAGAGTCGTCCCACCATGCCCAGTTCCAGGCGGTAAATGGGACTTGAAAATTCCAGGGATCTTTCAAGATTCACCTTTTTCTGGCAAAGGAACTGCCCAAAACAGAAAGTGGCAAAATGCCGCAGAGCCTGAACAATGTCCATGATGTCATCGTGCTCTTCGGGCCTGGCATTGACCATGACCGCCCCCCACAAGGAGAGCTGTTCAATGAGCCAGTTGCATTTATCATTGTTCCGGCCGGGGGTGACGGCAATGATTTGCTTGTCCATGGTGGCACAGGAGGGGCCGAATAGGGGATGAAGGCCAATGACAGGGCCGGTGAAGTGTTTTAGCATGGCATCTACAGGGGCGGTCTTGATACTGGTGAGGTCTGCCAGGATGGCCGTGGAAGGCAGGTGGGGGGCAATTCGTTCAATGGTTTCAAGGGTGATATGGATGGGCACAGACATCAATACCAGATCTGTGTCTCTGCACAGGGTTGCAACATCCGTCCAGTTTTTTTCCGCAAGAATCCTGACAGCGTAACCCGATGTCCGGAACAGATCGGCAAAAAAACGGCCCATCTGGCCCTCGCCGCCCACAATAAGAACCGTTGCCCCGGCCCGGATTCCCTGCTGTTTCATCTCTACAGTCTGCTCCATGCGGGAATTTCTCAGGATGACCCGGTACATCTCTTCCATGAAATCGGCATCAATCCCCGAGGCCGTGGCCTGGCTGCGCAGTTTTGAAATCAGATCCTCTTCCCTTGCCGGATGATATACCGGAATGTTGTAGGCCTTTTTCAGGGCAACCACATCCTGGACTTGTGTAAGTCTCTGGGAGATCAAATCCAGGATTTGCCGGTCTATGTGGTCAATATTATCCCTTAATTTTTTTATCTCAACGTCAAATGCCTTGTCCATGGTCATCCCTGTTCTATAAAAAGTCAATTTACTCATTTGTTTTTTGTTGATAAGTTTGGGGTGGATCATAACACTGGCCACTTGGGGAGGGAGTGTTGTGATCAAAGCCATACATTTATAGCCAAATTTCGTTCAAAAGTCAAA
This sequence comes from uncultured Desulfocicer sp., assembly GCA_964433355.1. GTDB lineage: Bacteria > Desulfobacterota > Desulfobacteria > Desulfobacterales > Desulfobacteraceae > Desulfocicer. Next base: position 4,526 of record CAYSSE010000177.1, read on the forward strand.
ATAACTGCCACGAGCAGACCATATTCTGATCCCGGCCTGCCCACAACGAAGCGTGAAAGAATGTTAGGCACGTCTACTCTTTTATATAAACGGGCATGTCCTGTAGGATACAACGAATATTGGGTCGTAGACGCGGAGCCAAATGATGTCATGCCGCCCCCCCCGACGGGCAATGGGCCCGGCCGGAACCGTAGACGGCCCAATTGGCCGGTTCCTATTACCCATCGGGGGGGGCTCTGCTGAGGCTACTTGGACACTTCATTTTCATATAACATACATGGCTGTAAAACCAGCCACAACGAAAAATGAAAGTCCTTTAATTATAGTACCTTACTGAGACTTTCTTATAAAAAAGGACAATAATAGCTTCCATGAAAATTGAGAAAAAAATGTTTGTAACAGATCTTGACGGCACCCTTTTCACCGATGACAAAATTATCCATGAAAAAGATCTGGCGGCCTTGGAATCCCTTGGCCGGGATGAAATAACAAGGGTGTTTGCCACGGGAAGATCCCTGTATTCATTTCAAAAAGCCATACAGGCAATGGGGTTTTCATCCACCTGCAATGATATGCCGGTGGATTATGTCATTTTTTCCACCGGGGCTGGCATCATGGAATGTACCCATGGTGAAATTATTAAAAAAGAATCCCTTGGCCCAAGGGATGTTCGTGTGATTTCAGACTATTTTGATGACCTTGGACTGGATTATATGATCCATCGGCCTGTGCCGGATACCCGATATTTTATTTATAAAAAGGGGCGCATATCAAGGGATGGGAAAAATGGACAGGCGGGTCCAAATGGAGACAATACCTGTGAAGGTCTCAATGAGATTTTGGGTTGTGGCAATGCACAAGGAGATAAGAATGCACACTCCCATATGAGGCTTACTCCCCCACCCCAGACTGGGCATGATTTTGATCACGGCCATGGGGAAGGCTGGGAAAATCCGGATTTCCAAGCCCGTATTTCCCTTTACCAGAAATTTTGTCGACCCATGAACAAAGGCGAGGGGGGTGATTTTGGTGAATCAACGGAAATTCTGGCCATTGTTCCACCTTGTTTTGGCCATGAAGCCGCCCATCGGGTTCAGCAGACACTCAAGGCGTTCAGTGTCATCAAAGCCACCTCTCCCCTTGATGGAAAATCCATTTGGATTGAAGTCTTTCCTCCAAAGGTCTCAAAGAGCCAGTCTGTGGCATGGCTTTCCAGCCAGTTGGGGGTGGACCAAAAAAATGTGGTCTCCATTGGCAACGACTATAATGATCTGGATCTCCTGGAATGGTCGGGGCAAGGATTTGTGGTGGACAACGCACCGGAGGATGTGAAAAGAGGTTTTGAGTCGGTGGCATCCAACAACCGATGCGGCGTGGCTGAAGTGATTTGTGAAAAAATGGCTGGATTAAATTTCCAGATTTGAGGTCTTATGTGCAGTGAACTATGAACGCTTAATGAGCGCTTGTGTCCCCGTGAGCGCTTGGTGAGCGCTTGGTGACAGATTTTTAAATCTGTCCCCGCCTACCCAGAGGATTGCCCACGGCATTGTTCATAATCAGCAATTCTAAAATCAAGCATCGAAAGTCATCTCCTTATTGCTTGACAGGATGCAACAGTGTCTTTATTTTGATCCGATGGAAATTTTAAATACCATCATACCTATTTTTGCGGTGATTGTTCTGGGGTGGTTTGCCCGGCAAAAGGGCTTTGTACCAGCGGAATTTCTGGGCCCGGCCAATCGTCTGGTGTTTTATATTGCCATCCCAGCCATGGTGTTTGGTGCCATTGCCAAAAGTTCTTTAAAGACCGATTTTAATCCCCAGGTCCTGGGGGTAACCCTGGCAGCTATTCTTCTCTCTTTTGGGTTGGCCTGTCTGATTGGCAAAATGCTCCATCTGCCATCCCAGCGATCCGGTACCTTTGTTCAAACCGCTTTCCATGGAAATTTAGGATACATCGGCCTGGCCGTGGCCTATTATTTTCTGGGGAGCGACGGTTTTGCCAGTGCCAGTATTTTAACGGGCTTTATTATGATTTTGCAAAATTTTTTATCGGTGTTTGTGTTACAATTTTATGCCGATGGAACGTCTTCCTCCCACAACCCTCGTAAAATTATCTCCAAAATTGTGGGTAATCCTGTTCTTTTGTCTGCCATTTTTGGGATTGCATTTGCGTTGACCGGTGCGGCATTACCGGTCATTGTGGTTCGCACCCTGGATATCATCAGTGGCATGTCTTTGCCCCTGGCCCTGCTTTTGATTGGGGCATCTCTGAGCTTTGATATGATAAAGTCGAGGTTCCCTCATCTTTTGCTGGCCAGTTTTATCAAACTCATGGTGCTGCCCTGCGTGGGAGTTGTGTTGTATTCCCTGTGGCAGATTCCCCCGGATTTGTATGTTCCCGGCCTTATCCTGCTGGCATCTCCCACTGCCACCATCAGCTATGTCATGGCCAGAGAGATGAATGGTGACCCTGAGTTTGCAGTGGCGGCAATCTCCTCCAGTACCCTGCTGTCCGCCATAACATTTACCTTTTGGCTTCACCTGACCCATTAAGACTTGACAGGCTGTTTCGGAATGCATGATCATCTCACGAATTAAACCACAATATATGGTGATTCATGAGCCTTAGCATCGTTACATATGGTGGTTTTGTTGAAAGAGTCTTAGTTCCGTAACAGCCTGTTGATAACACTATGGGGTCAGTGTTGTTTGTATATGATGGTCCCCACATGCTCTCCGGCAAGGGCTTTGGTGATGTTTCCCGGAACCATGCCGTTGATGATCTGCACCTCTTCCAGGACTTCACTGTTCTGGATGATCTCCAGACAGGGGCGTTCAATGACCAGATCGTCCAAGTCTCTGTCCATGAGATCCTGGGCACCGATTCTCGGGATAAACTCGGCCTCGGGATTTTTCTTGGGATCCTCGGTGTAAAGACCGTTTTCATCTTTGATGAACAATACTCTTCTGGAACCGATTAAATCCGCCAGGATGATCAAGCCCACATCGGTTCGATGAATGGGGATTCTCCCTTTTTTCGGTTTGATGGCAAAGTAGTCATAGGGAGGCATACCCGCCATAACCGGAATGATTCCTTCGGCAAAATAGGTGGGGAGCTTTACGATGTCGCTGTGGGCGACTTTGATGCCCCCCCAGGGAGAGAGCAGGGTGGCAATCATCAATGCGTTTTGGTCGGAGACCATACTGCCGAATTTCGCAATGATTCCCGTGGGCATTCCCATTTCCAGGCCAATGGTGTAAATGTGCCGACTCCGGGTGCCGCCGCCCGTTGTAATAAGAATTTTATTATTTTCTCGGTTGGCTACGATTTCTTTGAGGATTGCAGGAAGTGCCTTGACTCCCCGGTCACAGATGGATTGGCCGCCGATTTTCATGATGGCAACGTCTGGATACAAGCGTTCCTGGGGGGCAATTTCCAGTTGGTCAAGAAATTCTTTGCTCACCAGGCTTTCCCCCATGAGCTTGCTTTTTACATGAAGTCTTTTACCGTCCTTATCTCGAATTAAAGCCATGGTTTTCCTTTCCCTTTATTGTTTATAAAAATGGCGTAAAATCCCTATCCCTTTAACCTTGACTTTGGATGTATTTTTCAATTGTTTCCTTACTTACGTTGCCTAT
>CAYSSE010000178.1:0-8151 GCA_964433355.1 uncultured Desulfocicer sp.
CCCCGACGGGCAATGGGCCCGGCCGGAACCGTAGACGGCACAATTGGCCGGTTCTTATTACCCATCGGGGGGGCTCTCCTGAAGGTACTTGGACATGGACACTTCATTTTCATATAAAAACTAATCATGGTAACCCTCCGGCTTTGCCGGGGAGACTCCCAAAGTTTGACATTTGTGGGAGTAATAAATTTTGTTTAAGAGTTTGAACTCCCCATTCGCTCATTTTAAGGTTTAAATCAGAGCATCATTTTGTATTTTTTCCAAAAGGTTAGACATGTCACCCCCCTTATTCTTAGTTATGTCTGAACATATCACAATTTTATTTTAATTCCAATATTTGGACTGAAAGCTAACGCTTATAACCAGCCGCGCAGCTTTTTGATAATAGGCTTTTCAGAAATTATTTCAATTCAGGAGAGGAGCATTGACTGCCTCCCCCATCCCCAGAGTGGCAGATGGTGTCATCAACGCCTTATTCTTTTGTAAAACAGGTGTTTTCTGTGAATTGGGGATACAATGCCATACTTGATTCAAGGGGATGCCCATAATTCAACCAGGTTTTCCTGGCATAGATTTGGCGTGTATACATCAGCGGCAGGGCCGCCACATCATTGAGAATCATGATCTGAGCCTGACTCCAAAGGTGAATTTGCCGCTCCAAATCAATCTCAAATCGGGCATCTTCGATCAATTTGTCTATTTTGTCATAATATGAAAAATTAGTGCCTGTTTTTTCCCCCACAGAGGGAATGAAATGTGAATGAAAAAATTGAGAAAGATATGCATCCGCATTGGGCCGCCATGCAACGTAGATCACAATGGGTTTAGGATATTCCTTGTCCCTGATGCTTTTGTGCATATCCCGGTGGGACATCACCTTAATACGGCAGTTGATACCAATTTGAGACAATTGTTGTTTCAGGATCATATAGTTGGTTTGAAAGAGGCGTTTTTCAGAGCTTACCAAATCCAGGGTGAATCCTTGTGGATATCCCGCCTGGGCAAGGAGTTTTTTCGCCTTTTCCAGATTTTGAGCATAGTCAAGGCCTAATTCACAGATGTCAGATTTTGATAGTCCCCCCGGCATGAACAGGCTCGGTACAGGAGAAAAAACAGGCCCTGAAAACAGTGGTGAGGTAGCCTGGAGAAAGGGGTTACGGTTCAGGGCATATGCAATGGCTTTGCGAACCCGGATGTCATCCATGGGTTTTATTCGGGTGTTAAAGAGAATGATGCTCATTTCGCCTACACCGTGAGTATCAATTGCTACATTTTTTTGAAATTTAATTGATTTGGTCCACCCTTTTTCCCCGGAACCTGTGATGATGTCCAGCCCGCCGTTGTAAAAGACCGTTTCCCGATCCTTCAATTCGGGTATCAAAAAGAACTCTATTCCGTCAAGCTTTGGAGTACCCCTGAAGTAATTTTGATGGGCCGTTAGTTCAACTTTTTTGCCGGGCAAGTATCTTTTGAAGGCAAAAGGGCCTGTACCCACCGGGTGTTTGCTGAATTCTTTATATCCCATGTTTGTTACTGCTTTTTTGCTGACAATAAATCCTCCACCGTAATCTGTCAGTTTTGGAAGGAATAAAAGCGTGGACAAGGGAGGGTCTATGATAATTTCAATGATATATCGTCCAATTTTTTTCACTATCATACCTGCATAGTTGCTGGCATAGGCAGATTGTTTCATATCTCCGGATTTATTTAAAGAATAGACCACATCATCGGCAGTCATCTCATGGGAAGGGAAACCCGGCCCGGCATGGAACATGACACCCTCTTTCAGTAAAATGCGGCACACGTATTTTCCATTGTCAATGTGGAATGTGGGCATTTCTTTTGCCAGATCCGGTTCAATTTTTGGAACCTGGCCCGGCACGTATCTCAAGAGGCCGTTAAACATGAGATCAGCCATGATCCGATCCTGGGATGCCGTTGCCAGATGGGGATCAAAACTTCCCATTTGACTGACATGGTACCCGAACCGTAATACATTATCCAAGGGGTTGGCGTGGATGCTTGCGGATGGTATGCACACAAAGATGAAGGATAAAACAAGCGTAAAGCATAAAGGTCTGAATAATAATCTCATTATTTCCATTGGTTTGTGACCCCTTCAAGGATTTTCAAGGCTATATCTGCTTTGTCTTTTGGAATAAACTGCCACGGGCGAACCCTATTTTGACTTTGATCCGCCCACAAATAAGCATGAGAATCTGTCAAGTTCGCGGGGACTTTCTTATAACTGCCACGGGCAGACCGTATTCTGGCCTCGGCCTGTCCACAACGAAGCATGAAAGCCCGCCTTGGTTTGTCGGGACTTTCTTATAAAAAAATACATAATCATGAGAAAGGAATATCAGTATTAAAAATGCTTGTAAACCCATTTTTAACCAAAAGTTCATCAGCATGCGAAGCGTGTCTGTTGCAACTTTTGGTTGGAAGGCGAGCGCAGCGAGTCCTTCCAACGATGTGTTATGCCTGAAAAAATAGAAAATTCCTGGATCGCAACATAAATTTATCGGGTTGACCATAACTCGTGGGTTGTAAGTTCTATGAGTTTGCCAAGTCATTGTTTTATAACTTATTGAAATGATTAGAACTTAAGTTTTTGTTCTCATTTTTTAACTAATAATAAATTCAATAGGTTATGAGAACTTACAACCCACGAGATCATAAGAGGGGGCACTATATGGGAAATAGCATTTTATTCACTTTAAACAATTGGAATAAAAGTTTGGCATCCTTCATTCCTACTTTACACTTTCACAGGGTGACCACCTATTTTATGGCGATTGTCCTTTAATAAAGTGTAACTCGATTGTATAGGAATTTCCATTTTATGAACTGTTAAATCAGCGGGTTGTAAAAAGTCCGCCCAAAGGGCGCTAATTTAATGTTCAAGTTTTTGTGTAACCATTGTAAATACTATGGTTGTGGATGATGTTCTTTTGTGACCTAAAATTATCAATAAATCATAAGTATTTGATATTATTACATATTAAAAACCATGCCAATAAGGTATTTATTTAAGAGCTAAGGTAATATTATGTAATTATATTAGAGTGTTAAAAAAACTTGAACATCGAGTGCAAACTACTTTTGAGATCATATGAAGAATGCCAAAAGTTTTTACACTGCAAGATGGCATACCTTATGATCAAGCCCAATTTATCTGACGCCCAGCAGCTCTCCACTTTCATTAAAATTCAGGGAAACCTTTTCAAGAATATCCGTATTCTTCATGGCAGTAAGCTCGGGCAAAAGGGCCTGACTTGCCCAGAACTCCTGGACATGGAGTGTATCTTTAATAATGACAGCCCGCACAGTTGTGGGTTCCAAAGGGCCCCGTGTGGTAAAAGCTGCCTGGATGGCCTTTTCATCACTGGGCAGGCGAATGGGAATAAATGCCTTTCGAAGCGACATGCTGGTCATGGCATTCATCAGGGTGCTCTCATAATCCAGTCCTTGGAAAACTTTTTCGGTGATAATGTCTGCATTGCCAAGGCCAATGCCGTTGCCTGCGGTGTTGTCAGAAAGATTTAAAATGGCAATGCGGCCCGCCTTGAGGCTTTCTGAAAAATCGTCTTCCATGAGATCAAAGGTTCTCCCGGTGACATTGGGATCCATGCCCGACCCGCTGATTTCTTTTCCGATCTGTTCTATGACCAGGACATCCAGTTCTTTAAAAGGAAGATGGGGAAAATGTTCCCTGGCCTGGATAAGAAGCCTTGACTCCCTTGCAAAGATATCTTCTGCCATGATGGATTCGATTGCCATGGTATGGTCAAAAAAATCCTCCACAATGGCAATGCCAAATCTGAAATTGGTCTTTTGGATAATTTTATCCCCCATGGCCTTGAGCAGAGGGGAAAAGCCATGCTTCAGGGCCATGTTATGGTAGCTCAAGGCTCCCTGGTGCTTTCCCATGCCAATGCACAGCATTTTGTAAAGACCACTTTCCACCGGTCCCTTGAATTTTGTGTGGGGCTTTATTCGGTTGATGCAGATGGAATGATCCATTTCAAGGGCATCCCTGGAAAAATAGACTGGGACTTCGCCCATGGCTTGCCCCACAGTGCCAACCGCCATGGAAGAGATAATGGGGGCACCGCATACTGTCTCTGTGATACCAAGTTTTTCAAGAACCTTGATCTGCCCTTTGGCTGTGGCAGCACCGTGGCTGCCCATGGCGGGAATGATAAAGGGTTTTGCCCCTATTTCCCGGAGACTCCTGCATAGTGTTGTAACCAGTAAAGGGATATTGGCAATTCCCCGGCTTCCCACCCCAATGGCCACGGTGTCGTCGGGTTTTATACCCGATTGGGGAAAAATTTTTTGAAGTCTCTGATGTAAGGTTTTTTCCGGTTGTTCCAATCCTCTGGGGGGATGGTTTATTTTTACGCGATAAAAATCAGGAAAGATGAAATTATTTTCAATATACTTTGGATAACGCATGGGAAACCCTGCTAACAATACAATTGATAAGTTTTTTTATATGAAAGAGTAGATATATCTACGCTTTCATATAAAGGGCATGTCCTGCTGGACACAACGAATAGTGAAAGTGGCATTATGCCGCCCCCCCCCGACGGGCAATGGGCCCGGCCGGAACCGTAGACGGCACAATTGGCCGGTTCCGATTGCCCATCGGGGGGGGCTCTGCTGAAGCTACTTAGACACTTCATTTTCATATAAAAAACCGGCATCCTTCATATCAACCCAAAAGTAATTTACACTTTTGGAGGAATGATTCCCGAAAAATGGGGACATTGCTCTAACAAGTGTAAATTGGGAAATGAAGGATGCCAAAAAACCTATAAATCGATGTTCAAGCTTTTGTGCAACCATTGTAAACACTATGCTTGTGGATGATGTTTTTTTGTGACTCAAAATCACCAATAAAGCATAAATTACTGATATTGTTACATATTAAAAACCATGCCAATAAGATATTTATTTAAGAAGCTAAGTGATATTATGTAATTATATTAAAGGTTTAAAAAAAACTTAAACATCGAGTATAAGATTAAATTTTTATGACCAGTTGTGCCTGCTTTTTGAGCGTTCAGTTAAGGTGTGAGATTAAGCACTTTCGTTTTAAATGATTGGTTGAGAATCAAGTTTTATTGGAGATAAAGCCTCTTATGGCGTTTTGTCACATTGCCATTGCATACTCGACAGCCTTCTCTGCATGAATAGCGGTGGTATCCAAAAGCCTAACGCTGGTATCAGATTGGTTTACTAACATTCCAATTTCTGTACAGCCAAGTATCACCGCCTCAGCCCCCTGGTTTGCCAGGGTTTTTATAATGCGCAAATATTCAGCCTTTGATTTAGGCTCAATTTTTCCAAGACAAAGCTCTTGAAATATGATGTCGTGTACAATTTGTCTGTCATCATCATTTGGTATCAGCACATTGAGACCATATTTGCTGTTCAATCTGCCTTTGTAAAAGTCATGTTCCATTGTAAAGGATGTTCCCAATAATCCAACTGATTTAATTCCATCACTCACAAGAACTTCTGCGGTTGCATCGGCAATATGTAGTAGGGGGATTTGAACGGCCTTTTCAATTTCAGGGCCAATTTTGTGCATGGTATTTGTGCAGATGAGTAAAAAATCAGCACCGGCAGCCTCAACGCTTTTTGCTGCGTCTGAAAGTCTTTTAGAAATGCCTTCCCAATCTCCAGATTGTAGCAATTTTTCAATGGGTTCAAAATCAACACTGTACATGGCAATCTTTGCTGAGTGCAAATCACCCAGTGTTTTTTTAACGCCTTTATTAATCGCACGGTAGTAATCCAGGGTACTTTCCCAACTCATACCACCTAACAGGCCGATTGTTTTCATGTTTTCATTCCTTGTATTGTTGAAATTAAAGTGATCATTGGCCAACGTTAAGTACCCGAGCATATATTCCTCAAAATAAAACTCATAAATATCAATGGTATATATCTGTGAAATACCGAAAAATATATGCATGGGTACTTAGAACCAACCCCAAAAATTGATTTTCGTGTATCACCAGGAAAGTTGAGGGATAATTCTATGGAACTCATTACGAATCGCCTCAACTACATCGTCATACACTTTTCCTGAATGTTCATCCATGTATACCTTGGACACTTCTGTGGGCAATACCAGAATACGATCATCCCAGGTACTGAGACATTCACACAGTTGTCCTTTACCTGAGAATACCTCATTTTCAGCCACTGTGGTGGTTATTCCCCGGGGCAGGGAGATGCTTTCAAGGGCCATGATCCAGGTCTGGATCTGTTTTTTCCATTTAACACGATCCAGAGATTCTGTACCCAAGTTAAATACCGGCGGTGGGGCAAACCCTTTTTCTATTTGGCGGGATATATTATAGGAGTGGATGTCCAGAACAATGCAGACATTAAATTTGTCCAGCATATGGGAGACAATAGTTCCCATGAAATCGTAAAACCGGGCGTGTAACTCCAGACTTTTTTGGTTCATTTCCGGTGTGGGCTGGGTTCCATAGACCTTGATGCCCCAGAACTTTTCCGGGGTAAGGGGAAGCGCCAGGTTCGGTGATCGATTCAGATCGTACACGGCCCGGGATTCCAGTCCCCAGATGGTATTGGAAAGACCTTGAATCATCTCTTCAGTGGCGGTGTCTTCTTCAAACAGGCGCTGGTTCTGTGGGATTTCCATGAGGGGGATTAATTCATCCCGGACATGGTGCCCTGCGTGGATGGCCGTGGCAATGATGGGGGTGGAAAAATCAAAATCATAGGCAAATCCCTGTGAAGAATCTGTTCCTGAAATACCTCCCTGTTGGGATATTTGTTTTTTGATTGAATCTATAAAAGGTAGGGGCATGGAGTTTTTCCTGATAAGCCGTTTTTTCATACAATCTAAAAATGGTGGGTCTATCTAAATCAGTTCAAAGCGTGCCAGAGCTGAAGTAACAATGTGATTCACCAGCTTTTTATAATCCTGGGCTTCATCCCCAGAGGCGTGGTGCATGGTGAACATCTGGGGACTCCAGCTTTTAATGGGTTTTAATCCGGGAATTCCGTTGACTTCAATTATTTTAAGTATCCCATTGGCATCCATGCGCATGTCAGCCCGGACGTGATCCAGACAGTTAAGGGCTTCCATGGCCTGGCTGCAAAGCTCATTGGCCAGATCGGAATATTCTCCGGCAGGTCTGATTTTGGTCGCACCCACACCTCTTAAGTCACTTCTAAGGATGGGGTATTTGCCAAAAAGGGCAGGATCAACCAGTACCTGACCGGGCAAAAATTCCTGGTGCTGACCATTGCCCAGCATCAAAACTGTGTACTCATCACCGGGAAGATACTCCTCAACCAGGGCAGGCTGATCATAGGTATCGTGGATATAGGCCACCTGTTTTTTTAACTCTGCTTCGGAGTTCACCACACTGTCATCGTTAATGCCAACGGATCTGGACTCATAGCTGGGTTTTACAAAAGCGGGGTAGGTCAGGGTTGGCAGCACATCATCTCTATCAACCTGGTAGTGATAGGGAACTGAAATACCCTTTGCTGTGAGAATGTCGTGGGTGGCTGTTTTATTGATCAACGCCTTCATGGTGGCGGCATTGGGACCAATGTAAGGAATTTTCCTTTCATCAAAAATATCGGCAAACCACTCTCCATCTTCATTTAAACCAATGGTATCTAACTTGCTGTTGATGTAATAAAGGCAGCTCCAGATGATATCGTATTCTTTTTCTTCAATGGCTTTATAAAATTCAGTCATGTTGTTGACAAAGGCAATCTCCGCGCTGTTTTCACCTTCATTAATGGCTTTGCACACCTCTTGGGTGACGGAAAGATCTCCCCAGCCCTGGGCGTCGCCAGCAGGGCCAGTGATGATGAGTACCTTTTTCATTATTTTTAATCTCCATTTTTTTTTATATGAAAGTCCCAGCAACACGCTGGAATTAAAGGGCTTTCGTTTTTCGTTGTGGCTGGTTTTACAGCCATGTAGGTGTTATATGAAAGTCTCAGCAACATGCTAAAATTAAAGGACTTTCTTTTTTCGTTGTGGCTGGTTTCGCAGCCATGTATGTTATTAGAAAATAGAACTTCCAGGCAACCTCAGCAGAGCCCCCCCCCGATGGGTAATAGGAACCGGCCAATTGTGCC
>CAYSSE010000179.1:0-8136 GCA_964433355.1 uncultured Desulfocicer sp.
AAACCAATGGCAGCATCAATGATATCCAGCATCTGTCGATCCTTGAATCCATTTAAAAAGGATGCGCTGCTGGGGCAAATGGAAGCACAAGTTCCGCACCCCTGGCACATAATGGGATCCACCTCAACCACCATGAGTTCCGAATTAAGACTTCTGGCCCCGTAAGGACAGGCTCCGATACACAGTTCACAAAGGCTGCACAAAGTGGTTTTAACGCCTGCGGTGACCGTTGCCGCCATTAATGTATTCTTGCTTAATATACGTAAAGCCCTCACCGCCGATGCCTCTGCCGATGCCATACTCTCTTCCACACTGCGGGGTCCCAGGGCCATGCCGCAGGCAAATAGGCCTTCTTTGATGCTGTCCACAGGTCTGAATTTGTCATCTGCCTGGTGAAAAAATCCATACGCATCCAGATCAACATTCATTATTTCAGCAGGTGATCCAGCCCGGGAGGGCACTACTCCGGTGGCAAGAACCAATAGATTGGGTTCTATCTCAAGGGTTTCATGGAGGATGGGCTCAAAAATTTCCACGGTAACCCCGTTATCGGTGACACGGACTTGGGGTTTTTTATCCAAAGTGTATTGAATAAAAATAATGCCTGCCTCCCGGGCCTCATTAAAAAAAGGCTCGGCAAATCCATGGGTCATCATATCCCGATACAGCACATAAATATGCATGTCAGGCGTTTGTCGTTTCATGGAAAGGGCATGTTTTAAGGCAGAGGTACAGCAGATCCGGCTGCAATAGGCTTTGTGTTCATCCCTGCAATCCACACACTGGATCATCACCACACACTCCACATCTGCCATGGCAGCCCCATCGCCCGCCATGGATTGTTCCAACTCTTTCAGGGTCACAACGGACGGATGCTTGCCATATCCCATGGATTGGGTGACGGCTTCTTGTCCGCCTGTGGCCAGGATGGTGACGCCGTGCTCTACCATTCTGATCTCCCCTTTTTCAGGTTCAATGTGGGTGACAAAATGGCCCACATGGCCAAAGGTGTCCGCAACGGTGGCGCCGGTAATAAGTTCAATGCGGGGATGGGCTTTAATGTCCCTTGTACTCTCTTCCAGAATCGATGAAAAATCCGTTCCGGTTATATTTTTTTTCAACCATTGGAGATTGCCCCCTATATCCTGGGCTTTTTCCACTACAATTACATTAATATTATTCTGGGCCAGGGCCAGGGCGGCGGTCATACCAGCAATGCCAGCCCCCACCACCAGGGCTGTTTTTTCAACGCTTCTGGGGATGGTGGTGTCCGGGGTTCTATGACGAATGCCGGTGAGGGCCATTCCCACCTTGGAACGAGCATCATCAGCGGTATCCTTAAAAATATCCACCACGTCAAAATAATGGGGATGCAATGCCATTTGATGGGAGAGTTCCTTTATTTTTTTTAAAAATAGATGGGGAAGACAGGCCGCCACCACCACCCGGTTTACTTTCAGGGGTTTTATTTTTGATGAAAAATCATCCCATCCTTCCCGGGTACACAGTTTTTTGGCGATGATGCAATGGGACACATGGGGCAGGCGTTCAAATTGTTTTGCCATTTCTTCAACAGCAATTTTATTGTCACTGGCAGCACAATGACACAACACCAAAGCCGTTGATGGCAGTTCCATGGATACATCCCGGTATGTGACGCTCTCTTTTTTTGATGCTTCTTCCACCGGGGACACTGTATTCTGCAACAAAGTTAACGCTCTTAAACTGGCAGATGATGCATGGATAAGGGTGTCATGGATATCCATGGGGCCTAAAAAACTGCCCCCGGCAAACACACCCCGTCCGGGTGTAGGGGGAAAATCCATGGCAGGAAATCCATAAGGGGTCAAGGGAATATCCCCCATTTCACAAAGGTGGGCCATATTTTTAACCGGTCTCACCCCCACGGAAAGCACCACCATATCAAAGAGTTCATCGGTTTTATCGGTGAACATATCTGCCACAAAAATGCGTAGTTTACCCAGGGCCTCATCCCATCGAACGGAATGGGGCCGGGCCCGTTTCAGGATCACCTGGTGATCCGCCAGGGCCTTGGTTTTATAGGCTTCAAAGGTTTTGCCAAAACAGCGCATATCCATGTAATAGATAACGGTTTCAATGGCATGATTGGATTTTTCCCGGGTGAGCACTGCCTCCTTTAAGGCATGCATACAGCAGATGGAAGAACAATAAGGCGCATCATTTTGAAGGGTGCGCGATCCCACGCATTGAATCCAGGCAATCCGCTCTGGGGCTTTGCCATTGGAGGGACGCAGCAGCTGGCCCCCGGTGGGACCGGTACCGCTGATGAGGCGTTCAAATTCCTGTCCGGTGACCACATCGGGATACACACCATGGCCATAGGTGTTTTTCCCTGTGGCGGGGTCATAAAAATCCGTACCGCAGGTGAGAATCACCGTGGCAATATCCAGGGAAACCTGGGTCATCTCCAGGGGTTTATTCGCCTGATAAAGGCCATCCACCAAGGCCACAACCGTGTCCGGCTCAAAGGGTTTTACAATGTACTCAAGGGCTCCTTGGGTCAGGGTCTCCACAGCGGTTTCCACCGTGGCATAGGCCGTCATCATGATCACTTTGAGATCCGGATGGGCGGCTTTCACCTGTTTTAATACTTCAGTGCCATCCATGCGACCCATTTTAATGTCCAGAAACATCAAGTCATAGGAATTTTCTGCCACTCGCTCCAGGGCTGTAGCACCGGAGTCAGCCATATCAACGGTGTATCCTTCAAATTCAAACCACTCTTTCATGGAATCCCGGACAATGAGTTCATCATCCACCACCAAGATACGAAAACTTTTCCGGGGATCTTTGGGAAGGGTGATGGCGTCCACGGGGCATACAGGTTCACAAGCCCCGCACAGGGTGCAGGCATCCATATCAATGGTATAAATATTGGGAAGGGCATGGGGCAGCGGCAAATGGGCCGCCTTTTGATGTCCCATGTTCAAATTAAATTTATTGGGAATATCCACAGGGCACACGGCGGCGCATTCTCCGCACCCATTGCATTTTTCAGGATCAATGACCTTTATCTTCTGGTCTAAATGGGCGGTGTAATGCCCCACATCTCCCTCAAGATCCGCCAATGTGGTGGAGAGCATCAGATCAATATTTTCATGGAACAATCCCCGCCTTAAACAGAACTGGGTGGACTGATCCCGCTCCACCAAGGGCAGCATCCGGCACATGCCACACCCGTCAGTGGGAAATTGATAATCCAACCGTGACAGAATGCCGCCCATGTAGGTGGAGGCATCTATCAGTGTGACATGGTGACCAGCCTCTGCCAGATCAAGTGCCGATCGGATGCCAGCAATGCCTGCCCCTACCACCAGTGCGTTTCCCTGTTTTTGAATCATAAGTTACCTCCTTAAGAAAGCCCTGTGACATCTTTAAATTCATTTTCCATGAAAACCGACAGGGGCGGTGCCTCATTCACATCTGTCCCGGAAGTATATGAAAACCCTTTTTGGGCTTTTTCCCCCACCAGTTTAAAAAGCTCAGCAAGGGGGATGTCATTGGGGCAGGCATTGGAACACTGTCCACAGCCCACACAGGAAAGCCCCATGTGAATCATGCGGGTGATGTGAAAAAAAAGCGTGTCTGTGGGCATTTTAAGCCCTCCCCGGGCCCTGGCCCATCCCTGGTATTGAAAAGGCTCATAATCCACGACATCGGTGTTAAATACGCACTCTTTGCAAAAACACACCGGACAGGCCACCCGGCAATTGTAACAATTAATACAGTCAGATAGATAGTTGGCAAGATCCGGCAGGTTTCCCGTCTGTGTAGCGACTTCCTGAAACACTTCTTTTTCCCGGGTTTTTCGTGAAGCAATCAGTGCGCTTTTCTCCTTCTCATTTTCTTCCGGGGCCGCGGGTTCCAGGGACATTGCCGCCAAAATTTTTGCGCCTTTTTCACTGGTGCCCTTGAGGCTAATCCCCTTGCCCCCCGGATAAAAAAGCCCCACGGTAATATCGGCATTTTCAGGAAAGGGCCGGGTGCAAATGGTGCAGGCCGTGGCAATGCTGTCATCCATGGTGTCTGTGAGGTTTGAACCCAGTCGTTTATCCAGAAAGGTCTGGGTAAAGGCCTCTTTTTCGTTCGCCGCCTTTTCCCTGAAAACGCTGTTGGAAAAGGCCCCGGCACAGTCCGAAGAGATGATTATCAGATTATCCCAGGTGGCCTGTTTAATTTTAACCAGCTCCACAAAGGCTCTGAGTTCACAGGGGCGAAGAAAAGCGGCCATGGGTTCCCCGGACCCCTTCCGGGTGAGCTTGGAAACCAGTTTGGCGCTGTTCAGGGGAAAGGCCGGAGAAAAAGGATCTGCCTGATCCAGCAGATCGGGGTCTGTCACCAATGTGGGCATGACGGTATTGTTATGGGGCGATCGAACGGGAATCAGCAGGGAACGATCTTTTTCTGTTTTAAGAAATGCCTTGAGAAAGGTCCGCACCGACCCAAGATGTGTGGATTTTTCTATTTTATAAATGGAGTTCATGAACCCTTTCTCCCTATATCACTTGTTTTAAATCTGTGTGAAGTGGCCCTTCCACCTTAATTTCCCTGACCATGGTATTGATGGTTTCGGCAAATTCAATACCATCACTGGCACCGATCCAGGTGAGGCGAAGCCGTTTTCTGTCAATACCGAAATTGCCCAACACATTATGGAGCAACTTTATGCGTCGTCTTGCCTTGTAATTACCGTTGATATAATGGCAATCCCCCGGGTGGCACCCTGATACCAGCACGGCATCTGCCCCCTGGAGAAAGGCCTTTAATACATATTTGGGATCCACCATTCCGGTGCACATCACCTTGATCAATCTTACATTTTCCGGATATTTTTTCCGGGAGGTACCGGCAAGATCGGCTGCCGTGTAGGTGCACCAGTTGCAGACAAATGCGATGATTGTGGGTTCAAAATTTTCCATCAAAATTTCTCCTTAATTCAGCATCTTTCAAAAGTGCTTTGCAGTTTTTTAGAACATTCCCCATTTGCAGGAAATTTTTCCCAAAAGTTTGTAAAGTACTTTGGGACTCATATGAAGGATGCCCCTAATCTTATATCCCAATGGCATGAATGGCGTCCATGACCCCATTGAGTTCACTGAACAATTGTTTTTCATTAAAATGACGTACCTGGGCCGCCCCGCTGGGACAAAATCCAGAGCAAGATCCGCACCCCTTGCAAAGCGCCTCGTTGACAACGGATATCCTGCGATTTTCATCAAAGCTGATGGCCGTGTATGGGCAAAGACCTATGCAGGTTTGACATCCAACACAGATATCTTCGTCAATGTGGGACACCGTTGAGGGGATCTCCACCTCTCCCTTGATCGCCAGTAATAAAGATTTGGCGGCTGCCCCCGAGGCCTGGGCCACGGTATCGGGGATGTCCTTGGGTCCCTGACAGGCCCCGGCTATAAAAACCCCGTCCGTTGCCGTATTTAACGGCCCAAGTTTGGGATGCTCTTCCAGGAAAAACCCATCGGCTCCCTGGTTGATCCCCAATGTGCGGCCGATGTCCCTGGCATCTTTCCGAGCTTCCATGGCGGTGCACAGAATCACCATGTCCACCTCGGTTTTAATCACCTCCCCCAACAGGGTGTCTTCGCTGACCACCACCAGTTTATCTCCATCACCCAAAGAATCATCGCCATTATTCTGAGAACTTCCATTATTATTTTGGTTTTTCCCCGGGGAAGCCTGGGTGATGGATGCCACCTTGCCCCGGATGAATTGGGTTCCCTCTTCCTGGCATTTAATGTAAAACTCTTCATAGCCCTTTCCAAAGCAACGCATGTCAATGTAATAATTATATACCATGGCATCGTGGCCTGCTTTTTCATGGATCAGATGCCCGTACTTCAAGGCATACATGCAGCACACCCGGGAACAATAGGTGTGATAGTTAATGTCCCGGCTGCCGATGCAGTGGAGAATGGCAACGCTTTTGGGGGTTCGGGTCAGTTCTCCCTTATTATCCCGGATGAGAATCTGCCCCCCTGTGGGGCCGGTGGCATTGCTCAGACGTTCAAATTCCAGGTTGGTAAACACATTGGGAAATTTGCCATATCCATAAGGTTTCATGGGGGTGGGATCCAGGGCGTCAAATCCCGTGGCCGTGATGATGCTGCCCACCTGTATGGTAACCAGCTCATCTTCATCCTCATGGTTAATGGCCTCGGGTTTGCAGGCTTCAACACATTGCATGCATTCACAGCAGCCACCACAATTGATACACCGTTGGGCTTCAATGCGGGAACTGACTTCATCCAGCCCCAGATCCACCTCTTCAAAGTTGGATACCCGGGTTTCAGATGCCATCAATACGGGTTCCCGACGGGGAATTAAGGTCGGGTTTCGGGGAAGATCCGACCAAACCGGATCGGGTTCTGGATCAAATATCCCGGGAAAGTTCTTTACCATTGTCATGTGGATTTTCTTTTTTATGACTTCTTCGGGTTCATCAACAGGGGCATTTAGCCGGATATCAATGGCACACACCACCCGATGACCCGCAGCCACCGCTTCCACCACCGTGGCTGGCCCCGTCACCCCGTCCCCGGCGGCATACACACCGGGCAAAGAGGTTTCCATGGTTTCCGGGTCCACCACCAGGGTTCCCCGGGCGGTTAATTCAATGGGGGTCTCACTGTTTTGCCACAGGGTGTCCACCCGCTGACCTATGGCCGGGATCACCATGTCACAGGTGATGGTGAATTCTGAATCGGCAATGGGCACCGGTCGTCTGCGGCCACTGCCATCGGCGGGTCCCAGTTTGTTTTTCATGCATTTAATGCCTGTCACCCTGCCCGCTTCTTCACAAATACCCACCGGGGTTGTCAGATGTACAAACCAGATGCCCTCCGCTTCGGCACCAAGAATCTCCTCTTCTTCGGCGGGCATTTCAGCTTTGCTCCGCCGATACACCACGGTGACGGCAGTGGCACCGGAACGAATGGCCACCCGGGCCGCATCCATGGCCACATTGCCCCCACCAATAACCACCACATGGCCGGTGACGGGCATCTCCTGTTTGAGGTTGATTTTTTTAAGAAACGCCACGGCATCCACCACACCATGGACAGTTTCGTTTTCAATGTTCATACCCATGGGAAGATGGGCACCAATGCCCAGAAATATGGCATTGAACCCCTTTTCCTTAAGAGAAGAAAGGGTAAATTCATGACCCAGGCGCTGCCCTGTTTTAAGGGTGATTCCCGTGGAGAGAATATGGTCAATCTCCTGGTCCAGGATTTCCGGTGGCAGGCGATAATCAGGAATACCGGTGCGCAGCATGCCGCCGGGTTCGTCCATGGCCTCAAAAATGGTCACTGGATATCCCTTTCTTCTCAGGTAATAGGCCACGGTGAGCCCGGCAGGGCCTGATCCCACAACGGCGATGGACTCTTTCTTTTCACGCACCTCCGGCAATACCAGCTTTGTCAGATCCCCATGGTCAGCGGCCACTCTTTTTAAATTGCGAATGGAAATGGGATCATCAACAAGGGCTCGCCTACAAGCGGTCTCACAGGGATGGGGACACACCCGCCCCAAAACACCAGGCAAGGGCAACCGTTCCATGATAATGGATAAGGCCTCCTGGTATTTGCCCTGCTTGACCATCTGGACATACCCCTGGACATTGGTGCCAGCCGGACAGGCGGTGCGACAGGGGGGTGTGGATTTCTTATCAATGGCAAAAGTGATGGGAACGGCCTGGGGAAAGGCCCGGTAAATGGCGGTTCGATTTTGGAGTCCCACATCCCATTCACTGGGCAGTTCCACCGGGCACACCGTGGCACACTCGCCACAGCCCGTGCATTTTGAACTAACATAACGGGCCTTTTTCCGCACCGTCACCGTGTAGTTGCCGATGTATCCAGACACCTCTTCCACCACAGAATTAGATAATAGATTAATGTGATCATTCTGGGCCGTCTCCACCATTTTCGGGGTACCAATGCAGGCCGCACAATCCAGAGTGGGAAAGGTTTTATCAAACTGAAGCATGTGGCCACCAATGGTGGTATCTTTTTCCACCAACCAGGCGGTGAGGCCGGAATTACCAATGTCAATGGCCGCCTGCATGCCGGCAATGCC
>CAYSSE010000180.1:0-8132 GCA_964433355.1 uncultured Desulfocicer sp.
TGCCAACCTTGGTTTTGGGGTGGTTGGAGAGAAGACGGTAGTCCGCTGCCATGGAAATAATCAGCCCACCGGCAACGGCATGTCCGTTCATGGCGCAGACAACGGGTTTTTTGCATGTAAAAATGTTAAAGAATACCCGGTCGGCAAAGGCAATAAAATCACCTGCCTGTTCTAAGGTTTCAAAGGCCATGAAGGTGTTTAAATTAAACCCGGTGGAGAAAAAACGATTTTTCCCGGTGAGAACCATTCCTTTGATTTTTTCTTCAACATTTACCTGGTTGACGGCTTTCTGGAGGTGCTCCAGGGTCTGACGATCCATGGCGCTGGTGTTTCCACCAACCAGTGTTGCAATGAGGATTTGATCTTCAATGTGTGTTTCGAGCATGGATACATTTCCTTGAATTTTATGGTTATGACATGAAACTCCACAGCACGCCAGCAGCCACTGCGGATCCGATAACCCCGGATATGTTAGGTGCCATGGCATGCATGAGCAGAAAATTTGTGGGATCTTCCTGTTGTCCCACCACCTGCACGACCCTTGCTGAATCTGGAACAGCAGAGACGCCGGCAGCCCCCAGCAGAGGGTTTATTTTGCTTTTCAAAAAGAGATTCATGAATTTGGCAAACAGCAGACCGCACGCCGTTGCGATACAAAAGGACAGAGCTCCCAGAAAAAAGATTCCCACAGACTCAGCAGTGAGAAATACATCCCCCTGGGTACTCGCCCCCACGGTGACCCCAAGAAGGATGGTGACAGAATCAATGATGGAAGTCCTTGCGGCCACGGCCAGTCGTTCCGTTACCACGGCTTCTTTTAAAAGGTTACCAAAGCAGAGCATGCCAAGCAGGGGAAGGGCCGCTGGTGCCAGAAAACAGCACAGGAGAAAAGCGACAATGGGAAAGAGCATTTTTTCTCTTTTGCTAACGTCCCGGGGTTCTTCCATGCGAATAAGGCGCTCTTTTCGGGTGGTCAGAAGTCTCATGATGGGGGGTTGAATCACCGGTACCAGGGCCATGTAGGAATAGGCAGCCACGGCAATGGGGCCGATTAGTTTGGGGGCCAGTTTGGCCGTAAGAAAAATGGCCGTAGGACCGTCGGCACCGCCGATGATGCCGATGGAAGCGGCTTCGTTGGGGGCAAATCCCAGGGCCAGGGCTCCCAGGAATGTGAAAAATATACCGGTCTGGGCTGCGGCCCCAAGGAGCATAAGCACCGGTCGTGCCAGCAGGGTGGAAAAATCGGTCATGGCACCGATGCCAAGAAAAATCAACGGGGGATAAATCCCCTGGGTGACCCCCTGATATAGATAGTGAAGAACGCTGTTATTCTCGTAGATACCAAGACCAAGCCCCTGGAACACGGGAATGTTTCCCATGAGCATACCAAAGCCGATGGGAACCAGTAAAAGGGGTTCGTAGTCCTTGGCAATGCCAAGGTATATAAAGGTCATTCCCACAAGGATCATGACGATGTTGCGGTAGTCACATAGAAAAAAACCGGTGTTTTGAAAAAAATCTACAAATAGGTGCTCCATAGCGTATGCCTCTGCGTGGATGATTGATGTTTTTTAGGAAGCCAGTGTTTTGAATTGTGCCATGTCCAGGACATGGTACCCTTGGGTATCTGATACGATGATGTCTGTCTCAAGAAGCCTTGCAAGGGTTGCATGGGGGTGATCAATGCCACTGATTTTGGCCAGTTTTAAAAGTCTTGGCAGGGAAAAATGCTCATTCAACGTTTCTGCCAGGAGTTTAAATTGCCTTGCGCTTTCCTTTTGCCCCGGAGTGAGTTCAACCGGGATCTGATCCGTTGCAGGGGCCTTTTTTTTAAAAAGGGAGAGTTCTTCTCTGTTCTCCCATAGACTCAGCAGTTTATGAAGCTGGGATATGGCCAAGGACAACATCACAAGGCCAGTGAATACAATGGTTACGCCCACAACGGAGATTGCCCATCCGTTGTATGCATTGATTGCATCTAAACCGTACACATTTGCCTCCATATTTTTCAGATTATCAAAAATTCAATGGCTTGATTCATGCATTTAGGAACCAGTCTCAAATAATTTGCCCTTTTCAGAATATGCCACCGTTGAAGGATAGTGTTCCCAACTTTTTAAAAGGGTATGTTATTTTGGGCTCATTCCTTAATTAAAGAATGCGGAACAGAATATTAATACTGATAATCCATATCAGGGACATCTTGTTCCGGTAAGAAGGGGAAGGTTCTGGAACGATAGGTGCTCCAGCTCTGCATAAAAGTGGCTGCTGCAGAAGAATCGCCTTGGATAAATCCCAGGAAGGTATCCCTTGGAATGACCACAATCTCGCAGGGGGTCAGCGCTGTCAGGGTGGCGATGTATATTCCCTTTGATGATAATAACTCCAGGCCGATGAAATCGCCTGTTTTGTCCACCACAGCGGATTTTCCATCGTTCAGTGCAATCAGGAGAGTTCCTGTTTTTAGCACAAAAAAGAAGGTGGCCGTATCTCCCTTTGTTGCCAGGGTTTCGCCTTCCTGTACGGCTCTTTGTTCCAGGATGTGCCCCATTGCCTCAAGGTCTTTTTCTTCTATGCTTCTGAAGAGTTCACTTTTTCTAAGGATGTTGATTGCTCTTTCCATTCTCTCCTCATCCGGGGTTGATCATAATATTGCCCATTGATGCCACGTTCATGGCCCAATGGGTTCAATTTTATGAGCAAACCACCTCATTCAATCTTAATGGGGGAATTGATTTAATATAAAATGATTAGATAAGCATAAAATCCATCATCTGTCGATATAATTTTTGATACGCAGAAAAATATTGACTTAAAAGAGGGGTATCTCCTGTCAGATGTGCCAACCCAGAAAGGGGATGATTTAAGAAGGGGCTTTTAAGGGATCATAAGGGTTGACGACATTGGGGAAATTATCGTAAAATGCCCAAATTTATTTTAAGAAAATTAAAAAGGCACATGGGCTTGCCAAACTGATGCTTGAAGTGCCCCCCCCCAAAAAAAATATTATTGCCGGGGGGGGACATGTGAGTTGGCCATGGCAAAGCGGCATTGTCACAACAGCGCATGGAGTGCCACGGGACATATAGTCCGGGGCATCCCATGTGAACAACATTTAAACAACATTTAAACAACAGGAGCATGACATGAGTTTGACCCGACGGATACTGTTATTTTGCCTTTGTCTGATTTTTGCAGCGGGAAGCGCCTTTGCCGCTGATAAGAAGATTAAGGCCGGTTTTGTCTATGTGGGACCGGTGGGAGATTATGGATTTTCCTATGGTCACGACCAGGGACGACAATTTGTACAAAATAAATATCCATGGCTTGAAACCGTTTTTATTGAGTCTGTGTCAGAATCAGACTCCGCAAGAATCATAGATCGATTCATCCAGGAACAAAAATGTGATGTGGTGTTCACCACCAGTTTCGGTTACATGAACGACACCGTGGCCGCAGGTAAAAAATATCCTGAAAAGAAGTTCATGCATTGCTCCGGTTTCAAACGGGGAGACAATGTGGGAACCTATTTCGGAGATCTCTATCAGATGTATTATCTCAACGGGCTCATGGCCGGAGCACTGACCAAGACCGGAAAAATAGGCTATGTGGGGGCGTTTCCCATTCCCGAGGTGGTGCGTCACATCAATGCCTTTGCTTTGGGGGCCAAGGCTGCCAATCCTGCGGTAACAGTGGATGTGCGATGGATCTATGCCTGGTATGGACCGGATAAGGCCAAGGAAGCCACTGAATCCCTCATTGCATCCGGTTGTGATGCCATTGCGTTCACCGAAGATACCCCGGCTGTTATTGAAGTGGGACAAGATCACTGTGAAAAAGGCCAGCAGATTTATACGTTCAGCCATTACAGCCCCATGCAAGCCTATGGACAAGACTCGGTTGTTTCCGGTCAGCTCATGAACTGGGGTGGCATGTATGCCAAAATTCTTGAAGATATGTACAACGGCACCTGGACCAATGAAGATATCTGGTGGCTTGCCGCAGAAGGGGCCGCACTTTTGGGTGGCAGTGAAGATGAGATGATTAATTCCAAATTTGTGGAAAATCTCAAAAAAGTTGAAGTCAATACCCCGGATTTGGGTAAACTTTCCGTGTATGACCTTGTGCTCAAACGCTACGCCCAGATGAAGGAAGGCGTGGAAATATTTGATCCTTTTGATGGCCCCATCAAGGATAATGCCGGAATCCTGAAGGTAAAGGCCGGGGAGCGGGCGTCCAAGGAAGACCTGTTGAGCATCATGTACTATGTTGACAATGTAAAGGGCTCTGTTCCCAAATAGCCATTCGCTCAGCAATTCTAAATCATAAGAAGGGCCAGGTGGCATGTGCCGGGTGGAGGCAAAGGACTGTGTGATTTATCTTGACCTATCCCCTGGATCATGTCATTTGGTCCTGTTTTGTCAGGAGCAATATGAAAAAAATTGATACACTTGAAATGAAGGGTATTTCAAAATCATTTCAAGGGGTTTTTGCAAACCAGGGAATTAACCTCCAGGTGAAATCCGGTGAAATACTGGGGCTTCTGGGGGAAAATGGTGCCGGAAAAACCACGCTGATGAACATCCTTTATGGACTGTATCAACCCGATGGCGGTGAAATTCTAATTAACGGAAAGCCGGTAAAAATTACCTCTCCCACGGAATCCATTACCCATGGTATTGGCATGGTGCATCAGCATTTCATGCTGGTGCAAAACCATTCTGTCATTGAAAATATTGCTTTGGGATACAAGCACACCCCTTTTTTTTTCCCCAAGATACGCATCCGGGATCAGGTGCTGGCCTTTTCTAAAAAATTTAACTTCAGCATAGATCCTTCAAAAAAAGTGTGGCAGCTTTCCGCCGGTGAGCAGCAGCGGGTGGAGATCATCAAGGCTCTTTTAAATGGGGCAGATCTGTTGATATTGGATGAACCTACCTCGGTATTGACCCCCCAGGAGATTGAGGAGCTGTTTCGAATCCTCAAAGATATGAAAGCCCAGGGCCACATGGTGATCCTCATCAGTCACAAACTCGATGAGATCATGGACGTGTGTGATCGGGTAACGGTGCTACAGAAGGGAAAAATTGTGGGTCATGCAGACACCGACGGTATGAACAAACAATCCCTGGCCCGCATGATGATTGGCAGGGATGTACTCTTTAATGTACACCGGGAAAAGATTCCCCCGGGGAAAAAGGTGCTCACCGTTGAAAATCTCAATGTCCTGGGAGATAAGGGGCTTCCCTGTGTGAAAGATGTCTCCTTTGATATCCATTCCAATGAAATTTTTGGGGTGGCCGGGGTGGCTGGCAATGGACAGCGGGAGCTTGCCGAAGCCATCACCGGCATACGACGGGTGTCATCGGGAAGGGTCTTTTCCCAGGGCCAGGACATTACCAACCTGTCCCCCCGGCGTATCTATGACAGTGGCGTTAGCCATGTGCCCGAGGAGCGGATAAAATTTGGCATTGCACCGGGGCTATATCTCTACGACAATGCCATTTTAAAGCAGCACCACCTGAAAAAATTTTCCAAAAAGATGTTTCTGGAATATGGGCGCATCAAAAAGCACACCAGCGATCTGGTGGCGGATTACCGGGTGGCCACCCCCTCCATTGATATGCAGATCAAAAATCTTTCCGGTGGTAATATTCAAAAATTGATACTGGGTCGGGAGATCAGTGAAGCGCCTCCCCTTCTGGTGGCGTCCCATCCCACCTATGGGCTTGATGTGGGGGCCACGGAATATTTGAGGGAACAACTGCTCAAACGCCGTAAAGAGGGGGGAGCGGTGTTGTTGTTTTCAGAGGATCTTGAAGAAATTTTTGAATTATGTGATCGCATCGCCGTGATGTTCCAGGGAGAATTCACCGGAATCCTGGATTCGGCAGATGATAAACGGGCCTCGGATATTGGTTTAATGATGGCGGGTTCCTTAAAATTTTAAACACCGTTTCAATGGGTTTAGACAATAGACATAATACCAGATTTTGTTTAAATAATTGATTTTATTTAAAATATAATTATTAATTGAATCTGTAGGTTTTTTTATATGAAAATGAAGTGTTAAAGGGGCGTATTCCCATTTTTCCGGTTGGAGAGTTAACTCTTTGATTTATCAAGATATTTTATTTTGTATCAATGGATAGTGGCTTAATGAAATCAATGGGTTATGTGATGGGCCGGGAAAATGGGAATGCGCCCGTGTTAAAGTACCCTCAGCAGAGCCCCCCCCGATGGGTAATAGGAACCGGCCAATTGTGCCGTCTAACGGTTCCGGCCGGGCCCATTGCCCATCGGGGGGGGCGGCATGATATCATTTGACTCCGCGTCTACGACCCAATATTCGTTGCCCGTTTATATGAAAGAGTAGGCGAGCCTAACATTCTTTCATGCTTCGTTGTGGGCAGATCAAGGTCATAATATGATCTGCCCGTGACAGTTATTAAAAATAATATGATGTCTAATCAATGGATGATGCCTTTGAAAGGGCCTGGATAAAAATAATATGCTTAGAATTAAAGTCAGTGATCGGGATCGCATCACACCGATTCAATCCCTTGTCACCAATTTGTTTTCCCTTTTAACCGCCCTTGTGGCCGTTGGCATCATATTCATGGTGTGCGGGGTGAATCCTTTTTTTGCCATTTCAAAGATTTTCATGGGCTCCTTTGGATCCATGTATGGGTTTAAGGAGACCCTTACCAAGGCAATTCCCCTGGTGCTCATCGGTGGGGGGCTTACCCTTGCCTTCAGGGCCAAATTTTGGAATATCGGTGCCGAAGGCCAGCTTCTTATGGGGGCAATTTTCGGTGCATGGGTGGGGCTCACCTGGGGGGAATTTTTACCCTCCTTTGTGATTGTGCCATTGATGTTTGCCGCCGGGTTTCTGGGAGGAGCGCTGTGTGGCCTGATACCGGCATTCCTTAAAATAAAATTTGCCATCAATGAGGTGATTTCCACCCTGATGCTTAACTATATCTGTGCCGAATTTCTCACCCTGCTCATTGTGGGGCCCTGGAAGGGAAAAACCCGGTTTGGATTTCCCGGCACGGATAATCTTCCAGATAGTGCCATACTGGGGGTGATTTCCGGATCAAGAATTCATTATGTCACCCTGGTTCTGGCCCTGATCTCCGTTGTGATTCTCACCATCATTGTTTACAGAAGTCGGTTTGGCTATGAGGTTCGGGTCATCGGAGAAAATCCCGAGGCCGGACGTTATGCAGGCATTGATTTTTTTAAGACCAGCATGATGATCATGCTCATCAGTGGGGGACTTGCCGGTTTTGCCGGTGTGGGGGAAGTGGCAGGTATCCATCACTATCTTGGGTATCCGGCATCCATCTCTTCTGGGTATGGATTCACCGCCATCATTGTGGCCTGGCTTGCCAAACTAAATCCCCTTTATGCCATTGTGTCAGGGGTGTTTTTTGCAGGTATCCTGGTGGGGGGAGATGCCATCCAAATGTCCCTGGGGCTTCCGGCAGCCACGGTGCAGATTGTCAACGGTACCCTTCTGGTTTTTTTGATCATGGGGGATTTTTTCATAAAAAACAAAGTGACGATTCAGCGCACTGCATCGGTTAATTCATAAGGGACTTCCCCGAAAATAGGCTACCACTATGCCCAGCTTAATACGCTGATAAGTACCCATGCATATGTTTTTCGGTATTTCACAGAGATATACCATTAATATTTATGAGTTTTATTTTGAGGAATATATGCCCGGGTACTTATTGCATTATGAAAAATTTTAATTTGGTAGTTTATTCTCGTCCAAGTCCCTAACCGGGATAAATAAATAACTGCCACGGGTAGACCGTATTCTGGCCTCGGCCTGCCCACAACTAAGCATGAAAGAACGTTAGGAGTGTCTACTCTTTCATATAAAAAAAATATAGGAATCCATATGGATGATGTAATTATTTCAGTACTCCAACGCACCATGGTGGCGGGTACGCCCCTGCTTTTGGGAACTGTGGGGGAGGTGATCTGTGAACGGTCGGGAATATTAAATCTGGGGGTGGAAGGCGTGATGTCCCTGGGAGCGGTGGTGGCTTTTCTCGTGACTTACACCACGGGGAATCCCTGGTTTGGACTCATGGCTGCCATTGCGGCTGGGATGG
>CAYSSE010000181.1:0-8074 GCA_964433355.1 uncultured Desulfocicer sp.
GGCACAATTGGCCGGTTCCTATTACCCATCGGGGGGGGCTCTGCTGAGGTTGCCCGGAAGTTCTATTTTCTAATAAACATACATGGCTGTAACCACCAGCCACAACAAAAGTTGAAACCCCAATCATTTAACTTTTGGGCTTACGTTTTTTACCGATTCTATATTTGAGCATCAATCACCATTTTAATAAATTTTGACAGCTCTATCCGCTCTTTTTTCTGATTGGCCACCTTAACAATCAACAGATCCTTTGAAGGAATGACAATAATATTCTGGCCCAGAACACCGGCAGCCATATATCCATCCGAAGGGATACCCTCAACAGGCACAGGAGATCCCTTCTTGTTCTTCAGGTTCTCCGTCAGATTGGCAGGCGCAAGCCTCAACGGCAGATTTACATGCCATAAATAACCATAATATTTCCACATATTGACGGCATCATCACTGGTTGTGGATTTTTTGACCCATTGTTCCGGTACAATCTGCTGCCCATCCCACTGTCCATTTCTCAAAAACAGATATCCGAACTTTGCGTAATTTCTGACAGTGGTGTAAAGACCCCAGGCCGTTGCCGTATAGCCGTCCTTGTCCTGATCCCAGTGAATATTTTTAATGTTCAACGGGCCAAACAAATTCTGGTCTGCAAACTCAAAGGCCGTCATGCCGGTGGCTTTCTGGATCACCCCGGAAAGAAGCATGGGATCACCCGTGGAATAAATCGCCTTGGTACCGGGTTCATGTTGCCCAGGTCGTTGGGATGCATAGGTAATAAAATGACCATCAATGGCCATTTTCAAAGCATCATTGGTCTTAAAATCCCATTTTGTCCAATCTTCATGCCATTCCAACCCCGTTGTCAGGGTCAGGGCATGGCGCAGTGAAATCCGACTTCTCAAATCACCTGAATCACTACAATTCCAGGATGGATAATAGTCACACAGTTTTTCATCCACACTGGAAATTAACCCTTTGTCAATGGCAATACCAATAAGGGCACTGCTGAAACTTTTGGCCATGGAGTTACTTACATGAACCGTGTCTTGTTTAAAATCGTTCCAATAAGACTCCGCAATAATATAGCCATTTTTAATAATGGCAACGCCCTGGGTTTCAAATTCAGGGGACGCAGCATAGGCCATGGCTTTAAGAAGCTTTTGCGAATCCATGCCCACGGCTTCGGGCCGACAGCTCTTCCAGCCCTTTGTGGGCCAGTAAGTTCCGGTATTCTCGCCCTTTGCAATATAGTTCATCTCCTCCGGTGCGGGGGGGGTGACAGAGGTAACCTGTCGGACCCCATTGCAGCCCATGGTTGTCATCACTGCCAGCAGGATCATAAAACAGCTAATTTTTGTTATTTTCATCTAACTACCTCTTTAAAAAAATTTCATCGTATCTGGGCACCCTTCAGAACGACTTCACACTTTTTGAAACCAAGGTCAATTTTTACAGAACCTTTCAAAAAAAATGTAAACTACTTTTGCAAAGATATGAAGGATGCCCATATCTGACAGTCAAGTGTATCAAACCTGGCCCAACTGTCCATACTCTTCAAGTTCGTCTGCCACATATCCCAGGTTTAAGCCTTCCAGGGTAATGCGGGTGGGGTATCCCGTTGCGGTTTCCCATCCCTGGCGTTTGTAAAAAAGGGTTTTGAATTGATTAAACTTTGTCCGATCCAGTTTTCGTTTGGAATAGCCATGATAATCCCATTTGCCGTTTTCAAGTCCGGGAAGATGGCAATTGGGAACATCGGCATTGGACAATGATAATTTTTTCTCATACACATTGTCGCAAAATTCCACCATGTCCCTGTGCCGGCCCTGGAGTGTCCAGATGGCATGATCCAGGTTCCATATTCTTCGCCCAAGCTCAATGCCTTCAACAAAGGAAAGACGCTTTCCCGTCACTGCTTCATAGTATTCAGGCTCAGCCGTTCCGGTGGAGCCCACTTTGTCGGGCCGTCTCATGTTGACCATGTCAGGCCACCGGATATCGCAAAACAGCATGGATTGCTTCCAGAAGCGGGTATAATACCGATGCCATGAAACCAGTTTGGCCATGTGGTCGGAGTAGATGTTGTCTTCACTAAAATCAAGCATCTTAAGATCCCCCTGAAAGGGCACCATGACATTGGTGACCAACTTCACCACCTCCAGGGCAGTCAATGCGGGGGGACGATTTTTCTTGCGGGCAATATAAACATCCCACTTTATCCAGTCAAATTCATGCTCATTGATATCACGATCCCCAAGCAGGGTTCCATATCCCCAATAAACCTGGGCCCGGGTCTCCTTGTGCAGGGGGAGCCCCCAGTAAGGAAAATGGAGCACACCGCTTTCGGCTTGATGTGGGAACCGGTGCCACAGCCATTGCAACAGCAGCATACCACGCCGCCCTTGAATATGCCCGAACCCGAAAACAGGGACGCTTGATCTCCGACAAAAAAGCGGTTGATCCTGTGCCCATCATCGCCCATGCCGATGTAAAATGGATGCTTCTTTTTCAAAGGGCGGTGTGTGAAGGAAGCCTTGCGTTGATCATGCAATGCGGTCTTTACGAAGAGTTAATCGAGACGGTACCCCGGGAGCAGAAAGAACGGTATAAACTCCTTCTGGAAATTCTCACCCCGGTGGCCAAAACCTTTCCCTCGGAAATGGCGATTCTCTCCACAAGTCTGAGTATCCAATGTTTTGGTGGGTACGGATATTGCGATGATTTTCCCGTGGAACAGCACTTCAGGGACACCCGTATCCACCCCATCCACGAAGGCACCACTGCGGTACAGGGCATGGATCTTCTGGGACGTAAGGTGAGAATGCAAAACGGCAGGGCACTTACCCTGTTACTGGATGAGGTGAACCAAAGCCTGGAAGAGGCGAAATCCAATCCCAGCCTCCACCCCCATGCCATGATGTTGGCAGATGGAGTAAACGTGGTGACAAAGACCACGAAAGCCCTGGCCCGTATGGGGTCAGAATATGGAGAAGAGGCATATCTTGCCAATGCCACTGTTTATCTTGAGTTGTTTGGTTTTTTTGTGGTGGGATGGGTCTGGCTCATCCAGGCAATGATCGCCCGGGAGCACCTTTCCAAAGACCGTTTGAAAAAAGCAGATATACGATTTTATGAAGGTAAAATAAAGGTTCAGGAATATTATTTTGCCAATGAGCTACCCAAAATTTATTCACTCTCCAGAATCCTGACCCAGTCTGTTCCTGTGACCCTCACCGTGGAAGACGATCACTTTACTGTTTAATGGAAAATCCCCTGACAGAGGGGTAAGGGGCTCAGCTCTTTTTGATTTACCGTTTAGTCAAGGCTATCTTTTCAAAATATGAATCCCTGACTCTAAAACGATAAAACGAATAAGAGCTTAGGGCCTTGGACATCTGAGGTGAACTTCCTGATTTGAGTTGGTAACAATTTGGGTCGGATATTCTGGGCTCTTTTCACCCGCAATGGCGCAGGTCTCATTATAGTGAACCCCAATGTCAAGACACTCGAGTGTAAAGCAATAAGGGACTTCACCATAATAAAACGACCCGCTTTTAAATTTAATGCTCAGTATTTACAGCATATTTTAAGTGAAGATGGGTCGGTTATTTGTCATGAACTCCCTAAAGCTTTTTCAAATTTTATTAACCGTTATTCTGATTATAACGAATTTTGGGGAGCAGAGATAACCTATTGAAATAATTGACTTGATAAATAATTACCTGATACGCATAAAGACCTCGCAATGAATTATTTGTCAATTTTAAATGTAATTTACCCATGATTATATGGAGTTTTGCCATATTGAATCAGGCTCTCCCCAAAATCCGTTATAATCAGCCGTTATTAAGCCTGGGAATTGTTTTTTTAGAGTTGTGAAGTTATATTTGATACCCTTATCCAATTATTTGTTTTGCTGAAATAAAAACGTTTGAGGCAATTAAAATGGCATCACAACAAATGGCTTCATCCGGATTAAAGTCGGGTAGGGCGCTCCCTACTGGATATTTTGACGGTAAATAGATTGTATTTAAAAAATCACATTGCTCTTCTGTAATGTCCACTGAGATATTATGATCATTTAATAAACTTACTAATTCTAAAATATCATGAGTCCGTTTCAATTTGATATTTTTTTCAATAAAGATTGCTTTCAGGGATTTTTCAGCAGTCTGCTGAGTATTTTGAAGACTTGGGTTGTACAGGTGGCTTTTGAGAAGAATTTTAGATGATTTTAAATTCTCTTCAGCAAATTTTAGCCAGACTTTGGTTTCATCTTTCATAGATTGTTTCTCCCTTTTCAATTTCTTCTATGAAAAAACCTTTTGCTTCTGATTTAATCGGCAAAATATCAACGGGAATTATTTTTGAGATATTGCGTACTAACTTACGGTACTTCATGGCCAGGGCAATATATTTTTGATCACTATTCTGAAATATGGCCACATCAATATCATTTGGAGTGCTGGAGTGTAAAAAAGAACCAAACAATACAATCCGCTGAATTTCAGGCTCTTTGATAAGCGCATCTCTTATCTTGTCCTTTAGTAATCCTTTTTTAAATATAGATGAAGTCATGCCTATTAAATACTCCAAAATGTCTATAAATTAATATTTATTAACTCCCCATTCGCTCATTTTAAGGTTTAAATCATTAATTTTGAAAATCAGGTATTGTTATCAAATAAGATTTAACAATTTTGTACATTTTAAAAAAATATTTTGGTATTTTTTGATTTTTAAACATGTTTTTAAATCGACTAACCACAATATATTGTGGTATTAAAATTAATGATTACATAAAAAAAATAAGCGAATAGGGAGTATTAAAGATACTGGTTTTCAGTAATATAGTCAAGTTAACGCGATGCACGGCAATGGATCATCGGTGGGTGATCTTGACGTGAATCTGAATGCGGAGCTTTCAGCACCACCAGATGAAAGCCGGACCATTCACCCATTCCCGAATCATTGACACCAGATCAGCACAGCCATTGCCACGCACCCGCGGAGATAATAAATTTTCCTTGTTTTCTTAGCTGGTGGGCCATGAAGGGATCGACCCTTCGACCTAAGTGATTAAAAATCAGGTCGTCTCAATGGCAAAAAAAGTCTCATCAAACTCAGGTTTGTCCTTGTAACGCTCCATCATCAGCCCCGGCCCCATGTGCGCATATTCAAATATCATGGGATCTGCTTTTATCCCGGCCTTTAAAAATGCGATTTCAAGATCTTTAAATGTGGCAGGGCACCCTTTGACCGGAATCATCTCTTTGATATCCGGATTATCCTTATGGGCCTTGACCATACATTTTCCCACAAGAATGGTTTTGTTCATTCCCTTGGTGGGCTTCATGATTTTTCCGGTCAGAATTTCCACGTTATCAAAGGGTTCGCCCTTCCAGGCAGAATAAAGCGCCGGCCCGATAATGCTGGTAAGACCGGAACAATAGGTACACAGGGTCGAGTCATCACGGTCTGGGCATGGGTTTTCATGACCGGCAGATTGATCACATGATCACAGTTCATCACGTCAACGTTAAAATTTAAGGATAGCTCATCGTCAATGGAAACCTTCTCAAAGGGACGTTCCATGACATTGAAGGCTTTTACACCATACCGTTTATTTAGCTCATCATATCCCAAACTCTTAAAGGCATGTCTGGGTGTTTCAAAATCCCTGGCCCTGGATGTCACCATCCCCTCGACAATGGTGATATCATCCACCCCCTGCTCTTTGAGTAAGACAACCATAGCCTCAATCACACGGGATGTGGTGAGAACGCCCCATTTGGGAAATACAACCTCTTTCACCCACATAACAACATTGGGCTTGATGACCACCCGGTCACCAGAATGGAGCCGGGGCAGTCCTCCTGCAAGCGCCACTGCCCTGCGAACAGCGTCATGGGAACTTTCATATTTAACAATTGAAACCTGGTGCCTGGACATATACGCCTCCTGAATAGATCTTTCAGGGTTGGAATTCTCAACCCAACTCCATGCTGTTTCCCGCAAACTGACACGGGGAAAGCGGCTATTTACCCCGATTTTCCCCGCATAAAAGGTGAAGAAATTAATACCGGAAAGCGTTTCGGACATCCATGTGTCCAAAACGCCACCATTTGATTCACCCACTATATCAATCCCGGGACAATGGTACCCCAGGTTAAAATATCTTATTAGGACTTCATAACCCTCGGTTCGATAGCCATCATAACATGTTGTAATCTAAATACAATTTTATGTGGATTTTTTATTTGTTATTTTTTTATATCAATAAATTCAATTTGTTATAAAAAAATGCTCGAACCGATGGTCATAAGAATAAAACTACCCACTTTCAAATCTAACAGTCAGTATTTACAGCATATTTTAAGTGAAGGCGGGTAGATTATTTGTCATGAGTTCCCTTACTATATTCCTCCAAATCCCTCGTCGTCGATATCAACGGCAGCAGAGGATCCCTCTTGAATGGCTGCCATTTTACCCATGGTCACCAGAAGCTCTGTGCGCATGAAAAATTCTGCCGTCTGAATCTCTCCCTTGTAAAAGGCCAGATCTTTTTTCTTACACTTCCCGGCCAGTTTCTCAGAGGCGACCACAGCCCGCCACAAGAGCATCCACGCCATGATGACATCCCCCACAACATGCAGATAGGGCAGTGAGTGGGCAAAGGCAGTTTTAAATTCAGCGGAAACCGCTTTCTGCCCGAGTTCCGCTGTGATTTCAGCCATCTTTTTCACGGCATCTGCCAGTTTCTTCCCAAGGGGCGCAAGCCCTTCAATCTCCATTGACTTTACAATGGTACAGGTTATCTCGTTCACCAGCTTTCCAAAGGCAGCCCCTTTATTGGCACCCACCTTTCTTGCCAGGAGATCCATGGCCTGGATACCACTGGTTCCTTCATAGATGGAGGCAATTTTACAATCCCGGGCCATGAGGGACACGGCTGCAGCCATATTTCCCCCGGCACTGGCACCACCCACTGCAATTCTTTTTTTATCAATCCCTCCACTACTACCGTCAAGGGAGCAAATCCATTCCAGGGCGGCGTAACAATCTTCAACACCTGCGGGAAAAGGGTGTTCCGGTGCCAGGCGATAATCAACGGATATCACCTTACATTGAACCCCATGGGCAATGGTGGTACACCAATAATGATCCGTTTCAAGACTCTCAAGAATAAATCCTCCGCCATGGAACCAGAGTAACACAGGGAGGTTTTTTTTCTCTGATACCGGCGAGTAGACCCTCACTGGAATGTTTCCCTCTCCATGGGGGCCTGCTATGGAACGGTTAACGATTTGAACCTGATCATTCGTGGGCATTGAGGCATTAAACTCATTTTTGAGATTCATCAGAAACTGCCTGATGGCACCGATGTTCACCGTAATATCGTCAACTTCCGGCAGTTCATAGAAATACGCTTTTATTTCTTTATCAATGCGCTGTTCAATATTCATGTTATCTATCCTGATATCCTAAAACTGTATCGCATAAATGACCCTGTTGAATTGGTACAGTTCAAAGGATCTTCAAAAAAATATGCCGTGCTCTAAATCATCAAAAGCCATACCTGCGATGTGTTGAATTTTCCAAAATCGACCTCATCAACAGATTCATAAATACTGAATTATGGATTTTATTGATTTATCAACATCCAGCAGAACAAAATCAATGCAAACAATATGCCATCTGACCTTTATTGCCCAAATAGACAATACAGCAATTCTAATTATGACTCCTGATGGCATTTAAAAATACCACTTTATGGTCTTGGTCAACCTGATTTCAACATGTTACACACCATTGGTGTAGCTTGGTAAGGCATAATTAGAATTGCTGTAGACAATAGGATAAGGTGGCTATAAAATTTTCATGTAAGGGACTCGGAATAAAATAATCGTCCCAATCCTCCCTCGCTATTTTTTTGTAAGAAAGAGTAGATATGTCTAATATTCTTTCATGCTTCGTTGTGGACAGGCCGAGGCCAGAATACGGTCTGCCCGTGGCAGTTATATAAAAATGAAATGTCCAAGCACCCTCAGCAGAGCCCCCTCCGATGGGTAATAGGAAC
>CAYSSE010000182.1:0-8047 GCA_964433355.1 uncultured Desulfocicer sp.
GCATCCAAACATCAGAATAATGCCTCCACCCAGGTATCTTATGACCCAGGAATATCTGGCAATGATGCCGCCCATGAAGGATGCCGATGCCCCCAGAAGGATGAATACTGTGGAAAAACCACAGACATAGGCAAGTGTTGCCAGAATAACCTTTTGACGGATTTTTCCGGTGTCCTCGGTGAGTTCATCAAGGGACAATCCCGTGATAAAGGTAAAATAGGCTGGAATCAACGGCAGGATGCACGGGGAAAAAAAAGAGAGCAATCCTGCAATGAGAGCCGCCTGATAAGATACTGTTTCAGTGAACAAATAAAATCCTCCATGGAAACTAAGTTTTAAAATGGAGCGTTTTTGTTGATGATCAAGTTTTAACTTACTTTTTTTATCTTAATCATTTTAACCTCATTTTTCAAGCCGGTTATACTCGATGATCAAGTTTCTTAGACGGAGACCCCTTTGATATGCGTTAATATGAAAAACGTGACCATCGAGTTATAGCATCTGAGATACCTGTGTCTCTTCTTCGCATGAAGATAGCTATAAATTATGCAAAAAAAGTGCCGGAGTAAAACAAAGGAGGTGACCATAAGATCCACCGGTTCGACCATTTTTTTATAACAAGCTGAATTTATTGATATAAAAAATAATAGATAAAAAACTTAAATAAAATTCCATTTAGATTACAGTATCTTATGATGGCTATCGAACCGAGGGTAAGATGGGTCACTACACGGAAAATAAAATTACATATATCGTAAACAATTGAAATTATAATAATTTTTTTAATTTTTAAGTCTTCACCACAAGGTGGTCGACGCTATGATCAAACCCGATAATTGCGATCCGCATAGATCTAAAAAATTCTGGAAGGCAGACAATGAAGCTTGCCCTGGGGTGATGGGATGTTTGGGTGTTAACCAATGGTTAACTATTAAGGGGGGATGTTTAAAAGGTTAACATATGATGGCAAAAAGGATAGAAATAAAAAAGTCCCAATCACACAACCCTGCTCCGAGACCCAAGTGGATGATTTTAGACTCATTCCCCATGATTACATTAAAATAAGGGCCACGGATAAGGAAATAAAAGAGGCCAGTGTGGAAAACACGATGGATGCCGAGGCAAGGTCGGTGTCACTGTTCATCTGGGACGACAGAATATAGATGGAGGTGGCCGTGGGCATACAAAAAAAGATAAGCCCCACCTTGAATTCCACGCCGGCGACCCCGAACAGGGTCATGAACAGAACACCTGAAAGGGGAAATAATATCATTTTAAATGCGGCGGAAACAATGGATAGTTTCAGGTAGCCTTTCAATTTTTTCAGGGTAAAGGCACTGCCAATGGAAATAAGGGCCAGAGGAAGGGTGACCGTGGAGACAAGTTTCAGGGTATTGTCAATGAAAACAGGAAACCCACAGCCCCAGCGTGAAAAGATAAAGCCGGCAAGGCATGCAAGGATCAAGGGATTGGATACCGCCTCTTTAAAAAGTTTACCCCCCCGCTGGGCAATGGTATATTCTTTTCCGGAAAACCAGATGAGAATGGACACCGATAGAATGTTAATAATGGGGATGACCACCCCGATGAGAAGGCCAAATCTGATAATGCCCTCTTCACCCAATGCCGTCATCACAATGGCCATACCAATGTATGTGTTGAATCGGTAGCAACTTTGGGAAAATGTGCCCGCTTGAAAATCAGTGACGTCACCGTAAACAATGTAAAGGGTGCTCAGGATAAAAATCAGGAAAAGGGCGCACACCCCGGCAAGAGGAAGGGTAAAATCAAGGGATTCTGCCCCCTGGTTCCCCCCGATTTTATAAAAAAGCATGCAGGGGAAAAAAATATAATAAACCAGCCGATCTGAAGTTGTGAGAAACTCTTTTTTTATAAAATTAGTGCCCTGTAGAATTCTGCCCATCAGGATGATGGCAAAAACGGGAAAAAGGCTGTTTAACACCATGGTATTGGCTCCTTGGCCGTCGGTTGTGCATGTGGTGGATGATTCATCAGTATGATTTTTCCAACGTGTGGACTTGGTTTTCAACCAGTGGTCCCGGTAACCCACCGGGTTAGATCATTTTAGAATCAAGCCCGGAAATGCCCTTTGCTTTCCCACAAAGGCTGGGAATAATCAAGTAGTAAGTACCCATGCATATGTTTTTCGGTATTCCACAGAGATATGCCGTTGATATTTATGGATTTTATTTTGAGGAATATATACTCGGGTACTTATTAACGTGCGTTTAACAATTTAATCCAAACAGGAGATATTATGAAGTTTGTCATCATCGGAGGAGATGCCGCAGGCATGAGTGCGGCCAGCAGAACCAAACGAAATCGTCCTGAATTTGAGGTGATAGTTCTGGAGCAGAGTCAGGATGTCTCTTACAGTGCCTGTGGTATGCCCTACAACATCGCAGACCCCGAAAGGAGTATGGAGGATCTTGTGGTGAGGCGGGCCGAGGTGTTTATTGAGAAAAATAAAATTAATCTTCTCACAGGACATCGGGTAACCCGTATTGACCGCAAGGCAGGTAAAGTCATGGGGGTTACCCGGGATAACCAGGATTTTACCATGGCATATGACGCGCTTCTTATTGCCACCGGGGCCCGCCCCCATGTGCCGGATGTGTCGGGCATTGATCTTCCCGGGGTGATGCCCCTGAAAAGCCTGGATCATGGAAAAAAAATCAAAGCGTTTATTGATGAAAACAAGGTACAAAAGGCCGTTATCGCAGGCATGGGATACATTGGTCTTGAGATGTGTGAGGCATTGAGGGCCCGGGGGATTTCCGTTGATATGATAAAACCGGGCCCGGTTTTTCTCCCCTGGATGACACCGGAACTCTCCCGGGTGGTGGCAGATGAAGTCACAGCCAACGGGGTCAATCTTTATTGCGGTGAGGCCATCACTGCCATTGAAAGTGTTGGTGACGGGGGGCTTATGGTGGTGGGTGAGCAAAGAAAGCTTTTGACAGATCTTGTGATTTCAGCCTCTGGAGTTACGCCGTGCAGTGAGCTTGCCGTGGAAGCTGGACTTAAAACAGGCATTGCCGGGGCTGTGGCCGTGGATGCCATGATGAGAACCTCGGATGATCGGATTTACGCCGCCGGAGACTGCGCCGATGCCATCCATGTGGTCACCGGTGATAAATGCTGGATTCCCCTGGCATTGCGTGCCAACCGGGCGGGATGGGCCGTGGCGGACAATGTGTGCGGTAAAGAGATCCGGCTCCAGGGGGTGGTGGGCACCGCCGTATTTAAAGTGTTTAATATGCAGGTGGCCCGCACAGGTCTTTGTCTTCAAGAGGCCCGGGAGGCTGGGTTTGATCCGGCAGAGGTGGTGATTAAGTCCCGGTCAAAGGCACATTCCCATCCCGGTTCGGCCATGATCCATGTATCCATGGTGGGGGATAAGAAAACCGGTCGGTTACTCGGGGCACAGATGGTGGGAACCGATGGGGTTGCCCATCGTATAAACGCTCCGGCTGTGGCCCTGCATGCAGGCATGGGTGTGGCGGATTTTATCCAGTGCGATCTTGGCTATGCCCCTCCCTTTGGACCGGTGTGGGATCCGGTATTGACGGTGGCCAATCAGCTCATAAAAAAACTATAGCCGGTAGGCTGACTGGCCTTTGATTCTGTCTTTATTTTCCAGAGCTGTTATCCGACGCTCACCTTATTAATGAGCCTGTTGATTAAGTCGCTTTTTGCAAAATAATCACCCAGTATCTTGATGTTGGGTGATTTAATATTCAACATATTGTATCTATAATCCAGAAATCTGTACTAAATCAACAGGGTCATTAATGGTCACTTTTAGGGAAACTGCGCTTAGAGGCGGGGACAGATTTTCAAATCTGTCCCCGCCTCCGCTTGATCCCTCCCTGATGCAGGCAGCTTTGAAATTAAAATTACTGAATCAGGTGCCCGTGAATTTGGGTTTACGTTTTTCGGCAAATGCGGTAAACGCCTCCATGAGGTCGTTGGAGGGTATGATGTTGGCACTCATGGATGCCACATACTTAAGGCCGTCTTCCACAGATTTGCCCACGCCATAGTTGAGTACATCCTTGGATGCCTGCACCGCCAGCGGTGAATTTTCACTTATTTCCAGGGCCAGTTCCTCCGCTTTTTTCATGAGAATTTCCTGATTTTCGTGGACATCATTGACCAGAAGAATCTCCTTGGCCCTTTGGGCTGAGATATCCCTGGCGGTGTAGGCAAGTTCACGGGCATGGCCCTGCCCCACAATGGCTGGGATACGCTGGAGAACCCCCACATCGGCGACAAAGCCCACAGCCGCCTCCCGAAGGGAAAAGAGCGCATCTTCAGAGCAGATTCTGATGTCACAGGCTGTTGCCATATCAAGACCGGCACCAATGCAATGGCCATGGATGGCCGCAATGACCGGTTTTCGGCACCACTCTATACAGGAGATGGCATCCTGGAGTTTTTTAATTCTGGAAATTAGTTTCCATTTGATTCCCCCTTTTTGTCCATTGTCCATGAGTTCCGGCAGTTCCGGGATCATGCCCATGAGATCAATACCCGCAGAAAAACAGGGACCTTTACCCGCCACAATGATGGCACGGATATCCGGGTCTTTGTCAAGATCTTCAAATATGGCAGGTGAGTCATTCCATGCAGAGGGGTTCATGGCATTTTTTTTGTGAGGTCGATTGAGATATACCCAGGCAATGGGGGGATTTTTTTCTACAAGATAAAAATTTTTTGATATCAACAGTGTTCTCCTTTTTATAGAAATCCTGCAAGAAAACCACTGGGCCTTTAGCTCAGTGGATGAATTGCTTAATTGAGGTTAGTAGGATTTTTATAACAGATACACTCAAGCTCTGTTATGGAACCCTGACACGAAACCAGAGATCCACCTTGCCAATATTACAATGGGTTTACAATGTCAGTATCACTTCTCCTACCCTCAAAGATGTATAAACACTGACCAGATATCCTTCGACGTATGGAGTATCTCGGGATCACTATATATTCCAAAGTAATGTACTCACCTACCTCTGCGACTTAGGCTAATAAACCGGGCTTACAAGTTGCCTTGCAAGCCCCTGAGTATATAGCTCAGGGGGTGTTTACTGATAACTTTTAGTCCATTGCTATTCTGGTGCGCATATTTTTGTTTGTAACAACGGCGTGGGGCATCAATTTTGTTTTTTCGGTGAACTGTGGATAAAGGGCCATGGATGAGATGAGCGGATGCCCGTAGTCCACATAGTCCCTGCGGGGGGTGCTCATGTTGGCATATATCACCGGGTAGGCCACCATGTCATTTAAAATTCTGATCTGGGCCTGATGCCACAGGCTGATCTGTTTTTCCGGGTTGGATTCATGCCGGGCAGCTTCAATGAGTCGATCAATTTTTGAGTAGTGAGAAAAATTGGTATCAGGCTTTATGCCGGAAATGAGGGTGGAATCTGAATGGAAAAAACGGGATAAAAACACATCGGCATTGGGTCGCCAGGCGGTATAGATAACAATGGGTTTTGGATGTATCCGGATTTCCCTGTGCATATCAGCATGGGGAAGAATTTTTGTTCTGGTGACAATTCCAATGCGGGCCAATTGTTCATGGAGAATTCGGTAAAAATTACGATAGGTTCGCTTTTCAGACCCCACCAGTTTCAGCGTAAATCCATTGGGATAGCCCGCCTGGGTGAGAAGTGTTTTTGCTTTTTTAACATTTTCTTCATAATCAAGCCCCAGCATTTTGACATCCTTTTGTGTCAGGCCTCCGGGAAGAAACTGTGCCGGTACCGCAGAATAAACAAAACCTGCATTATTGCTGTCGTAGATGTTCAAATAGGACTCTTTGTGCAGGGCATAGGCAATGGCCTTTCGCACCATAATATCGTCCATGGGGGGGATGGATGTATTAAAATAGATGGCGGTGACCTCTCCCACGCCATGGGTGTCAATTTCAATGCCGTCGTGGAGCATTAACTCACTTGAAAAACCCTTGTTACCTGATCCTATGATTACATCCAGCTCACCATTGAGCAGTCCGGATTTTCGATTTTCGGTATTGGGTATAAAAAAGACCTCTACACCATTTAGAGCTGGTTTACCCCTGAAAAAATCAGTGTTGGCCCCCAGGATTAATTTTTCACCGGGAATGTATTCCTGGAACATGAAGGGACCAGTTCCCACCGGGTGTTTTTCATATGCCTCATCCCCCATGGTTTCCAGTGCCTTTTTGCTGACAATAAAGCCCCCGTTATAACTGGTGATTTTTGGGAAAAAAAGAACGGAAGAGATCGGTTTTGAGAGGATGAATTTAACTGTGTAATCATCCACCTTGCGTATGCTTATCCCTTCATAATCCCCGGCATAGGCCGATCGTTTTTTATCGGTGGCCTTGGTAAAGGAGTAGACCACATCATCGGCGGTGAGTTCATAGGGGGCTGTCATGGGGCCTGGATGAAACAGGATGCCCTTGCGTAGGGTGACGTACCAGACCTGTAGACCTTTTTCCGTGGTAAGTTGTGGCATAGCCGTTGCCAGATCCGGTTCAATGTGGGGGGCATCTCCGGGTTTGTATCGCAGCAAACCGTTAAAAATCATGTCTGCCACGGAACGATCCTGGGAGGCTGCGGCAAAGTGGGGATCCATTTTACCCATGTCGCTTACATGCAGGGCAAAACGAATTACATTGTTTTTGGTGTTGTTTGTATTGTTGTTTCCCTTCAAGAACCATGCCATACTGTGTTGGTCAGGGATAAGGGTTAATAACAAAAAAGGGATGAGTATTTTGAACAGTAATCTTGTGCATACCATGATGTCTCCTCCATATAAAATATCGGGGGTTTTGTGTTCCCATGACGTTTAATTCATCACGCCAATAACACAAATTTGATCCCGTTTTTTGCAAACGTGGCCTGCAAAAGGTATCATCCCGTGGAATCAAGGCTCAAGATTTTGGGAAGGATCATGCCGCCTTTTTCCGATTTTTTTCCCGGTGCTGTGTTTCCGGAATTATAACAGGATATCCTTTGTGGTGGATAATATCAACCGAAATTCCATATACTTCTGACACCATGGCAGGAGACACCCTTTTAATGGGGCCCATGTCAAAAATGCACCCTTTTTTGAGAAAAATATAATTGTCTGCATATCGTAAGGCCGTGTTGAGGTCATGCATGGTCATCACCGCTGCCACCTGGTGTTCTTTTACCACCCGTTCAATGAGTTCCAGAATTTCTTCCTGATTTTTCATGTCAAGGCTGCTGGTGGGCTCGTCCAGAAGAATAACCCCTGTCTCTTGAACCAGTGCCCTTGCAATGGCAACTTTTTGCAACTCACCGCCGCTCATCTCATCCACATGGGTCAATGCCAGGTGATCCAGCCCCAGGCGCTTGATGACGCCGTCCACTTTTTTAAGATCACTTTTGCTCACCTTCCATCCCATGTGGGGTTTTCTGCCCATGAGAATGGCATCAAAGGCTGTCATCCGGGCGGATTCGCATTTTTGGGCCACATAGCTCATTTGCCCGGCAATTTCCCGGGCATCCATTTTTTTGATATTTTTTTCCCCAAGGAAGATATCACCAGATGAGGGGGTTAACATGCGGTTCATGCATTTTAACAGGGTTGTTTTCCCCACCCCGTTGGGCCCCAGAACAACGGTGATCTCTCCTTTCTTGATCTTGAATGAAATGTTCTTCAAGGTATGGTGATGGTGATATTTAAAGCTGATGTCGTTGACGTTGAGTATCATATTTTAACTCCTT
Source organism: uncultured Desulfocicer sp. (assembly GCA_964433355.1). Lineage (GTDB taxonomy): Bacteria > Desulfobacterota > Desulfobacteria > Desulfobacterales > Desulfobacteraceae > Desulfocicer. Next base: position 7,767 of record CAYSSE010000182.1, read on the forward strand.
ATGGTCAGTTTGAATTTTTTTAATAGAAAATAAAACTTCCGGGCAACCTCAGCAGAGCCCCCCTGATGGGCAATAGGAACCGGCCAATTGGGCCGTCTACGGTTCCGGGCCGGGCCCATTGCCCGTCGGGGGGGCGGCATAATACCATTCTTATTTTCCATAGCCTTTGATGATGAGAAAAATAAACACCGGAGCCCCAAGAAAAGCGGTGAGCACCGACACCGGAAGCAGGTGGGGGGAGAGTATCAACCTTGCCACCGTATCTGAAATCAGGAGCATCA
>CAYSSE010000183.1:0-8012 GCA_964433355.1 uncultured Desulfocicer sp.
AAACCATGTCCATGTCTGCATAGGCCTTGGAATCCAGGGTGAATTCCCGGATACAGGCTCCTTCGTTTGTTTTAAAAAATTCCTGGGCAAGCTTCTGCACCTGGGCTTCCACCCACCCCCCGCCAATGGTGCCGCTGATATGGCCGTCTTCATGTACAATCATTCGGGTGCCCGGGGATCTTGGGGCAGACCCCTGCTTGCTTAAAATGGCGGCCATGACCACAGCCTTGCCCTGTTGTAAACTATTATGCAATGCCTTTATTGTCTTATTCATCTTATAATCTCTTTGATTTTACGTTTTTTGGGGTTGAAAAAAAGCTTTTCACGGGAAAGAAATACATGATTTACATTTAAAATTCCTTGAGTTATCAATTGGGCCAGATCAGGGATTTTATGGAGACACTGCCGGATATCAAGGTCAAGGTCAGGCTTTCCCCCTGGGATGGCCCAGAATTCAAGGTTCAGCAGGTAGTTGTTTTGCTGCTTCTCAATGTTGACCTGAAAATCCACAATATCATCCAGGGCAAATACCACCTCGTCCATGTCCTCCAGCCGCAGTTCAATACCGTTGGCCCTGTATACACTGCGGCCCTGCAATCTGTCCAGACGTTTAAGGGATGATCCACAGGTACACTTGGCGGTCAGAAAACGGGAGATATCCCCGGTGCGGTAACGAATCAAGGGCATCCCGGTTCGGGTAAGGGTGGTTAAAACGATTTCTCCGGGTTGGCCATCCGGAACCGGTTTTCCCTGTTTATCCACGATTTCCAGGAAAAGATCTGCCTCCCGCACATGGCATCCCTGGAGTGCCTGGCACTCAACCCCTCCGCCAAGTCCTGTTTCTGTCATGCCATAATGGTTGAACACCGGACAATTCCAGGCTCTTTGTATGGCTTTTTTGATGGATGGGGACAGATAATCCCCACTTAAAAGCACATTTTTAATACGGCCCGGGGCCATCTTACCCGGCCAGTGGGCAAGGCTTAACACCTGAACCGGCAGACCGATGAGGCAATCTATGGCAAGGTCATTTATTTTTTCAATGACCCGTCCCGGATTATCCACCAGGCCGTGAACCACGGCAGCACATCCAATCCTTTCAAGCCCCGTGGACAAGCGTTCCCCCACAGAACCAAGGTTGGGGCCGGGCATGAGCACCATGACCTTTTGGCCCGGTTTTACCAGGGAATTCATGCCATGGGCAAAAAAATCTGCTGTCAGTTCCAGATCATCCCGGGTAAAATAAATTCTTTTGGGATTGCCTGTACTGCCTGAGGTTTGAAGGGTGACCACCCTTGCAATCTCACTTTGGGAAACGCACAGCATCTGTAGGCTATATTCTGCAACATCCCGGGGAAAGGTAAAGGGTAATTGGGCAATATCTGACATGGATTTCAGATCCCGGGGATGAATGTTTTTTAAATGTTCCTGGTAAAAAGGGCTGTTGTTTTTTGCAAGTTCAATGGTCTTGCACAATAGACTCAATTGGTGGTCGTGTAATATCCCAAAATCCAGATTTTCCCCCTGGGGAATACCGATTTTACGGGCAATCCATCCCTGTAGCGGTGTTATCTCCATATTGATCAAAATCTCCTAAAAAATGGAGTCAGGCTTGGTTTATTATTATTGTTGTTGGCACTTCTATTTGATTTTCGTTGTACCATTGTATGTTATCAAAAACCATAGCATTGGAGTGGCGACAGCAGAGCTCCCGGCGGTCGGTTTGACCGGAACATTGGGAACCAAAGGGGGCGGATTTTTGCCCTTCCAGGCGTTAAGAAGCACAGACTTTGTTTGAGGACACACTTGCCCGCAGTTTCTGTGATTTAGCCTGGAAGGGCAAAAATACCCCCCGACGTTCCCGTTCCGGTCAAACCGACCGCCGGGGGCGGCATAGTAGCATTGATTAAAAATCTAAACCAACACCCCGTTATTGAAGCAACTATTAAGGCTGCTCACGGTAATCAGGTTTAGATTTTCTATATAAATTCCTGCCCTGGACATCGGTGAGGTTATACATGCAAAATGGAATTAATTTTCCCTGGGGTGACAACACATGGATGCAGCAGTCCCGCACTCTTTCCAGATCCACATTCCACGCATCCTGAAAGGCCATGCAGGAGATGGAAAACATATGGGTTTTCAATCGGCTTAAAAACATGTCCAGATCAAGGGGCTGATCCCCTGGTGAACCGCAGGTGTTGATGATTGTCCCGGGTTTTTGAAAGGCGCCAAGCTGTGTTGCCGGTTGAATCGGTGTCATGGGTAGCGGTGAAAAAACAGGCTTTACCCGAGCCTTTTTTTCCACATCTGGCGGTGACGTGTTGTTTTCCATTGCCTCAAAATGCTGATTTTTTGTCTCCTTCACCGAAGGAGATCCCCATTGCCTAACAATAAATCCCATGGTTTTACTTGCGCCCCTGTAACCGTTTTCAACCCCTGTTGTTGGTTTATGACGGGTTAAAGGCTTAATTCCACCATCAGGCATCTGTACAAAATTGCCATGGAATGAGCAAAGGGCGTTCTCTCAGCCCGGGGGCTTAAAATACAAAGCGTCTATTCCCGTCTGGGCCTCAACAGCCTGTATCACCTGGGGCAGGGTCATCCTGTCCTTATCACCGGGGGGAGTCGGAAAACGGCCAAAATAACTCACGGGTTGAAAATGCACCCCCCGCACATGGGGAGAGCGTTCCAGGCCAAAGCGGATGATCTCCCCCACCTGATGATCATTAACCCCCGGAACCAGGGTGGGCACCAACACCATGCCAAGGCCCTGCTCACTGCAATTGGCAATGGCGCGTTCCTTTATTGCCTGGAGGCGTTTACCTCTAAGTTTTAAATGAACACTATCATCCACCCCGTCAAACTGTAAAAACACACTGTCAAGTCCTGATTGCTTGAGCTGTTTAACAAAATTTTGATCTTCTGCAAGGCGAATGCCATTGGTATTTAACTGGATAAAGGGAAAACCCATCTCTTTTCCCCTGCGGATAATTTCGGGCAAATCATCCCGAACTGTGGGTTCTCCACCGGATAACTGGATATTGCATCCCCCACCGGTTTGTTGCTTGATCTGTTCATACCAGGTTTTTATCTGGTCCATTTTGGGATTAGTAACAGCTCCTCCGCTGTCGGCAAAACACACAGGACAATGAAGGTTGCAGCGCCAGGTGATCTCCAAAAGAGCGGTGCAGGTGCGTTGCCGGTGTTGGGGACAGATCCCACAGTCAAAGGGGCAACCCAGGCGGGTCTCAGTACCGTGTACTGATGGGCCAGCCGGTGTTTTGGTGCGAACCCAGGTGCTCATGTCTGGCGGGCCTTTCCATATGAGCGTGCTCATAGGGCCATGTTCCGGGCAGGTTTTGACCAGAAAGACACCGTCTTTTGTCTGTATCCGCTGGGCTTCAAGTTTTTTCAGGCAGTGGGGGCACAGACTCTGGGTGTGGGCCAGAACCCGATTTTGTTCAGTCATCATTCCTGGCAAATCCCGGATCTATTCCATTGTTCACAAGAAGCTCTATGACCTTGTCATAGGTCTCGGCTATGAGCTGCCCGCAACGGGTTGCCATGGGCACTGATCCTGCCTGTCCCTCTGTGATATCGTGGCAGAGACTACTCCCGTGCATTTTCGTTCTTTCATTAAACCATTCATTTAATTCTGCCAGCATGGGATTAAAGGTGGGTGCCTCCTTTTCATCATCATCCCCCCTGGCCCCATAAAGGGCAAGGATGCAGGCGCCCGCACTCAGAGCACCACAGGAGCCGGAACAAATCCCCAGACCATTGGCAAGCCCGGCCATGGCTCGTACCAATGAAGGATTTTCCTGCCCCTGTTCTTCCAACGCCATGATCATCATCATCTGGCTACAGGGATAGCCCTTTGCCTTTAAAGAGATAAGGCGCATTATTGTATCACTCATAATTCTCCTCAGCAATTTTCCAAATTAAAGAGTTGTTTTCCGGGCAATGATTCTGAAATACCCCGGACGACTGGCCCGGATGGCATCACAGGCCCGGCGGGAAGCACCACATTCCCCGCCAAAGATGTCGGCCCAAAAATGTTCAAGGGAACCATGCTCAAAAATAGCCTGTCCTGCAAGTTGGGTTAATAGATAAGAAAGCTCTTCCCATTGAACATGGTCAAAACCGATACCCCCCACATATTCATGGATATCTTTTTTCCCCAGTCCCTTTCTGAAACCACATGCCAAGGGCATTTTTTTTAACTCCCGGAGATGGGCCTTGTTGCGAAGGTAAACATCACATAAAATCAATTGCCCTCCGGGTTTAAGTACCCGATAAAATTCTCCAAGGGTTACCATTATATCCGGGGTCAGGGAGAGTACACATTCACAAAATACAGCCTTTAAACTGCCTGATTTAAAAGGAAGGCACTGGGCCGCAGCTTTGGCCAACGGTATTCTGTTGCCAGATGTAAATAACCCCAAATCCACATCAATGCCAACGCAATCCAAGAAGAATTCTGTGTTGAGCATCTCCCCGGCAGCGCCGGATCCACACCCTACATCAAGCACCCTGTCTCCGGGCTTGAGATCAGATTTCATAACCGATTCCCGGGTCAGTTCAAGCCCCCCGGGACGCAGCACCGGCCCGGTGAGTTTCTTTAAAGCCGGGGTTTGATAGAGCGCTGTTGGCATTATCTGCACCTTATGAATGCGTTTTAAATAAGTTGTCCATTTGTGCGCTGGGGACAGATTTTTAAATCTGTCCCCGTCTCTTTATAAACGGGCATACCCTGCCGGACACAACAAATATTGAAAATGATATCATGCCGCCCGCCCCCGACGGGCAATGGGCACGGCCCGGAACCGTAGACGGCCCAATTGGCCGGTTCCTATTGCCCATCGGGGGCGGGCTCTGCTGAGGTTGCTCGGAAGTTTTATTTTCTAATAAATACAATGAATTATGATTAAAAAGCAGTATCGGGTCATGTGACCGGCACTATAAGTACCTACACATATATTTCTCAGTATTCTATGAGCATATACCGTTGATATACCTGGATTTGATCCCGAAGAACATTTGCTCGGGTACTTAGTTGGGCTATTTATCTTCCAGTAATTTTTCCACTTCCAGCATTTTACCAAGGGCAATCTCTTCGGGTATCAGGGCCATGCCGCACTTAGGGCAACAGGGCAGCATCACCGTAAAGCTGCCGTTCATATAATCAATGCGGACCTTATCAAGCTTTAACAGCTCATCACAGGCCAGGCATTTCCACTCTTTATTTTCTTCTATTCCCAAATTGGTGATCATGAATGTTCTCCCATAATCTGCATGCGGTGGCAATAGCTGTTATGGATGGTATAACCCGTTTCTGCCGGGGAATATTCCACCCAGAACGTCACCATAAAAGGCCGATGAGAGGCCAGAAAATGGCCACTGATTAGACTTTGCATTTGTTTTTCTGTTGATAGTTGGGCATGGGCAATGGTGGCCCGGATATCCTGGTGAAGAATACGTCTTTGGTCCAGCTTTTCCTGAACCTCTGGGGAGATAAACAAGCGGGTGTCTGATCTTGTTTTGGATGTCTCCTGCCAGATTCGTTCCAAAATATTCTTTTTCAGCTGGGCTCTGTTGTCCCGGCTCCGGGAAAGTCCTACCTTGTCCCTGGTCCCGGGATTTTCGTCGTCTGTTACCGGGGGAAAGATAAAATCCAGCAAATGGGCTGTGGACTTGCCCGCCCCTCTCAGGCTTTCCCGGCACATGGCGCAGTAAGTCAAAAAATCAAGCTCACTTTCATTGATTCTCTGGTCAAGCTGTTTTTTGGCCATGGCAGGATTGACATTTTCCATGAGTCCGCCAAACCCGCAGCACTGTGTCTTTTCCCGGCTGAGTTCAAGCTCAGTAAAGGGGATACCAAGCTTTGATGTAAGGCTTCTCACCGCCTCCTGCATCCCAGATTCATACCGGGTGGTGCAAGGATCATGGATGACCATGGCTTGCCTTGTTTGTTTGCAGGTAGCATGGGGAATATCAGTGGGGATTTCACATTGATCCATAATTTCCCACAGGGAAGACACCGTTACCTGGGGAAGGTATTTTTTAAACATATCCATACAGGAAGAGCAGGCCAGAATCATATGGGGCTCCCCCATCTTTTGCCAGCTCTCTTCAAGAAGACCAATGGCTTCACTGGTTTTTATTTCATTTCCAGACCAATGGGCCGGGGCCGCGCAGCACTGGAGCATCAACCCGGTCTCTTTTTCCCAGTTATTCATTAAAAAGGAATAAGTTTGGATGACATGTTCTGGATTGGAACCGGCAAGCTGACATCCGGGGAAAAAGGCAAACCGACTTTTTTCCCGATCTGGGGCATGGCGTAACAGCATGAATGCGTCTGAGTTGCTGAAAGCCATGTCCTGCAAGGCGAATTCATGGGCAGAAGGCGGCATTTTTTTTCGTTGCACTAAATCCCGACGGGCATCTAAACACACATCTGTCATGGAAAAATTTTCCGGGCAGACCTCCTGGCAAAGACCGCAGAGACTGCACGAGTTGAGCATGGAATTGGCCGTATGATTACCCATGACAATGGTGGCATTGTTATAGATTTCCCGGGCATATTTTTTGGGATATCCTTTGTAATGGGCAAGATAGGGGCAGACTTTCAAGCACTCCAGGCATTGACACTGGATACACCTGAACGCTTCGGCTTTTGCCTCGTCAATGGTATATCTTTTTTCTGCACTGGCTGGCAGCGCCATGGGAAGGGATACAATATCGTCGGTATTGGTAAAAAGGCGGGTGGGATAGGGCCCTTCATCCCCACGGCCCTCTGTCAGGCTTACCCCCTGCACAAATCTTTCCATGGAAAGGGCAGCCCCCCTTCCCTGGAATGCCTGGTTTAAAGGCAATAAATTCCCTTGTTCATCAGGTATGCCGCCCGCAAATATGCCCTTTTGACCAAGAGAAAATGTTTTTAAATCCGGGGTATTGCTTCTGTTGCCTGGGACAAGTGATTCAGTCTCCCGGGTATCCAGACCTATGTACACCGCTGAAAAATTATGTTTTAAAAGTGCTGAGACATCCAGCTTGTCTTGTATTTTTTCCTGTTCCAGGCCCAGGTTCTCCAGCACCGTCAGTTCTTTTTCAATGATTTCTCTGGAAAGGCTCTTCATATCCCAAAGGCTTCCCCCCAGTCTGTCCCCAAAGGTGAACAGAGTGACCCCATACCCTTTACGCAACAGTTCCAAAGCTGCCACAAGGGAACTTAAATCTTCCCCCACAACGGCCATGGTATACTCTTTTTTGGGCATGGGAATGGTGCGAATCCTGGGTTTTGGCTGATTCACACATATTTTTTCAAGCGCTCCCATGCTAATGGAACCGCCAAGGTCTTTTCTCAGGCAGGCATCCTGGCAAGGATGGTGACAAATTCGTCCCAAAATACCGGGGAAGGGCAGGGTCTTGTCCAGGACTTTCCAGGCATCATTCCATTTTCCCTGCCCCACCTTCAGTACAAAGGTTCGTACATCCACGTGTAAAGGACAGGCGGACTGACAGGCTGGAGCCTCTTCTTGAATGCACTGTTTTTCCACCTGACGTAGCGTTTTTTGATCCATTTTCCTTCCTTTGCTTCATGACACAAGGGCGATTCCGCCATATGGCGGAACCGCCCTTATTTTTTCGTTAGGACGGGGACAGATTTAAAAATCTGTCCCTAATCGCAGCTTTTGATATTTTTATATGAAACTGAAGTGTTCAAGTACCCTCAGCAGAGCCTCCCCCCGATGGGTAATAGGAACCGGCCAATTGGGCCGTCTAACGGTTCCGGGCCGGGCCCATTACCCGTCGGGGGGGGCGGCATGATATCATTTGGCTCCGCGTCTACGACCCAATCTTCGTTGTGTCCCACAGGACATGCCCGTTATATGAAACTCAGTATAAAATGCTGCAATAATAAGAGTTTAAACCTTCGTTGTGGGCAGGCCGGGGCCAGGGTACGGTCTGCCCGTGGCAGTTTTATATGAAAATGAAGTGTCCAAGCA
>CAYSSE010000184.1:0-7932 GCA_964433355.1 uncultured Desulfocicer sp.
GCTTTAAATATATCACTGCCCCCAAGGAAGGACGGCCCTGGAATGGCCCTGCGGTGCCCGTGATCACCGAGATTCGGGTGACGGTGCCCGATCTTTTCATTGAAAATTTAAGAAATGGATACCGGGAGAGCATCTATTCGGTGTGTATGGAATTTGCCGGTCACAATAAGTGGAAATCCCTGCTTCCCCCTAACCTGAGAAGTCTTAAGAAAACCTTTGTGAATATATCCGCCGATGAGAGCGGGGCCTGTGAACTCTATTTTCTCAATCTCATCAAGCTCATGCCCTTTTGGGATCTCTCCAGTGAAAAGGATCGGCTGCCGGATTTAAAGGAGGTGGAGTTCCTTTTTTCCCAGAAGAAAAATACCCTCCAGGAAAAGAAAAAAGGGCTCACCTTTGTGGTGTGCCATGTGGACATTGGTGGCTTAACCACCGATGCCAGCATCCTTCTGATGCGTTCCTTTGAAGATCCGGATCTGGGGATTACCACCACCTTGAAGCGAAAAGAGTCCTTTTCTGAAAAAAAGGCGGGGGAATATTTTAACGAGCTGTTTAAGGAAACCCGAATGCCCGACGATGAGGAAAAATGGTGGGATTCCGACACCTTTATTGAAAAAGAATTTTCCCGGTTTCTGGAGCTGCTCTTTGGCAAGCAGTATTCCCTGCTCCAGGAGTGGCGCAGGGAGCAATGCCTGGATGGGATATACTTTTTGATTTCCGGACGGCCCACCAAGGCCACCAAGGTGCGGGAGATTATTTCCAGGTTTATATTGCGCGAATTTAATAAGGAAGAGCTGCTGCTTTTGCCCGAGCATTGTCTGTTCATGGCAGACTATTACCATGTGGGTAAAAACCATGAGGGGGAGCGCTACGCAAAGAAGATTGATAACTTTGAAAAGCTCATCACCATCCTTGGCAATGTTTACACCCTGTATGACGGGTATGAAATTGACTTTGATGAGCACCGGTATTACATCGCCCTGGACGTGGATACCCGGTACACCAACCGCATGGAAATCTTGCCGGGGAAACAATATAATATGGAAGACTTTGAGAATTATCAAAAGGCGGCCCAGCGTAACAATGTCTTGCATCTGGCCTTTACTCGCATTTCCTCCGGGGAGAATGCCACCCGGTTTCTTACGGTGAAAAAAATTGCAAGACAGACCGCCTATCCCACCATCAAGATTGCGGATAAGCATGAGTTTGATGACCAGGCCTGGATTACCCCCTCTTTGATTATTACCAATCTGGATCAGAATGATCAGGCCTTTGATCTGGCCTGGGCTTCCCATGTATAAATCTTGGGATTGAAGCATTTTGACCATCGGTTCGACCATTTTTTTATAACAGATTGAATTTATTGATATAAAAAACAAAAAATAAAAAATCTGAATAAAATTATATTTAGATTACAGTATGTTATGATGGCTATCGAACCGATGGAAATCTTTTGTTACTCATGTGCTCATCATTGTCATAAAAGGAGCTGATCCGTGCAAAAAGCATTTTTGAATATTTTCCAAAACATTCTGGGTTCAATTCGTGAACCTCTCGTGGTGCTTGATTCCAACCTTAAGGTGATAGATGCCAATCCCTCTTTCTACAAAACATTTTGTGTCATCCCCCAGGAGACCGAAGGTACATTGATATATGATCTTGGCAATGGGCAGTGGAATATCCCTAAACTCAGAGAGCTGCTTGAGCAGACCCTGCCGGAAAACTTAGTATACAATGATTTTGAGGTGGAGCATGATTTTGAAACCATTGGACCTAAGATCATGCATCTGAATGCCCGGAGGATCTACCGGGAACCTGACCACACCCAATTGATCCTTTTGGCCATTGAGGATGTAACTGAGCGTGAATATTACAAAAGAAATCTTGAGCAAATCGTTGAAAATCGTACTGCAGAGCTTGTCCTGGCAAGGCAGGAGGCGGAAAACAGAAAACAGACTGCTGAGACCTCCCTTTCTGAAATAAAATTGCTCAAAGAACAGCTGGAAGCGGAAAGATCCTACCTGAAAGAAGAGATAAAACTTGCACATAATCATGATAACATCATCGGAAAAAGTGATGTCTTGAAATACGTGCTTTATAAAGTGGAACAGATTGCTGAAAGTGATACTACGGTATTGGTTTTAGGTGAGACCGGTACCGGCAAAGAGCTTGTGGCCCGCGCCATTCATAACTTCAGCAAACGAAAAAAAAGGGCACTTGTAAAAGTGAACTGTGCCGCATTGCCGTCAAACCTGATTGAAAGCGAATTGTTCGGCCATGAAAAAGGGGCGTTTACGGGCTCAAATTCCCGGCAACTGGGACGATTTGAGGTCGCCGACAGGGCCACACTTTTTTTAGATGAAATTGGTGAGTTGCCCCTGGAATTGCAGTCCAAATTGCTGCGCGTGATCCAGGATGGTGAATTTGAACGATTGGGCAGTTCCCGTACCATCAAAGTGAATGCAAGGATTATTGCCGCCACAAACCGGAATCTTGAAGAAGAAGTCCGGCAGGGCCGTTTTCGGGAAGATCTCTGGTATCGGTTAAATATTTTTCCCATTACCATGCCACCTCTGAGAAACCGGATAGAGGATATTCCACTGCTGGTGGATTTTTATATCAAAAAAATATCCAAGCGCATGGGTAAACCCACTGGAATTATTTCCAAAAGGGTGATGAGCATATTACAAAATTATCACTGGCCGGGAAATGTCCGGGAGCTGGAAAATGTTCTTGCACGAGCAGTGATCAACTCATCGGGTTCCAAATTGCACCTGGCAGATGATTTAAGCCATCCCTTTGCCTATTTAAGCAAAAATCAGAAAACATTGGAAGCGGTTGAACGTGATTATATTATCCGTGTGCTGGAACAAACCGGGTGGAAAGTCAGTGGTAAGGATAGCGCAACTCAGATTCTTGGATTAAACCGCAGCACCTTACGTGCCCGCATGCGAAAATTGGATATCACAAAATCATAAAAAAGGTCATATAAGACCTTTGGGTATATATGACCTTGACACCTCCGCTATTTGCTCCCTCCTTCACCCCCCTTTGCAGAGCAGATTATTCCATTAATTCATAACTATACATCCCATGAAGGGTCAGTGGACATCGTTGGCATGAAGATTGCTTTTTACTTCCATAGAATGCGGCATTTGCTTTGGCCCAAAAAAATGAAAAATTCTTGAAACCCTTTAAAAGGTGATCACCATGATTGTTGTGAGAATTATCCTGGATGTACTTGCGGATAAAAAATTGGAGCTTTCCCAGACGCTTCTTTCGTTGATCGAACCCGTGGAAAGAGAGATCGGTTGTAAAAGTTATGCGGTTCTTTGTGATATCCACGACAGGAACAGATTTTGTCTGATCGAGGAGTGGGAAACCCGTGAAGACATGGAGCGGCATATTAAATCCCATCGATTCGGGGTATTGCTGGGAACCAAGCCACTTTTGCGAAAATCACTGAACATTAAAATTTATGCAGTTTCCCATCTTCAGGGAATGGAGGCCATTGAAGCGATCAGAATTCAAGATCTATGACACAAATAATTACCCCAATCTTGTTTGCTATTCCGTTCATCCCCTGCGTTGAACCAATGGGTACATAGGGTCACAAAAGCCCCCCCCCCTCATTTTTAGAACACACCATGTAGTCCGTAGAATGTGTTTTAGCATCAATATGAGGTGGTTAAAAAACATGAACCGTCTTTTTATAGATTCATCAAGAATTAGGCATCCTTCAAAATTACTTTACACTTTTTTAGCGCATTTCCCATTTACAGGGGCTTTTTCCAAAAAGACTGTAAGGTACTTTTGGGCTCATATGAAGGATGCCAAAAATTATTGCAAAAATCGATTTTTATAACACTTGATTAGGAGGAGTTCTGGAAATGTTTCAAGTCGCTGCCATTCAGATCACACCGATTTTAGGTGATGTTCAGGCCAATTTAAAACGAGGGGTTCAGTTTATGCGACAACTCGGTCAGGAAGCCGATTTAATCGTTTTTCCTGAACTTTGGACCACGGGTTACTATTTATCTAAACAGGCTTTTCAACAATTGGCTGAGACAAGAGATGGGCCTACTATTAATCAACTCAGGGAAGAGGCTCTGCGCGCAAAAGCCGTGGTGATCAGTTCTTTCGCAGAAAAAGATTCCAAAAATCAATTGTTTATTTCAGCGGTTATTATCGATCAAAAGGGAGAAATATTGGGTGTTGTTCGCAAGAGCCTTTTATGGGGGAGAGAGAGCGAAATCTTCAAAAAGGGTGAGATAAAATACCCCATTTTTGAAACAGAGCAGGCAAAAATAGGGGTATTGATCTGTTATGAAATGGAATTTCCCGAACCATCACGGCTGCTGGCATTGGAAGGCGTGGAACTGATTATTTGCCCTTCCGTATGGAGTGTCTCTGCATCGCGGCGTTGGGATATCCAGTTACCAGCACGTGCCTTGGATAATACCGTTTTTATTTTGGGCGTTAATACCGTTGGTAATAACAGTTGTGGAAAAAGCAAACTGGCTGGCCCTATGGGTGACATTCTGGCAGAGGCTTCTGATGCCAGAGAAGAGGTTCTGTTAAGAGCTGTTGATATTCAGTCCTTATATTGGGCGCGTGATGAAAATCGGTATTTGGAAGATTACCGGACCAAATTAACACCAGGCGGAAGCACTATCCCCACTCCCATAATTTAACCTCACCCCACTCAATCTTTGAACAATATGGAAATATATATTTATTTTTGATACATTATCCTGACGGAGCATTGAAGCGTAGGTCTTTTTTGTTGCAAAACAAATACTTTGTATTAAAGCTCTTAATCTGTTATGTTCTGTTGAGAATTGCGAAAAAATATCCTTTCCATTCTGATTGATTGTAATCGAAGAGACCCTTCTTCCTTAACATAAAATGCAATTCGCGATGTGCTTTACTGGTAATAGATATCAATCAGAGATCTCAGTTCAACTCGGTGATTTTAGGGAAAGCGAAACTATGAGGACATCCAAAATTTTAAGTCTCAAAGAATTAGAACAAAAAATCAATGATGTTGACACGCTACAGATTTTCACAACAGACCTCAACGGACGCTCTGTTACCCTTCAGGTAAATCCAGGAGATACTGAATCCTTTTTTAAAAAGGGGGTTGGTTTTGATGGAAGCTCTGTCCCGGGTTACGGGACGGTTGACAACAGTGATAAGCTCCTGATTCCCCTGGCAGAGACCTTTAGACGAGTGCCCTTTGCCCAGGAAAACCTCGGTTTTTTAATCGGCAAGATAAATGAAGAGTATGGCGAAAGATCTCTATTGGATCCCAGGGCTTTATTGGAGCGGGTTGTTCAACAAGCAGAAGACGAGTTTGGCGTTCGTTTTATGACAGCCCCGGAGCATGAATTTTTTCTGTTAACAGGCGATGAATTCAGCAAAGATATCCATACCGATAATGCTGGATACTTCCACACGGATCCAAGAGATAAGGGAGAGTCTGTTAAGAAGGATATTGTGGCGGTGTTAAAGCGGTGCGGGATCCAATTTGAAAAAATGCACTATGAAGTCACCCCTTCTCAGCATGAGATTAATCTGTCTTGCCTGGATCCTTTAAGCACTGCGGATCGAACTGTTTTATTTTCTTATATCACCAAGCGGGTGGCCCATGAGAAAGATTTGCACGCCACTTTTATGCCCAAACCGTTTAACGGTTTCAATAGAAATGCGCTTCACATTCATATATCCGCCCAAGACCTTGAAGGGAATCACCTGTTCTACAAACCCAACGAATCTGATAACCTCAGTGAAATAGCACGGTTTTTCATCGGTGGTATTATTAAATATGCAAGAGAAACATCGATCATTATGGCTGCCTCTTTCAACTCTTATAAAGCCTATGTAATCGGTAAGGAAGCTCCCATTGTCCGAGGGTGGGGTTTAAAAAATCGCAGCTCCATGGTCAGGGTTCCTTATGCTGAAGGCGCAAAGGACACCAGAATTGAAATTAGATCGCCAGACCCTTCCGGTAATATCTATCTGCAAATTGCAACCTTAATCGGGATGGGACTTCAGGGAATTCGAGAGAAAATAGATTGTGGAACTCCTGATAAGGGGAACCTCTATAATACGGAGAGCGCTGCCCACCTCATGGACACAAATTTTCTGCCCCGTAATATGTTTGAAGCGTTGGTAGAAGCTGAAAACAGCTCATTTCTTAAAAATTTTCTGGGAGATCCACTTTATTGCCAATACATGGCACTGAAAACCGCTGAGTGGGAAAACTATCGAACCTTTGTGACCCCTCGCGAACACAAAATGAATTTTCATATTTAGGATAAGTACCCATACATATGTTTTTCGGTATCCCAAAAAGATATACCATTGATATTTATGGGTTTTAATTTGAGGAATATATGTTAGGGTACTTAGCCCACAGGAATGGGCGGGAGATACCAATAAAGGAAATATTGTGCCATTTTTAAACGAATTAAAACAAACACTGCCCAATGTAAAAGCATACAGGCTTATGCAGCAATTGTTCAAAGAGAACCCCGGTCTTTTTGATATCATTGACACGTCTAAAACCATTAGCCAGGCCAAGAAAAAATTAAAAGCCTGGGCTCTGGAGGTTCTCCGGGAAAACAAACCAGCATATGCCTATTATCTGGGCAAAGAAACCGGCCACGGCCAGCTTGAAAAACTCAGATCCAAAGACTATGCTGCCATTCGTATCCTGGATTATATCCAGCATTCGGGCAGGCAATTTAGTGATCCCAATCTCAAAGGCGAAATTGTGGAAAATGTTCCCTTTGCCATTCTCATGCAATGTGCCCGCAAGGGAACCGGCGGAGGCACGCCTGCCTATTTTGATGATATGATTCACCTGTTTAGGCAGTTTGCAGGAAATGTATCCCCAGACCCCCATAAACTTGAAATTGCAACCTGGATGGATCGATATTCATCAGGTCTTGATCCTGCGGTCATCGAGCAACGGAAAAAAAACAAGCTCCGGATACTGAAAAGCATCATTCAAATGATTGATGAACGAAGTGTAAAAAGTAAGCGTTTTTGCTTTACAAAAGGAATGTCCCGGCAGAAAAAATTGGCCCTTGCCAAAACATGGTGGAATGATCATAAATTTCATCTTAAATTTGCAGTCAGAACTCCTGAAGATCTGAATAAAATGCTTGATTTCTCCCTTGACAGAGAAACAATGGATACCCTGAAACAAGCCCAACGGGCTGGCATACCCTTTTTTGTCAACCCCTATTACCTGTCACTTTTGGACACCCAGGCCAGCCCTGTTTCTTTGGGAGCTGATCTTGCCATCCGACAATATGTTATCTATTCAAAGGAATTGGTTGCTGAATTTGGAAAGATTAATGCCTGGGAAAAGGAAGATATTGTAGAGCCGGGAAAACCCAATGCTGCTGGTTGGATCGTTCCGGACGACTGCATTCACAGACGATACCCCAATGTCGCCATTTTAATTCCCAAAAGTATGGGCCGTGCCTGTGGGGGCTTGTGTTCCATCTGCCAGAGAATGTACGGGTTTCAATCGGGTGATTTGAATTTTGATTTTGAAAAATTACAAGCCAAATCCTCATCGGAAGCTCGCCTGGAAACCTCCATAACCTATTTTGAACATGATACACAATTAAGGGACATTCTCATCACCGGTGGCGATGCCCTCATGAGCACAAATAAGACCATTCGAAAGATTCTTCAAAGCGTTTATAAGATGGCCAAAAGAAAAGTGGCCGCCAATGCAAACAGAAAAGAAGGGGAAAAATACGCACAGATCCTAAGGGTGAGACTGGGTACCAGACTTCCGGTTTATCTTCCCATGAGAATCCAGGCAGGTCTTGTGAAAATCCTTGCCGAATTCAAAGAAAAAGCATCCAAAGTAGGGATTCAACAATTTGTTTTCCAGACCCATTTTGAATC
>CAYSSE010000185.1:0-7890 GCA_964433355.1 uncultured Desulfocicer sp.
GGTCTCTATGTCGGGGTGGTTGATGCATTTACCCATATGCTCTCCTATGCAGATATAATTTTTCAGTGTTTATAACCATGCCGTTTCAAACCAAGGGGATATTGGCCTGTTGCGGTTCATACGGTTAGGAAACATACTGAAATGAGAAATAAAATACAAGAAGATAGGGCATTTTTCAAAAAATCTCCATGCACCGACTAAAAGACAGTCAGTGCACAGAAAATGGCCGGGAGTATCAAGTCTTAAGATTTTTTAAATTTACGTTCATAGGCGCAGGCCACCACGGCAGCGGCATCTTCGGCGTTGGAGATATAATCTCTGTTGATCACCAGATCAAACTCATAGGGGCTGGCATCTTTTTTCTGGTAGATACGTTTAAAAAAATCCCGCTGCTCTTTATCAATCTCACTGAGTCGATCTTGTGCACGTTTCTGCCCGATACCCAGTTGATCTGCCAGGCGTTTTACCCGGAATTCCTGGCTACAGATACACCGCACGGCCAGAACCCGTTCCCGGGGAAGAATCAAATGCAATCCCCTGCCCACAAATATGGTGGGCTCAAGATCGGCAAGGGCAATGGCCGATTTTGCAAGCTGGCGGGCATAATCGCTTTTGATAAATGATTTTTCCGTGGTGAGCATGGCCAGCAGTTCACTCATTCTGCCCGGATACCGCTCATCAAAAAAAGCCACCGTCTCTTCCGTGAGATTTACCTGAGTTGCCATGTGCTCAAGGATCTCCCGATCAATGACCCGGAAGTTGATTTTCTCCGACAGAATATCGGCTATTTCCAGGGCTCCTCCACCAATTTTTCGTGAAAAACAGATCACTGGATGATCCAAAGCCGGTGAATTCTCAGCTACATCACTTGCCTGATGAGCCTTCCATTTCTGGATGTGCGCATTGCTCCACTGGGCAGCACTCAAACGTTTTTTCCCATATTGCCCGGGGTTGTATACCATGGTGTCCGAGTCTTTTTTCATAATTTCCTCCTTCCATTTCAGGGTTGAATCAATAGTGACCGATAATCACAAAAAGTCCCACCGGTCATCAACTGAGGCAGAATGACGAGGAAACATAACAATCATGACTGCCCTTGATCCCTTCACAAAAGCAAATGTTGTGCCATTTAAGAAGCGTAGATGAAATAAGTTGGACAGAAATAACGCAGACCAGTTTATAAAATCTGGTGCTTCATCTACACGGCGCATTAAAGCTTTAATAGCTCTGCCCTATTTGGCCTTTAATGCAACGCGGTAGATGGGCTGAAAGACACGCTATTTCGTTCAAGTTATAAAATTTGAAGTCCTAAGCACATGGCTTGACCTTTCTGTGAGACCCATACATTCTACGATAGACCATGTCTCAATGATCCAATTTTACCAGCCCAATTCTGGGAATTTCAGTCTTTCATAAATCAGGAACCATATGATCTTCCCTCCGAAAAACATCAAACCCGTGTCATTTTTTTTTACAGTTTGTAAACACATCTGGCTCATATTAGATTCCAAAAATTTAGCAAGACAGCGTTTTGTAGAAATAATTTTTTCGCACACAGCAATACCATATAACCCACATTCCTATTTCCCCGGTACCAAGCCGAACATTTGCGTTGATTCAAAATTATATTTTGACATATCAAATAGTTAAAACACCGACCGGAAAAATGGAAATGCACCCTACCAATATTGATGCGTACAAGAACGCCATCGGCACATGTAACAATATTATCTGAACCTTTTTATTTCTGCAAGCGGCTCAAGGATGAGACGGGCCTACCGTATCTGGTTTTTTGACCCACTTGAAATATAAATCTCCCCGGTAATTAATCCTTGACAGTGTTCACACCAGAGGAGTATGTAAAAAACAATTTAAAATAGCTCTACGCATGTTAAAAACAAGGCATTAAAGGAGATATTAAAGTATCAAGTGCTCCGTCTATGGGGGAGAGGGCTGTAAAAATGAATTCAATCGAACAATGCCCTCTATCCGACGGGAAAAAGCAATTATCTATAAACCCGGTGATCACCTTTTTTGAGCTGACATCTGGCAGCGACTGAACTCTCTTCCAGGTCAACATAAAAAAACGAATCATCGAATATAAAAACCTTTTGGAGGTGTGTTCGTGAATGCATTATTGATTATGGTGGTGTCCTTTGTGGGTTATCTTGCCATGTATAACTTGTATGGAAAATTCATCGGTAATAAAATTTTTAAACTCTCAGGAGATGCCATTGCACCGGCCGTGTCAATGGAAGACGGGGTAGACTATGTCCCCACCAACAAAGAGGTGATCTTTGGTCACCATTTTACATCCATTGCCGGTACCGGTCCCATTGTGGGGCCTGCGGTGGCCATTATATGGGGATGGGTTCCTGCCCTGATATGGGTATTTGTGGGTAGTATTTTCATGGGCGCGGTGCATGATTTCGGATCTCTGATTATTTCCATGCGTAACCAGGGCAAATCCATTGCCGATTACACCGCAAAATATGTAAATAACCGCACAAGATTCCTATTCTTTATCCTGGTTTTTCTGGAATTGTGGATCGTCATTGCTATTTTCGGTCTGGTCATTGCCGTGGTCTTTGCCATCTATCCGGCTGCCGTGTTTCCTGTGTGGTTTGAGGTACTCATTGCCGTATATCTGGGCCACCTGATTTACAAAAAAGGCAAAAATATCATGACCTGGTCCATCATCGCGGTGATTGTCATGTATCTCACCGTGGCCATTGGTGCTTACATGCCCATTAAAATGCCCGCTGTGGCCGGCATACCTGCCACGGGTGTGTGGACTATCATTTTGTTGATCTATGCTTTCATCGCCTCCACCCTGCCGGTGACGACTCTGCTCCAACCCCGGGATTTCATCAACTCACATCAGCTGGTCATTGCCATGTTTTTGATGATTATAGGCGTCTTTGCCTCGGCCTTTGGGGGCCATCTTGAAATCGTTGCCCCGGCCATCCAGGCCACCCCGGCCCAGGCACCGCCCATGTGGCCGTTTTTATTCATCACCATTGCCTGCGGGGCTATTTCTGGCTTTCACTCGCTGGTTTCGTCGGGCACGTCTGCCAAACAGGTGAGAAAAGAGACCGATTCCCTGTTTGTGGGATATGGCTCCATGCTCATGGAAGGGGCCTTGGCGATATTGGTGATCATCGCCGTATCCGCGGGCATTGGCATGGGATATACCACAAAATCCGGAGAAACCCTGGTGGGAATTGCCGCATGGACCACCCATTATTCTTCCTGGGCCGCTGCTGCAGGTCTTGGTTCCAAGGTGGGCGCCTTTGTTAACGGTGCTGCCAACATGATTGCAGCCACGGGTCTCCCCATGAGCTTTGCCATCGTCATCATGGGGGTATTTGTGGCCTCCTTTGCCGGTACCACCCTGGACACCGCCACCCGTATCCAGCGATACATCGTAGCCGAACTTTTCAGTAACTTTAAAATGGATTTTCTCACCGGTAAATATGTGGCCACCTCCATTGCCGTCCTTTCCGCCCTGGCCCTGGCTTTTGCATCGGGTGCCGGCGGAAAAGGGGCTTTAAAATTGTGGCCTCTTTTTGGTGCGGTGAATCAGACCCTGGCGGCCCTGGCCCTGATCATCATCACCGTTTACCTCAAGGAAAAAGGCGGGATGAAATGGATGGTTTCCGGCATTCCGGCGGTGTTCATGATTTTCATGACCATCTGGGCACTCATCGTCAACCAGACCAATTTCGGCACCCAGCACAACATGCTGCTCCAGACGGTTAACCTCATCGTCCTGGTTATTGCCGTCTGGATTTCCATTGAAGGCCTGATTCGATTTTTCAACATTGACGGCGAAGTTGAACGACCAGAAGAAACAATGGTTTAATCCTTTATTAATCAAAGGTAAGTTCTCAATAAGCCCGGGCATTCAGAACATTCTTTTGAAAAACACCCAGCGTTTAAAGGGTAAGCAGGCTTTATCACCCCGGGTTATTGAGATCTTACAATCAAAGCCCCTGCTGGAGGATACAGACAGTAAAACACCAGCGGGGGCTTTAAGTACCCGAGCATATATTCTTCAAAATTAAAATTAAAAATATCAATGACTTGTGTTCATTGAATGTTGAAAAATATATATTGGTACTTAGCACATTTTTGTCAATGACTATATCCGTATTTTGATGAAATCCAGTGATTTTAAAAACCGGAGAGAAGAGAGTATTGTGACCGCTTCATTAAAAAAAATATATCTCACAGCACTGGTGCCCGTGGTGTTGAGTATCGTAACTATGGGCCTCTTTGAAAAAGGATTTTCCATCCCCCTGATCCCTGTGATGAGGGTACCGGTTTATTTTTCCCCCCTGGTTTTTGTGACAGCCGTTTTGATGGGCCTTGTCCTTCCGCTCCTGCTTCGAACCCTGTTTGCCAGAAAAGCCGCGCTGGAAGGCAAGGTCAGCACAACCGCTTTTTTTCGATTCCAGCGGCAACTTCTCATCAGTGCCATGGTAACTCCCTATCTTGGCATCACTGCCCTGGTTCTGGAACTCCAAAAATTTTATGTTTCCGCCACCCTTCTCATGGCCCTTTATGCCATTTACTATTACTATCCCTCCCAAAGGAGAATTGATTTTGATAAACGAATATTCAGAATCAGATGAAAAAAGCGCCGAAAAGCCCATTGAATCCATTTCCAGAAAAATCAAAGCGCGGCTACTGGCCTTGTGGGAAACTGCGGACTCAGTGGCAAGAAACAAGGCCGTGGAAACACTGGAGCCGGAGCTGGAAGAATTGGAACATGTGTTTGCCCTGCTGGTCCAGGGAGCGTTTGTGGGCATTCCTTCTCCTCCCATGCAGATATCCCTTGCACTGCTGCCCCTGATGGAACGGGAGATGATGCTCATGATGGACAAAATCGACACGGCCAACGAACCCTTATCCCACCTTTTTTCTATTTTTGACGTCTCCTGACCCTCCCACCACCTGAATGACAGTCATGCCCTGACACACATGGCATTAAGGATCACACATGAAACAACCTGACATCGTTTTTTATATGGGCAAGGGGGGCACCGGAAAATCCACGGTGTCTTCCCTGGCTGGCCTTGCCGCCGCCATGAAGGGTAAAAAAACCCTGGTGGTGTCCATGGACTCCGCCCACAACCTGTCTGATATTTTTGAAATCCCGCTGGGTCATACCCCCAAAAAAATTGTCCCAAACCTGTTTGCCGGGGAAATTGATCAGGAACGCATGATTCAAATATATCTCAAGGAGACCCAGCGAGCCCTGAAAAAAAACTACTCCTATCTCACTGCCTTTAATCTGGAAAAACATTTTGACATTTTAAAATTTTCACCGGGCCTTGAAGAGCATGCCCTGATCATGGCCTTTGAACAGCTATTAGAAACCTGGAATCATCTGGATCTGATTATCTTTGACATGCCCCCCACGGCCCTGTCTGTGAAGTTTTTCAACTTACCCGCCCTTTCCCATCGGTGGATGAGCCAGCTCCAGACGCTGAGAGAAGAAATCAACCGGAAAAAAGAAATTGTTAACCGGGTGAAGCTGGTGGGAAAGACCTATGAGCGGGATAAAATTTTAAAAAAAATAAATGAGATGAAGGCAAATTATCAGGCACTGGAAAAACGATTTCAGGATCAGGATCAGGTGTCCATAAAGGTGGTTCTCAACCCCAATCCCCTGGCCCTGTCTGAAACAGAACGGATATACAAAAATCTTAAAACAGCGGGCATTTATCTTTCCGGCATCATCTGGAATCAGACCGGAGATACCACCGTACCCCCCACCCTGCCCCTGTCCTTTAAAATCCCTTCCCACCTGTGCCTGCCCGGGACAACACACCAACTCACCGGTATTGAGGCATTGAAAACCTATCTGAACGCCCTTGACAGCAATGACTGCGCAAGGTTGTCGGACTGACAATCCAAATTTGAATCCACTTAGGGCCTTACCCGGATATAGACTACCAGTATATCCAGCTTAATACTCCCCATTCACTTATTTTAAGGTTTGAATCATTAATTTGGCTACCCACTTAAGGCGGGACAGCCTTTTAAATCAAGTGTCTTAGCAGCCTTGATTTTAGGGATTAAAAGCTAATTATCCACATAAAAAACCTTGAGAATATTCCGCCTTAAGTGGGTAGCCATTAATTTTAAAGATCAGGCATTGTTATCAAACAAAATTTAACAAATTTGTACATTTTGAAATTATGTTTTGGTCTTTTTTGATTTTTAATCATGTTTTTAAATCGACTAACCACAATATATTGTGGTATTTAAATTAATGATTGCATAAAATAAATAAGCGAATAGGGAGTTAAGTACCCGAGCATATATTCCTCAAAATAAAACTCATAAATATCAATGGTATATCTCTGTGAAATACCGAAAAACATATACATGGGTACTTAGTATGCTGATATTAAATTATAATTTGGTAATTTATTATCGTCAGGGTCCCTTACCGGCAGAGAAAATTGAATACCAGGATCATTATCCGGTTTTTAACCCATAATAGGGAATATTAAGAATGAACCATAAATTTATCCTCCCCAACAAGGTGTTTCTGGCCTTTTCAGGTCTTGGCATTGCAGTCCTCTTCTGGGCCATTAACACGGTCATAGCCAAAGGGGCGATCTCCCAGATACAGCCCATGGCATTATCCTTTTTCAGGTGGCTTGTGGCCCTGATCTTTATTTTTCCCTTTGCATTCAAAGGGCTTAAAAGGGATATCAATGCCATCCGGGAAAACCTGGGTTCTTTAGTGGTGTTGTCCATTACCAGTGTGGCAATTTACAATTCAGTGTTGTACATGGGTGCCCGATATACCTCGGCCACCAATATTGCCCTTGTGGTGGCTGCCATGCCGGCCATGACCCTTACCTTTGCCTGGATGATCCTCAGACACCGGCCCAAAATGCGCCAGACCTTGGGCATCATGGTTTCCCTTGGCGGGGTGGTGGTCATTATTTCCAAGGGGTCATTTGCAAGGTTTGCCACGTTTCATTTTAACCCGGGAGATCTGCTGATACTGGTTTCTATTGCATCCTGGTCATTATATTCAGTTCTGCTTAAAAAAAAGGGGATTCCCATCTCCCCCATCTCCTTTTTAACCATGACTATTATTTTAGGGACCCTGTGCATCCTGCCGTTTTACATAGGGGAATATTTTCTCTACAAAGGGTTTGAAGTCAATTGGACCATTGTATGGATGTTCATATACCTGGGTATATGCCCTTCGATTCTTTCTTATTTTTGCTGGAATTATGGGGTTAATACCGTGGGGTCTGCCACGGCTTCGGTATTTATGTACCTGATTCCGGTTTTCACCTCTGCCATTGCATATTTCTTTTTGGGAGAACGCCTTTTTGCCTATCATTTGGCAGGGGGGGTCTTAATTTTTTGCGGCCTGATTCTTTCATCCCGCAATTAAAAAAATATTGCCCCACATTAACAATACCGTCGACAAATTAAAAATTGATTTGAAATTCGCATGATCCAATACCATATGGAGTATAACTACCTGTTCAAACAGACAATATATACAATGGAGTTGGGTTCAAAACAGAATTAGCAAAAATATTCATCAAGCGATTTCACGGGGTTGCTCATAAGATGGGCCACTATACGGGAACTGAATATTTGTTATTGTCAATTAGTTGTAATTACTGACTTTATTTTTAGATCAAAAAAAATTGGTTCAAAGTGGCCCATGTTATGACCAACCCCTGATTTCACTTATTATGGAATTTCACTTGACTTGCTGCAATTTTTTTGCCTAAAACTGAATTTAGTAAAAGAATAATATTCATTTGTTAAAATCCGATGGTTTAAATAATAATATCGTTTGCAGCAAGATAGTGATTCCATCCCGCCTTATCATCATAAGAG
>CAYSSE010000186.1:0-7835 GCA_964433355.1 uncultured Desulfocicer sp.
CAATTGGGCCGTCTACGGTTCCGGGCCGGGCCCATTGCCCGTCGGGGGGGGGGGGCGGCATGATATCATTTTCAATATTCGTTGTATCCGGCAGGACATGCCCGTTATATAAGAGTCGTGCTTACAGCCAATTCCCCACCAAAATAAAAGCAGACCAATAAAACGGATGCTCAAACCCGTCTGTCTTTATCAGTTTCACTTGGGCCCGGCGCAACGCCTCGGCCTTTGACAAATCTGGATTTTTAAGATTCAGATAAAAGTCGGTTAACAGCTGCTGGGTGGCCTGATCGGATACTGGCCACAAAGACCCCATGACACTGCGTGCCCCGGATTTTAATGCAACCCCGGCAAGGCCCAAGGGGGAACGGTCATCGCCCTCAGCGGTTTGACAGGCGCTTAACGTGATCAGTTCCACTGGATGCTCTGCCAGCTGCTTTGGCTTGATATTGGCTTCCAGTTGGTTCATGTTCAGGCATTTATCATAGGTCATGATAAAATTCTGCTCCGGGGTTCCCCCGAAATATCCATGGGATGCGATGTGGACAATTCTGAAATCCGCTTGTTTGAGATCTTTGGAAAACGACTCCATGAGGAAGGTCTTGTTCATCAGGGTTTGATTGGGCAGGCTTTTGGAAAGGGATTCGATTTCCTTGTCAACGCCGGGAAGAGCAAGGAGCTTTTTTACATGTTCCATGTCATTTTTCTGTGATGAGGGGGCGGGGGTTGCTGCTGCTGCTGCTGCTGCTGTTGCTGATGATGATGATGATGATGATGATGATGATGCTGCTGCTGCTGAAGAAGAGGAGGAGGAGGAGGAGGAGGAGGAGGAGGAGGAGGAGGAAAAAGTGGTGGTGGTGGCAAACTTGTCACCATTTCTGATTTTCAGGGATACCCCGCGAATGCCCCGGTTCATGGGGTCTATCTCGGTGCGACAAAGTGCATCCCAAAGCGGTTTAGGAAGATCCAGAACCACAGGCCCTGGCTGACTCATCCCCGCAAGAAGCGCCTTCATGTCCCCACGGGGAAGGGGTTTGGGGTCCAGCAGGGACAGGCCGGGTTCCGTTGCCACGGCATATTTTTCCACAAGGAATTTTTCCCCGTCATACAGGGCGGCAATGGGCAGCATGCGAAACACCCCGTCCGGCACAAAAATCAGGGTGTCTATTTTATGCTGCTCAAGTAAGGATTCCAGAGGGGTAATCAATTGGGTGTAAATCTGTTGACTCAATTTTTTGTGGAATGAAAAATTACGAAGATTGCTGGCCAACAGGGTGATGCGTTGTTCCAGTTCCTGTTTATTGATGGCACCGGTTTTGCGGTGTAGTTTTCCCCCGATATCGGCGAGCAGTTCCAGGCGATCGGACAAAATAATGGGATAAATCACGGCAGTACCCGGCGAAAGGGATTCAATCTGTCGACTTAAGGCATCAATGCAGGGGTCTTTAAAATAATCCCGCAATTGGGATTGTTTGACACTTTCCACGGCCTGCTGGGCTTCTTTTAAAAGATTCTGGACTTCTGTGGCATCCGTTTCTTCACCGGACTGCACAAGCAGCATGTCCGCAAGCTCCAGATAGATGGGGGAAAGACTTTCCCGGAACGACATGCATCCCTCACCGGCATTGCTGGGAATATCCTGGCGAATGGTCTGGATATAGTACACGGCCCGCCACAATGCCGAGATGGCCTTTTTTTGTTGTCCCTGGCCCCGCAACACCCGCCCTAACTGCCATTCCCATTTTAATAACAGGTCATTGGCATCCAGGGTCTGTGCCGCCGTAAGGGCCTGTTCGGTGAGGGACTGGGCTTCCTTGAACCGATCCTGGGTTTCGTAGAGGTTGCCCATGTGTCCGGCAGCCAGGGAGGTTAATCGGGCAGAGCCTTCAGAAACGGCAAGAGACAATGCTTCCTGCAAAGCATCGTACCGAAAGGACAGATGTTTATTTAAGGAAGATCTTGCACCTGCTTCGGCGGCAATCCCCAGTAGCAGAGTGGCCCGTTCGACTGGGGATGAGATATCCCTTGCCATTTGTCTTGCAGCAGCCAGATGATCCATAGCAAGCACATCTGTTTTTTCCATGCGGGCAAGGTTCCGGTAAATCGCTGCACTAAGGCCGGGATCATTTCCCCTTTGGCTGAGTTCAAGGGCATCAATATACCGCTCATGTGCCTTTGCAGATTGCCCTTGATTGTACAACAGGGTTCCCAGCCGATTGGCACAGGACGCGGCAAGGGCATGCTGATCCAATGACATTGCTTTTTTAAAGGCAACGGTCAGAAGTGGTTCTGCAAGATCTGGGGTCTGCTCCAGAACATAGACGTATCCAAGGGACTGGGCCGCCACTATTTCCAACAAGGGATGCTTACCAGATTTTGATTTTTCAAGGACCGCTGAAAAATCACTCCGGGCTTTTGAAAAATCCCCCAGTCCCCGGTAGGCTTCGCCCCGTCTCAGCAGCGTGGTTATCTCTTCTTTGTTTTTGGCATAGGGCAGCACCTGGCTCCAGTGTTCAATGGCAGCGGCATAATCATCCTGAAAGGAAAGGCTTTCTTCATCTTGTCCGGCATGGAGGCTGCCAGTTTGAAAAATCACAAGACCCAGCAAAATCACTCCCCACACAATCCATTTTTCATATGTTTTTCCAGCCATGGGAATTTCCTTTAAAAAAGTTTAATTGAAATATTAAAGTGGATACCGTCGTCCTGGAGATCATATTCTTCTTCGGATGGCACATCTTCAAATCCATGGGCAACGTACAACTGGGCATTGATCATGGGACTTGTCCACAAAAGGCCCACACCGGCTGAGGGCAGATCACTTTCATTAAAGCTGTCGCCCTTATTCCACCCGGCACCATAATCAATAAAAGGAGCGATCTGCAACAATCTCACATCCCCGTTGGCAGCCTGTTTCTGCCACACCGGCACCTGCCATTCCACAGACAGGGTGTACCCATTGTCCCTTACCACTTCATTTTCCCGGTATCCCCGGGCAGTAGTGGTACCGCCTACGGAAAACTGCTCCATGGAGATCAGATTGTCGGCGGCCAGCTGGGCATTTCCCTTGAAAATCACCTGCCCCAGTTTTTCGCCAAGGCGATGGGCGTACTGGAACTGACCCAGCCAGGTGGTAAACCGGCTGTCTATGGTGTCACCGGAATTGAGCGTGGCCCCGAAGAGATCCACCCCAAAGCTGAAGGTGGAGCGAAGCACCAGGGCATGGTTCAGACCCCGGTCCTGGAAGGACTGAATTAACCGCAGGGCTGTTACCCTGGCCTTGCCGTCCACATATCCTTCTGAAAAGGAAAAGGGTTCATCCATGATAGCGGTTTCATTTTTCTGGGTTTCCAGGGCAACCCCCAGATCAAACCGCCGTTGAAGCGAGTGAAGAAACGGGTGCATTATGGATATTTTTGCCGTTTCTATCTGGCTGTCCACATCAAGGTCATCCAGAGGCGCTTCCACCACATTATTTTTACTGCGGCTGTAATCCAATGTTAACAGGGTGTTCTGGGCATTCAGGGGAATGGAAAAGCTGCCAGAGAACTCTCCGGTTCCCTCTGTGAGCCCTGCCTGGAGAAAAAGGGCATCCCCCCAGCCGGTGAGGTTGCGAATGGTGCCGCCCATGAAATAATGTTCCGCGCCCAGGCTGGGGGAGGTGTGATTGTCCGCTGAAACGTGCATTTCGTAGGGGGGTTCCCGGGTGATCCCCAGATCCAGCACTGCCTCTCCGGGTCTGGTTCCGGGCAAAATTTTACCCTGCATGCGTTTGATCAACGGATCCTGGAGCAGCATCTGAAACTGTTCCTGGAGGACCAGGGTGTTAAATGGCAGGGTGGGATCAGGCCAGGCCCGTTGCCGGATGTATTCGGGGTGGAGCCTGTCATTGCCGGAAATGCGAATGTCGTTTAAGCGACCTTCCAGAATGGTGTAGGTGATGACCCCGTCGGTTACTTTTTGTCCGGGTTTTAAAATGGCTCCGGAATTGGGATATCCTTTGTCCACATACAGGCGGGTTACCTGATATCGCAGCTCTTCAAGGTCGGCCAGGGAGACCTTTTGCTGGATAAATTTTGACGCTGTTTTTGCAAGTTCCACATCTGAAAAGACTGTATTGCCTTCAAACACGACATCAGTGAGAACAAACAAAGGGGTGGCAGGCGCGCTGCCCTTTATCTCTGGCTGGGGGGGCAGAATGACGTCCTTGTCCTGTTTATCTGGCAGATAATCCGGCAGTTTGGGTTGATCCGTTGGTGACGGCTTGCTCAAATCTTTTACAGGACCCGACTGGACTGGGCAGCAAAAGCCAATGATAAGCAGAAAAGAGATCAGGCTGATGGAAAATGTTTTTCGCATTTAGTTATCCTCATTGAATATTTGGTCAAGGCGATGGCCCATGTAGGATACGGAGGAAAGATCGTTCGGGGTTTCTGGAATGCCCCCCCGGCCTCCCTGGATCAGGGAACTTGTCGTCTGGCCGATGGTGGCCACACAGGGGTTGGTCGCCATTTGGGCGGGTTTTACAAAATAGGTGCCCACATTGGCAAGGGATCCGCTGATGTCTATTTCTGGGGCGGTGATGTTAATATTACCGCTCTCCCCTCCCTCAGATGCTGCCTGGATGACGTTTAGATATTGGCCGGGTTGGAATTCCTGGCGTTCTTCGCCACCTACCTGGAATTCATACAGAAAATCGGAAACCACTGCCCGGGCAATGATGGTGATATTACCTCCACTGGCATCTGCGGCAGCGGCAGCGGTGTTGGCCTGGATGAATCCCCCTTTCATGGCAAGGGCATCTGCCGGGATGATACCTCCATCCTTGCTGATACCCTGGATGGTGATGTCTCCACCACTGCCGGTGATGCCTGCCACTGATGTGGTAATGAGACTGTCATTCAGGAACACACTGTCAGTCTGGATAGTAATAGTACCACCATCGGCATCATTGGAAGAGGTGGTTATGCTACTGTTATTTTTTAGTGTTATGTTGTTAGCATGGATATTAACCTCACTTGCCGGAACATTTTGAGTGCTTTCAGAGCTAATGGTGGAACTTTGATCAAGATAGAGGTTCTTGGTATTTATAGTAATTGATCTTTGAGGCATCTCTGCAATTTTATCGGTGGAAAGCGTCTGATTTGCGGCAATGGTAATTTTACTGTTATTCAAGAGCGTCACAGAATCCGAATTGATTGAAATATTACCAACATATCCCCCTGTTTCAGAAAATGCAGCCCCTTTAATATAGCTTGAATCAAGAAACAAATCAGACGCATTAACGATTATGTTACCGGCATTTCCGTTTGCAAATGTCGAGCTCGCAAGCTGGGCACCATTTATTATTTTCAACGAACCATTAACGGTTATATTCACGGATCCTGCATTCCCTTCAGCGTCCTCCCCAAGCCTGGCATTACTTCCAATACCTACATCTGAATCTTTACCGGTTCCATCTATTATTAATTCAGCAGCTTCGATAAACACATTCCCCCCATTTCCCTTTCCCCATGTTGTGGTTGAAATATCTGCTCCATTAATAACTTCCATCAAACCTTCAACTTTTATTTTCACTATCCCAGCGTTGCCTTCGGACCCTGAAATTGTTGTGCTTAGAATCCAGGTCGCTCCTTCTCCGCCTTGATGATCTATTCTTAATTCACCAGCATTAACAGTAACACCGCCTGCATTCCCTTTGGCCCATGTACTGCTTGATATTTCAACGTCATTAATAAGCTCCATGAGACCATTTACTGATATTCTAATTTCACCGGCATCACCTTCAGACTTTGAATAAGCTGAACTTGAAATACCAGTTACTTGCTCATTATGACCATATCCATCAATATTTATTTCGTTAGCATCAATTATAATATTTCCAGCATCACCTTTTGACCATGTGGAACTTGTTATGATGCCGTTATTAATAAGCTCCATAAGACCATTTACTGATATTCTAATTTCACCAGCGTTACCTTCAGACTCTGAATAAGCGGAACTTGAAATACCAGTCAAGTGAGTATCATGACCACACCCATCAATGCTTATTTCTCCCGCATTAACAATGATACTTCCAGCATCTCCTTTCGCAAATGTACTGCTTGTAATTTGACCACCGTTGATTAACTTTAACAATCCATCAACCTCTAATTTCACTGATCCTGCCCTCCCATTGGAACCAGCGTAAGCATTACTCATAATTCCAGCAGGGGATTTGCCTTCTTGACGATCAATAGTCATCTCTCCCGCACTGACAGTAATATTGCCAGAATTACCTAATGACCATGTAGAACTTGATATTTGAGCAAGATTTATTAATTCAATAAGGCCAGCAACACTGACATCTACGGAACCAGCATTACCACCGGACTCACTAATGAAAGTTGTGGAGCCCTGTTGGCTTTGGGCCTGACTTACAATACCAGTAACTGCGTCACTTCCCTGTCCATCAATTTTAAGTATTCCTGCAGTAACTCTCACATTCCCAGCATCGGCACCGTATTTTGAATCAGTAATAGTGCCAATTATTCCGCCATTGAGTAATTCTAATAGGCCGTCGACATTTATTTCAACGCTCCCAGAATTAGCCTTGGACATGGTTCGTGCATAATTTATAATACCTGTAATATTTTTATTTGCATCACCATCAATGGTCATTTTATCAGCATTTACAACAATATTTCCAGAAACACCATCACCCAAAACATAACTATTCAGACAGCTTTCATTGATCAATGAAAAATTTTCTTCGATTATGAAACAAATCCCCCCTTCGCCAACATTATCTCCAGTATTATTTGTTTCAATCATAGTCTTATCCATGTCAACATTGCCGGCTTGAACAAGCACATAGCCGCCACCATTACCGCTGGTTTCAACTCGGGCTGAATTCATGACCAGATTTCCGTCAGGATCTGTTATTAAATTTTCAGTGATGGGAACATCTCCTGTTGTTGTACCCATTGCAGTTAGATGAATTTCTCCTGCCTCGCTTACCAGTTCAGCATCCTGGGTGGCTGTACCCTTTATGGTGATATCCCCACTGGTCAAGGAAACATGACTTCCCGGCTGAAACTCCAGCAGGGCACCATTTATCTCAATACTTGCTGATTGTGCCCCAAGAAAACCAAAGGATTCCGGGGTGGCCATGGTCAATGTGCTGGCATCCGGGGAGGAAGCACTGAACACTGAGCCGTCTTCAAAGTTAAGCGCGTCAGCAGTACTGACATGAAAGGCCGCCGGAACATCCACACAGGCATTTTCACCAAAGACAACCCCGCTGGGGTTAATGAAAAAAAAATCTGCCTGTCCCACCTCCGATCGCAGCAGGCCATCTATGTTTGATATTTCACCGCCGGTTACCCGTGAAATCACATTATCAATGGTATCCGGGCCGGTGAAGGTGGCACTTTGATCCTGGGTGATACCAAATTTTTGGAAACTGTGAAACAGGTTGGTTCCGGTGGTGGTTCCCAAGGTATCTGGTATCACAAAATCCGGGCCGGAAAGAGATTGATTGGGACCCACCGAGCCGTCGGTGACCACATCTGCCTGCACCCTCTGGGAAAAACAAATCATAAAACAACTGGCAAGCAAGAAATTCAGCACGATTAAAGTACCAAAACGGTTAGAATCAGGCCTTAATTTTTTCATTTCCACTCCTTGTCGTTAGTTTTCTTTTTATAAGAAAGTCTCACCAACATGCTGGAATTAAAAGATTTTCATTTTTCGTTGTGGCTGGTGGTTACAGCCATGTATGTTATATGAAAAGGTAGCCTCTAAGGTTACCTCAGCAGAGCCCCCGGGGAGGGGTAATGGAAGAGACCAATTGGGCT
>CAYSSE010000187.1:0-6446 GCA_964433355.1 uncultured Desulfocicer sp.
TTTTATATTGAAGTGCGACACAACGTGTTTGAATGTCGCAATATGATTAACAGCAGTGCATGGGCCCACATGGGCGCTGCACCAAAGTGTGACGGAGGTATTTTTAATGCCATCTTTTGTAATCGCTGAGAAATGCGACGGCTGCAAGGGCGGGGATAAAACAGCATGTATGTACATCTGCCCCAATGACCTTATGGTTCTTGATCCCAACGCAATGAAAGCGTACAACCAGGAGCCCGATCAGTGCTGGGAATGCTATTCCTGTGTTAAGATTTGCCCTTCCCAGGCCATCGAAGTACGTGGCTACTCTGATTTCGTACCCATGGGAGCCAGCGTTGTTCCCATGATGGGTACAGAAGACATCATGTGGACCTGTAAGTTCAGAAACGGCGTTGTAAAACGTTTCAAGTTCCCCATCAGAACGACTCCGGAAGGCGAGGCCAATGCCTACCTTGATCTCAAGGGTAAAGACCTCAACAGTGGTCTTCTTTCTACACAAGAAGCTGACGGTTATGTTCTTACCACTCCCCAGGAGCTGGCATAACAATCAATCACTTACTTGATGATTAATTTATTTTCACGAATAATTCGGAGGAATTTATAAATGGCATTACCTAATAAGCCTATTGGAGAGCTCAAGGCAGTAAGGGATCCCGAAGTTGACAAAAGGGATGTTGACGTTCTGATTATCGGTGGCGGTATGGCTGCCTGCGGAACGGCATTTGAGATAAAAAAATGGGCCAGCGATGATACATCCATCCTGCTGTGCGACAAAGCAGCTCTTGAGAGAAGTGGTGCGGTTGCCCAGGGTCTTTCCGCCATCAACACTTATATTGGCGATAATAAAGTCGAAGATTATGTCCGCATGGTTCGTAATGACCTTATGGGTATTGTTCGAGAAGACTTGATCTACGATCTGGGTCGTCACGTTGATGATTCTGTTCATCTGTTTGAGGAATGGGGACTCCCCGTTTGGAAGAAAACCGATGATGGAAAAAACCTTGACGGTAAAAAAGGCCAGAAATCAGGTACATTAAAGGGTGGAGCAACCCCTGTACGTACCGGTAAATGGCAGATCATGATCAATGGTGAGTCTTACAAGAGAATCGTTGCAGAAGCCGGAAAACTGGCTCTGGGCGAGGACAATATCATTGAAAGATGCTTCATCGTTGAGATTCTCAATGACAAAGATGATCCCAAGAGAGTAGCTGGTGCAGTTGGTTTTTCCCTGCGTGAAAACAAAGTTTACATCATCAACGCCAAGGTTATCATGTGTGCCTGCGGTGGTGCTGTTAATGTGTATCAGCCCCGTTCTGTTGGTGAGGGAAAAGGCCGTGCCTGGTATCCCGTATGGAATGCCGGTTCCACATACACCATGGCCGCTCGTGCCGGTGCTGAGCTTTCCATGATGGAAAACCGTTTCACCCCTGCTCGTTTTAAAGATGGTTACGGCCCTGTTGGCGCCTGGTTCCTTCTTTTTAAAGCACAGACCGTTAATGGCCTGGGTGAAAACTATGCCGCTTCTGATGCAACTAAAGAAGAACTTGCAAAATATGCGCCTTATGGAACAGCCGCTGTTACTCCCACTTGTCTGAGAAACCATCTCATGATGAAAGAGTACAAAGAAGGCCGTGGTCCCATAATCATGAAGACCGCAGACGCCCTTGCAAGACTGGGTGAGACCATGAGCAAAAAAGAACTCAAGCATCTTGAGTCAGAAGCTTGGGAAGATTTCCTTGACATGTCCGTTGGTCAGGCAGGTCTCTGGTGCGCCACAAACACACAGCCTGAAATCAAAGATTCTGAGATTATGCCCACCGAACCATACCTTCTGGGTTCACACTCCGGTTGCTGTGGTATCTGGTGTTCAGGTCCTGAAGAAGATTGGGTCCCCGACAGCTACAAATGGGGTTACAACAGAATGACCACTGCTCGTGGTCTGTTCACAGCTGGTGACGGTGTGGGGTGTTCCGGTCATAAGTTCTCCTCTGGTTCCCATGCCGAGGGTCGTATTTGTGCCAAGTCCATGCTGCAGTATCTTGCTGCTGAAGGCGACAAGGTTACCGGTTTCAAAGAGACTGACGAAGAACTCGTTGATTTCGTATACAAACCTGTTCGAAATTACCTTGATCATTGTGAATACTCAACAGATGAGACGGTTAACCCGCACTATTGCAAACCTGCTGGTATGGCAATGCGTCTGATGAAGATGACCAATGAGTATGGTGGTGGTACTGCCACTTACTACATGACCAATGGTAAATCCCTTGAAACTCTCTTCGATCTGTTTGCCATGTTCCGTGAAGATCTTGAGAAAATTGCCGCTGGTGATCTCCATGAACTCCTGAGAGCTTGGGAAATCAACCATCGCCTCTACACAGTTCAGGCTCATACCCGTCACATCAACTTCCGTGAAGAATCCAGATATCCTGGTTTCTATTATAGAGGTGATTTCATGGGTCAGAATGACGAAGAGTGGTTCTGCTTTGTTAACTCTACATATGACAAAGTTACCGATACATGGACCATGAAAAAAGAACCTTATCACAAAATCATTGCTGATTAATCCAGGATGCTTGTTGTAGTAAGTTTCTTTAAGTAAGACAATAACCTCCAGGTGCATTCTGTATGTGCCTGGGGGTTTTTTCAGATTTTGACGCATGGGAATTTAACCCCCTGTGTCCTTTCATGAAAAAACTGGCAAATGGAAACTGGCAACGGGCGAGTTTCTTTTTGCGAATTTAATTTCCAAAGGACACAGGATTCCGGATGACATGCCTTGATTCCCGGGATTCTCAGTCAAATCATATTATTTTTACATATGCACGGAGGAATAGCATGACAACAGACAAATCAGCCCCGGCCGGCGGAAGCATCATGGTTGTTGGCGGCGGTATCAGTGGCCTGACAACGGCTCTGGAAGCTGCGGAAGTGGGGTATGAGGTATTCCTGATTGAAAAGGAACCTTCCCTGGGTGGCAGGGTTTCACAATTAAAACAATATTTTCCCAAGCTTTGCCCCCCCACCTGCGGACTTGAAATCAACTACCGGAGAATCAAAGACAATCCCAAAATCCAGGTCCTTACCATGGCCGAGGTTGAAAAAGTGGATGGCACCCCGGGTGATTACACCGTAAAGGTGAAAATCAGCCCGAGATATGTCAACGAAAACTGCACTGCCTGTGGCGAATGTGCCAAGGTGTGCGAGTCTGAAATCTCCAATGAGTTTAACTTTGGCATGGATCGACGAAAAGCCGCCTACCTGCCCCATAACATGGCCTTCCCCTCACGCTATGTTATTGCCCCGTCCATGAGCGCCGATGACCGGGAAAAATGTAAAGAAGCCTGTAAGTTCGATGCCATTGACTTTGACATGCAGGAAAAAAGCCTGGATTTCAAAGTCGGTGCCATTGTCTGGGCCACAGGCTGGAAACCCTATGATGCAGCCCGCATTGATAACCTGGGATTTGGCAGGTACCAGAATGTCATCACCAACATGATGCTGGAACGCCTTGCCGCCACCAATGGTCCCACCCAGGGAAAAATTCTTCGTCCATCGGATGACAAAGCCCCTGAAACCATCGGATTTGCACAATGTGCCGGTTCCAGGGATGAGAACCACCTTCCCTATTGCTCTTACATCTGCTGCATGGCATCTTTAAAGCATGCCACTTACTTGAGAGCCCAATATCCCGAAGCCAAAATATACATCTACTACATTGATCTGAGAACCCCGGGCAGAAAATACGAAAATTTTTATAAAAAATTGAAAGAAGATAAAAATATCTTCTTTATAAAAGGTAAAGTTGCCGAAGTGGGCGAAGAAAGTGCCACCGGCAATGTCACCCTTGTTGCCGAAGACACCATTTCCGGTGAAAAAATCCGCCAGACCGTGGACATGCTTGTCCTTGCAACGGGCATGCAGCCCAACGCATCGGTGGATAAACCCAATGCAGACCTGCAATTCAATGCAGATGGTTTTATCGTGAATGACTTTAAAAAAGGCGGTATGTTCGGTGCCGGGTGTGCCAATAAACCCGCTGATGTTGTAACATCCAACCAGAATGCAACCGGCATGGCATTAAAGGCCATTCAGACGCTGGTGAGGAGGTAAGGGATAACCATGGATAAGAAATTTGGAGTATATATCTGCACTGGCTGCAGCATTGGCGATGTCCTTGACATGGAAGACCTTGTTGACGTTCCCGATGAAGAGGGCGTCAACTGTACGACCCACCCATTTCTGTGCAGCAAGGAAGGCGTTGCCCTCATCCAGAAAGATGTGGATGATGGTAAGGTAAATGCCATGGTCATTGGGGCTTGTTCCCGCCGGGTCAATTTTGATGTATTCAACTTTGACGGCTGTATTGTGGAACGAGTCAATCTCAGAGAGGGGGTTGTATGGCCCCACTCCCGGGAAAAATATCCGGCACTCACCGAAGATCAAAAGGATGATGAAGAACATTTTGATCGAATTCAGATGAAGGCCGAAGATTACATCAAAATGGGCATGATCCGTGTTGAAAAAGTAAAGTTGCCTGTGCCCTACAAAACAGAAACATTTTCCAAAAAAATTCTGGTACTGGGTGGTGGAATCACCGGTGTTTCAGCGGCCCTTGATGCGGCCAAAGCCGGTTATGAAGTCACCATTGTGGAAAAAACCAACGCATTGGGTGGATATGCGGCCCAGATGCGCAGCCAGATGCCCGTTGTGGAACCCTTTGATGCCTTGATCCCCACAGTGATTCAGGACAAGCTGGCGGAGTTGGAACAATATCCCAACATTCAAGTAAAAACCGGCACAGAAGTTGCCCGTATTGCCGGTCAGCCCGGTGAGTTCACCGTCACCTTTAAAAAGCCTGGGGAAAAAATTCCCTTTGACGTTCCCTTTCCACTGCCAGCAGCAATGCTGTTGGATGAAAAGGGCAATGAGCTGGATGCAGAAGCCCAACACGCCAAGTACCTTGAGTACAATGAAGGTCGTGAAGATATACTTCACATAGACCCCACAGGCGAACTTTACGGTGCCGTGATTCTGGCTGCCGGTTGGCGTCCAGACAAACTTGAGGGAGAGGCCTATGCCCATCTGGGCATTGATCTTCCCGACGTTATCACCAATGATGAATTTGAAAAAATTGCTGCCAAGGGTAAAATAGTCAGACCCTCCGATGGCAAAGAGGCAAAATCTGTTGTCTTTATCCAGTCCCCTGGAAAAGATGAGGATGATGCTGATTTTTCTTACTGCGGTGCCGTCACAAGCCAGGTGGCCCTGAAACAGGCCAAATATGTGCGCGACGACTATCCCGATGGTAAGGCATACATTATCTACCAGCACATGAGAACCCCGGGACTACAGGAATATTTCTACAAGGGTATCCAGCAGGATCGTGGTATTTTCATGAGCAAGGGTGCTGTCACCGAAGTCAGCAAGAGCGGCGACAACCTCATTGTGGAAGCCACCAACACCCTGTTGGGAGACAACCTGAACCTCAAGGCCGATCTTGTGGTTCTGGCCTCTGGTATGGTACCTGCCACTGTGGATGACCCCATTATCAACCTGGCCTATCGCCAGGGTCCGGGCTTCCGGGACAATGACATCTTTGGTGGATATGCCGATTCAAACTATATCTGTTTCCCCTATGAGACCCAGAGAACCGGTGTTTATGCTGCCGGTGCCATCCGTCGCAGCATGACCATTGAAGAGTCCATTGAAGATGCCACGGGTGCGGCCCTTAAAGCCATTCAGTGTATCTCATCGGCAGATCGAGGGGTTGCGGTTCATCCCCGATCCGGTGATAAGACCTATCCAGAATTCTTTTTCCAGAGATGCACCCAGTGTAAACGTTGTACGGTGGAGTGTCCCTTTGGTGCCCTGGATGATGATGAAAAGGGGACACCCAAAATCAATCCCACCCGGTGTAGAAGATGCGGTACCTGCATGGGTGCATGCCCGGAACGAATCATTACCTTTGCCGATTATACCATTGACAGTATTGGTTCCCAGATAAAGGCCATTGGCGTTCCATCGGAAGATGATTTTGATGAGCCTCCCTTCCGGATTCTGGCACTGGTGTGTGAAAATGATGCCTATCCAGCCCTTGACATGGTGGGCATGAATCGGGTTGATTACTCTCCGGATGTCCGGGTAATTCCCGTGCGGTGTCTGGGTTCTGTGAACACCATCTGGATCAAAGATGCCCTGGCCCAGGGTATGGACGGTGTTATCCTTGTGGGTTGTAAACACGGCGATGATTACCAGTGCCATTTCATGAAAGGCAGCGAGCTTGCCGAAGTAAGGGTGAAAAAGATTGGAGATGCCCTGGCAAGTCTTGCCCTTGAAGAAGAACGGGTAAGATTCGAAGAGATTGCCATTGATGAATATGACAAACTTCCAGGACTCTTAAGTGACTTTGTGGAAGAAATTGAAGGTCTGGGTCCCAATCCTTT
>CAYSSE010000187.1:6546-7834 GCA_964433355.1 uncultured Desulfocicer sp.
CATTATATACCGAAAATTTAGGAGGTATCGCAGCATGAGTGAAAAATACCTTGCCCAGCCAGATCTTGCGTTCATCGACGAGGTTATAGGTTTTGGCGCAGAGGATCTGAAAAAATGCTATCAATGCGCCACTTGTTCCGTGGCATGTCCCATTGCACCTGACAACAGCCCTTTCCCCAGAAAAGAGATGATCGCTGCCTCCTGGGGTCTTAAGGACAAACTGATCTCCAATGGCGATATCTGGCTGTGCCACCAGTGTGGCGACTGTTCAGACCTTTGTCCCAGGGATGCCAAACCGGG
Source organism: uncultured Desulfocicer sp. (assembly GCA_964433355.1). GTDB lineage: Bacteria > Desulfobacterota > Desulfobacteria > Desulfobacterales > Desulfobacteraceae > Desulfocicer. The sequence continues at coordinate 6,847 of CAYSSE010000187.1, forward strand.
CGATGTGCTGGCTGCCATCCGATATGCCGCCATCAACGAGTATGCCCAACCCAAGGTTCTTGCCAATGCGGTAAAAGACCCCAAAAAACTGCCTTTTCTCCTGGGTATCCCTGCCATCTGGTTTGCCATCCTGGCCTATATCACCATCACCGGTGGTGAGGGGATGACCCAACTGTTTCACAATTTCGGTCTGGAATGGTCCCATGGCGGACATGATGTCATTGCCCATGCCAATTTCATCTCCACCTGGTTTGTGGATCTGACCTTTGTTCCCCTGGCAGGCTTTGTGGTCATTATTTTTGGCCTGGCCCTGAAACGATTTGTGGTGGATATCCATGCCAATGCCGTGGCAGAGGGAAAAACCGATAAAGAACAACTGGAACTCAAAGGCTTTTTACAGGCCATGCTCAAGGTGCTTCCCAAGGTTCTCAAACATGATAAGTTTAACGAGTGTACCACCAATCAGGATCGTGCCACCCCGCACATGATGGTGCTTTACTCGTTTATTGGTCTGTTCATTGTCACCAATATCTTTTTTGTGGTTCTTTATGTGTTCCACCTGCCTGGGCCATATTCCCAGCTCAATCCGGTTAAATGGCTGGCCAATATCAGTGGCGCTGCCCTGGTCATCGGTAGTGTGCTCATGATCAAAAACCGCATGGACAAAAAAGATCAGGTTTCATCCTATAAAGACTGGTATATCCTGGGTCTGGTTCTGTCCCTGGGTGTCACAGGGCTGCTTACAGAGATGAGCCGTCTGGCCGGTGCCGAGTATATCTCTTACTTTATCTACTACCTGCATCTCATTGCCATTTTTAATCTCTTTGCCTTTTTGCCATTCTCTAAAATGGCCCATCTGGTTTACCGATTTACGGCCATGTCCTATGCCGAGTATGGTAACCGGAAGTAATTGTTTCCAAACAATGTACAAATTATACAATGTGTATTTTAAAAAGGTCTGCTTTTATTTAAAGCAGACCTTTTTTTT
>CAYSSE010000188.1:0-7821 GCA_964433355.1 uncultured Desulfocicer sp.
ATTACCCATCGGAGGGGGCTCTGCTGAGGGTGCTTGGACACTTCATTTTCATATACAAAACAGGGCAAAAATAGATTCTGCCCTATTAATGACCCTGTTGATTTAGTACAGATCTCTGGATTATAGATACAATATGCTGAATATTAAATTACCCAATATCAAGATGTTGTGTGCTCATTTTGCAAAAAGCGACTTAATCAACAGGCTCATTAATACCCCATTTCTGTTTAAGTAAAACTCTGAATCTTAAGTTGATGGGTCAGGCACTCCAGGTGATCTCTGGGATCATGGCTCACAAACAAAATATGGGTGTTACTGTTAGTGCTGATATAATCAATGAGTCTTAGAACCCGGGCGCGGTTAATATTATCAAGGCCCTGGCAGGGTTCATCCAGGATAAGAATCAAGGGCAGTTTGACCACAGCCCGGGCAATGAGGGCCAGGCGCTGCTCTCCATAGGAAAGGGTGGAAAAATATGTCTGCTCTTTTTCTCCAAGATCCAGCAGGCGAATCCACTGTTTTGCCACGGTAATCTGGGTGGCAGTGGGGGTATCGTAAAGGCCAATGGTGTCAAAAAAACCGGAAATAACCACGCCAAGCAAGGGGGCACTGACACGGTAATCCCGGTGCAGTTCTGCCCCCACAATGCCATAATGTCGCTTGATATCCCAGATGCTTTCCCCACTTCCCCGTTTAATGCCAAACAGGGTCAAATCCTGGCCATAGGCCTTGGTGCTATCACCGGAAATGAGTTTCAACAGGGTTGATTTCCCGCAACCGTTGGGCCCCAGAATATGCCAGTTCTCTCCGGGATTAAAGATCCAGTTCAAATTGGTGAAAACGGGCTTGTCATTAAAGGACACCGAAATATTCTTGGCCTGGACAAAGGGAAGATGGGGGTTCAGGTGATCATAGGCGAAACAATCTGGCAGGTGGTGGGGCAAACGAATGTCATGGCGGTTCAGATCCGCCCATTCCTGTGAGTTCACCACGGCATCACGCCTTCCTTCCAGGACAATTTTCCCCTTTTCAAGATAGATCATGTTTTCAATGGCCCGGGGCAGGTCTGGGTGATAAAAATCCACCAGAATGACGTCGGTGCCCTGGCCGATGATGGTATTGATGATGTGGGTGAGTTGTCCCCGGGACTCAATATCCAGACCTGCATAAGGGGCATCCAAGACCAGAAGGTCTGGATCTGAAGCCAGGGCCCGGGCCATGAGCACCTTGCGGATCTCTCCGGTGGACAGGATCTTGAATGGTTTTTCCAGGAGATTTTCAATACCTGACAGGTCAATGGCTGCTGCCCGGTTCACACCATGTCCGATGATTTCTCCGGCGGTACGGCCCCAGTCAATGCCACCTTCCATGTCCTCGCTGCGATCCATTTTCCGATCCTGTTCCAGGATCTGATCCTCCAGGGCAAAGCCAATGAACCCCACCCGGGGAGGAAGATCCACGATGCCCTGATCCGGCATGATTTCTCCGGTAAGAATGCCCGCCAGCAGGGATTTTCCACTGCCGTTTCTGCCACACACCAGAAGGGATTCCCCCGGGAGCAACTCGTAATACTCAATGGTGAGGGTGTGGCTGTTTTTACCTTCATAATTTAGATATTGGATCTTCAAAAGCAGTTTCTCCGGTCAATACAGATCTTGTTGCGTCAGCAATTCTAAGTTTGAATATTCCGGATGGTTCATGAGACACCCGAATTCTGGGTCAAAAATTAGAATTGCTGTTGTGGATACCCCAGTGCGTAGGGTGGATCATACATGAAAGACGTCAGGATATTCAAGCAAAATTCCCCCAGGACCGGGGTTAATTACCGACACCGTTCCAATGGTATCCCGACAGTTCCAGGTTTCGTGGATATGACCGCACACCACAAGACCCGGCTGCCTGGTTTCAATGAATTGCCGAATGGCCCGGCTGCCAAGATGTTGGTTATTATGGGCCAAATCCAGACATTCAAAGGGGGGGGAATGGGTAATGAGGATGGAATCCTCCGGGGCCTTTTTAAGCAGTTCAGCGGCTGTTTCCTCGGGCACATCCACAGACCAGTCTCCAAAGGGGGTGACCGGGGTGCAGCCCCCAATGCCAAAGAAAACATGGCCGCATACGGTGGCCGCATCTCCATGGAGAATCTGGGCATATTCCCATCCACGGCAGGCATGGGAGAGTTCGTCCGGGCTTTCATGGTTGCCAAAAACCAGCAAAGTAGGTGTCTCAATGGAAGAAAGGTACCCGATGGTGTCATCAAGCCCCTTGCGAAAGGTGGCATAATCGCCGGAACCAATGACCACATCTGCCTGTTTTGACAGTTCTACAATGTGCTTACAACGATTTTCATCACAGTGAACATCACAAAATAATAATAATTTCACAAATCCATCCTGAAGCTTGTTTCAAACGCCCATTTTGATAAAATATAGCCTTGGTTAAGCTCCCACTGCCCCTTTTTCCCAGTTACGGATCAAATCAATGAAGGTACGCACCCCCATGCCGGAAGGACCTTTGGGGATATAGGATTTTTCAGTGAAGTTCCAGGCGGTTCCCGCAATATCCAGGTGGGCCCAGGGCGTTTTTCCCACAAAATGCTCCAGATAGGCTGCGGCGGTGATGGTGCCAGCAGATTTCCCCCCGATGTTTTTAATGTCCGCCACCTTGGATTCAATCTGTTTGCTGTACTCCTTGCCAAGGGGCAGCCGCCACATGGGTTCCCCCGTGCGTTTCCCGGCAGCGTCCAGGCGTTGGACCAGGGCATCATTATTACTCAAAACACAGGAGTAATGGTGTCCCAGTCCCATAATGGCGGCACCCGTCAATGTGGCAATGTCCACCACACAGGTGGGACTATAGGTTTTTATGCCATAGGCCAGAGCATCGGCCAGGATCATCCGGCCTTCGGCATCGGTATTGACGATTTCCGAGGTGGTGCCATCGTAATGGCGGATGATATCCCCGGGCTTTACAGCCCCGCCCCCGGCCATGTTATCCGTGGCCGGTACAATTGCCACCACCCCCAGCTTGGGTTTTTCCCGTCCCACTGCCTCCATGGCGGCCAGTACCGCAGCCCCCCCACACATATCGTACTTCATCTCTTCCATTCCCAGGGCCTGTTTCAAGCTGACGCCGCCAGAATCAAAGGTAATGCCCTTGCCCACCAGGAGCAGGGTGTCGTTTTTTCCTGCGGGTCTATATTCCAGAATCACCATCTTGGGCGGCTCGGTGGAGCCCTGGTTCACGGCCAGTATGCCTCCCATGCCCAGTTGTTTCATGTCCACCGTATTAAGCACACTGAGCTTAAATTTATAAGTCTGAGCCAGGTGACTTGCGTGGGCTGCAAAGTCAGAAGCGGTCCAGCCATTGCCGGGTTCATTGGCCATATTCCTTGCCAGGCAGGCTGCCCGGGCTGCTATGCCACCCTTTTTAGCCCCTTTTTTAAGCTCGTTCTGATTCTGTTCAGAAAATAGTTTAATATCCTTAAGCCCTTTATATTGCTCTTCTTCGGGTTTTTCTTTCTGGTATTTGTCAAACCGATAATTCCCCAGAACAACCCCCTCTGCCAGGCACTCTCCCATATCTTCAAAGGGACAGATGGCCAGGGTGGGGATCCGGATCATAATGTTTCCGGCCTTTATTTTTTCAACGGTTTGGGCAATCACGCCCCCGGCCTTTCGAAAGGCTTCCCTGGCTGTTATGTCATCTGCCAATTCTTCTTCTGCTCCAAGTCCCAGGATCAATACCCGCTTGGCTGAAAATTCCGGGGTCATGTGGGTTTGCTCTGGATAAAAAAGAAGGGTTTCATCCTCTTTGCCGGAAAAATCACCCAATTCATGGGCATGGGTCACCAGGGAGATGATTTCATCATCACACCAGGGAAGTTGATTTTCCCGTTTTAACGCACAAAACACAAGCAGGTCACCTTTAAAATCATGAATATTTTTCTGGGTCACCGTTAATCGGGTTGATTTCATCGTTATTGCACCTCTTGGTAGGCAATGTGCGGTTTAATGATGGCACCATTGCATAATTTAAACAAAAAAGTTCGACATCCTTCAAAACTATTTTACACTTTTTAAAAACATTCCCCATGTGCAGGAGCTTTTCTCCAAAAGACTGTAAAGCACCTTACATGAAAGAGTAGAAGCATCTAACATTCTTTCACGCTTCGTTGTGGGTAGGCCGGGGCCATAATCCGGTCTGCCCGTGGCAGTTCTATGGTCATATGAAGGATGCCAAAAATTAACTGAGGCTCAAGCGAGCCTGATCATTGAAAATAAAACTTCACTTTAATAATTGTATCAAGAATTGTAAAGGACAAAGCGTGTGGCAAAATTGATGGGCGCATTCCCATTTTCCCGGTTGGAGATTCAACTCTTTGATTTATCAAGATATTTTATTTTGCATCAATGGATGGTGGCTTAATGAAATCAATGGGCTATATGATGAACCGGGAAAATGGGAATGCCAGCAACGCAGCAATTATTCGCATTTCCGCTGAATAAGTATTTCAGCATGCCTATTCTTTATGACAAAAATAAATGCGAATAATTTTTGCGTTGCTGAATGCGCCCAAACTCATTTTACTTTAACGACCTTCCAGATTCTTGGAGCCCAATAGGGATTTTTCAGGGTGGAAATGATGACCCCTTTTTTTGCTGAGGCGTGGAGAAACTTCTGATTTCCCACATAGATGCCCACATGGCGGGATCGGGTGCCGGTTTTAAAAAAAACCAGATTACCAGGCTGTAATTTTTTTTTATTAATTTTCTTTCCCACCCTGGCCTGGTGGGCCACGGTTCTTGGCAGTTCAATGCCAAAATTCTGTAAAAAAATCATGTGAACCAGGCCGGAGCAATCCACCCCTTTCCGGCTCATGCCCCCACTTCGGTATGGGGTGTTTGCCCATTTTTTATACTGATTCATTAGGGCTTGTCTGGTCTGATCTGCATGATCCAGTCTTACAATGGATTTTGCGGGGGAGGGGGCAGAAGAGCTCCCGGCATATCCGGATGAGCAGCCGGTGCTGGCAGATAGACACAGCACCAAAATCATAAAAGAGATAGATCTCATGTGATGTCCCCGCTCAAAACTTCCTGGACTGGATTCTGATCATGATCATGATCATGAAACTTAAATAAACGGATGGCATTGGCAAAGGTGGCATTGGCCAGGACTTCAATGGGTTCTTCCCGCAATTGGGCCAGGGTTTTCAACACCAGATGTACATGGGCGGGTTCGTTGAGCCCATTGGGGGCACCGGTGGGCAAAATATCCGGGGTATCGGTCTCAATGAGGAGGCGTTCCAGGCTGACGGCCCGGGCCGCCTGCCGAACCTTTTTATTGTGGGGGCGGGTCAATGATCCTGAAAAAGAGATGTAGGCTCCTGATCTTTCAAAGACCTTTACCATGTCCGCTGACCCGGAATAGGAATGAATCACGCCGCCATGGGGTAGTCCGCCATTTTCCTTTAAAAGATCTGCCAGCAGACCAAATGCCTTTCTGCAATGGATATTCACAGCTCTTTTGTACTCTTTGGCAAGTGTGAGCTGGGATGTAAAGACAAAGATCTGATCCGCGTCGTTCCGGGGAGAAATGCTTCTGTCCAGACCGATCTCTCCCACTGCCGCATTGGTTGTCTGCAAAAGCTGTTCAAGACGATCCAGCCAGTTCGGGGATCTTGAGGAGATAAACCAGGGATGGAGCCCAAAGGCCGGAAAAATACCGGAATATCGGGCTGCCAGGCTGGTAACCCCGGGCCAGTCACTCTCCTGTACACCACAGCACACCATGTGGGTCACGCCCGCAGCCATGCTTCTGTGCATCACCTGGTGGATGGTGCTTGAAAGACGCAAATCCTGGAGATGGGTATGGGCATCACATAATTTCAAAGTGATATTTTCCTTTAATTTCTGCCAACACCGGTTTTAGGCATCCTTCATATGACCATAAAGGTCCTTTACAGTCTTCTGAAAAAAGTCCCTACAAATGTGGTAATGATCAAAAAAAGTGTAAAGCACTTTTAAAGGATGCCCGGTTTTTAGCCAAACAAACCGGTGTAGATTATTTCAATACGATTGATTTCGTCTCCAGTCAAGCTTTCAAATTCACGCTGACGTGCCCGTTTGGATAATTGACCCTGATTTTGCCTGAGAAAGCGAAAAAGCAAATTCACAGAAGCCTGCGGCATGTCCACCAGTGTCTCAACCCTATCTCTAAACGTATCATAATCACTTAAAAATCGAGTTTCATCGGGCAAGTCTTTTTCAATGGTCTGGCGCACACACTCATAAAGGAACTCAACATGAGGTGTGGCATCAAAATAACGATAGAAGTCTGCCGTATCGTTCAATACATGTACATTCCCAAGCTCCGTGGGTTCCCACTCAACCACTTCAAGTAGTTGATTTGCATATGACTCCAGCACTTGGCGATACATCTCAATATGCTCAAGAATCGCTGAAGAAATGGGGAAGACAATCCCCGGAGGATTGAATCCTCGCACGGCAAGCACATGGTGGATGAGGTAGCGATGGATACGGCCGTTTCCATCCTCAAAAGGATGAATATAATTAAAAGCAAAGGCCAGAACAGCAGCGGCAACAACGGGATCAAGCCTTGAAATGGCATCACGTTCAAATGAGATCACCCCCTGAACAAGCGCTTCAAGATCTTCGGGTTTTGCACTGATGTGTGCGGGATGGGGTATACCGGTATCACGATCATGTTCACCTACAAAACCACCCTCTGTTCTCAACCCCAGCCGGATAAAGCGTGAATCTCCAATCACCATCTTCTGCAGGCGAAACAACTCAACCAGATCCAGGGGGCATTGCCCCGCTTCACCAATCACCCGTCCCCACCGCTGTATTCGATTTTGGGGAGACCTTTCTCCTTCAATGGCATAGCTCGCTTTGGAATCTTTAAGCAACAAAAAGGCGGCTGAACGCGCCATCACATCCCGGGGAACCTTATCCACCAATTCCCGGGCACGTTGCGGCAAATTCATTGCCAGAAATCTATCCAACTTCGCCGTACGAAAAACCATGGGGCATAATTCCGGGACACCGGGAAGGTTATTTCTAACCCGATGACGTGGTGAATTCTGCTCGTTCTTCACTGTCAACTGAATTTTCGGGTCCACCACTGAAACATAACGCCCGGCAACGGCATTGGGCAAATCAAGCTGACTGCCGAGCAGCCATTCATACAAAAACCAAATACGACGTGAATAGGCCCCTGTTGGGTTTTCATGAACAAAGGATTTGACGGGCTGGGCACCGATTGCAGCAAACAATTTTTTAAGAACTGCCAGATTAATCCCCTCATATTTGATGGCAAAGGTGAGGTGACCATTAAGGTCTGGATGGGGTGCATGACGGGGCGTCAAAATGCGCCAGCCACTTTTTTCCACAATTCTGTGATGATCCCCTGTGGCAAACAGGGTTCGGGGCAAAGGAACCTTGAGATCAAAGGCCTCGATCAGGGCGCTGTACCCTGCCAAGGTCGCCTTTTCTGGAAGCCGCTTCCCATGAAAGACCATTATCGGCCCTGAAAAGTAATTATCCGCAGTTGCATCCATAAAAAATCCCTCCCCTTTCAAGCAAAAACAGCAGGGTCTTCTGAAATTTGATTCTTTTTCATGAAAAGCAGTTCTTAGCGTGTAGAATACATGAATTTTGATTTATTACAAATAAAACCCTGTATTTTTTATAGCATTAAAACTACAATAATGGTGTTTTATAAGAAAGTCTCACCAACACGCTGGAATTAAAGGACTTTCATTTTTCGTTGTGGCAGTGGTGACTGCCATGTATG
>CAYSSE010000189.1:0-3026 GCA_964433355.1 uncultured Desulfocicer sp.
ATAAACACCCATGTCCTGACGGACACAACGAAGCATGAAAAAGCTGACGTTTTAACACTACAGCGACACTTTGACTTAAAACCCGTATGCCAATTGATTTTACTTAGCTTAATCAGCATTAATCATAGGCAATATAACATGCATTCTTTCCGTGAACTTCAAAGTGTCGCTGTAGTGTTAAGGACCCAGTACCTAGCACCCAAAACCCAGTACCTTCTTTTTCATATAAAAAGGATCACATGGCAAAAAGAATATCACAAAATGTTGATGGAAGGATTTACGTTGATTCCAATTGCATAAACTGCTCTCTGTGCCCGGAAATTGCGCCTGATATTTTTGAAAGCAACCATGACCATGGGTATGAATACGTTAAACAGCAACCCCGGAATGAAAAAGAACAAAAGCAGGTCGAAGAAGCGATCCGACTATGTCCGGCCAATGCCATCCACGACAATGGATAAGGACCGTAAATTTTATAACTTGAACGAAATAGCTTGCCTTTTGGCCCATCTACTGCGTTGCATCAAAGGCCAAATAGGGCCGAGCTTTATTTTTATAGTCAAACCTGAAAGTTGCAAGCCTTATTTGGTCGGATATGCAAGGCAAGGCGCATACCGCTGAAAGGGTCAACTTAACTGGAGGAATATGTGAAAAAGATTATTAGTGTCAGTCTGGGACCAAGTAAGTATGATTATGAATTTGAGACTGAATTTCTCGGGCAGGAATTTATTATTCGTCGAATAGGAACCGATGGCAGCCGTAAAAAAGCCGCTGAAATGTTATTGGCGTATGACAAAGAGGCAGATGCCATTGGCATTGGCGATATCAAACCATCCTCTTCCTTTGTATCCAGCTACCTGACCCGAAAACATGATGATAAAATTGAAGCACTTGGAAAACGAATTCAAACACCTGTCACCACGGGAAATGCATTGAGGGATGTCTCTTTGGAGTGGTCATTGAGATGTGTGGATCACAAATTTGGCGATTATTTTAAAAATGCCAAGGTGTTATTTTTATCCGGCATCAGAAGTTATAAGATTGCCAAAGTTATGGCGGAATATACGGATAATCTCACCTTTGCCGATCCGGTCATCGAAAACGGTATTTCAAAATTTATCCATTCCATTAAAGGGTTTGAACAATATGCAAAGGGCACCCATGATATTCTTGAGTGGCTCCCTGGCAAACGCTTAACCTCCTCTGTGGTGCCTTTAAAAAAATGGAACAACTATATTTTAAGCAAGGCCATGCAAAAGGCCACCGTCATTGTGGTGCCCGGCCATAAATTTCGTGACTACCTTAAAGAGACCTCCATTGAAGAGTTGGGGGGTAAAATAATTATCACCTCCACGGCCTATGATGACAGAATTGAATTTTTAAAGGCCCGGGGAGTGGATGTTGTTATTGATACCACTCCAAAAATTTTAGAACGGGTGGTTGCCCCCAATGTAATCGAAGCATTGATCCTGGCCGCCCTGGAAAAACAATCTAACAGTGTCCATCCAGATGATCTTCTGGAAATTATCAGTATGCAGAAAATGGACCCCCGGGTGGTCTATCCCTCGGGCCAGCAAAAACGGATTAACCGATTTGCCTTTGTTATCCACCCCTTGTCCCAGGAATTTCTAAAAAAAGACAAAGCCGTTGATTTCATAAGCGGATTTACCCCCCCGGTCTTCCTTGATGCGGTGGAAAAAGTGGTGGCCTATGCACCGCCATGGGTTTACTCAAAGGTCACCGGCATAAAATCCCCCACCGGAGCAGAAGCCGAAGGATGGTTGATTACAGTGGGGGGAACCCCCAAACAGATGCTGGCACACACCCCTGAATTCACCTACAAACGATTGTTACAGGCAGCCCAAATGGCCAAACGCATGGGGGCTCAGATCATGGGCCTGGGTGCCTTCACAAAGGTGGTGGGTGATGCCGGTGTCACCGTGGCAAAAAAAGCAGACCTCCCCATTACAACCGGCAACAGCTACAGTGCCTCGGGGGCATTGTGGGCCGGGGCCGATGCCGTACGGCGCATGGGGCTTATCAAGATAGAACCGGGCAAAAAAATTGCGGCAAAGACAATGGTACTGGGAGCCTCCGGGGCCATTGGGTCTGTGTGCTGCCGTCTTATGGCAAAGGCATTTGACGAAGTCATTCTGGCCGGACGAAATACAGCCAAATTATTGGCCCTCCAGCAATCCATCCTGGAGGAGACCCCCGGTGTAAAGTTGAAAATAACCACCAAACCAGACCGATACCTTGCGGACATGGATGTGATTGTCACCGCCACATCTGGCGCCGGTAAAAAAATTCTGGATATCACAAAGGTGAAACCCGGCTGTGTCATCACCGATGTGGCAAGACCACTGGATCTTTCCCCGGAGGATGTGGCCAAACGGCCGGATGTCCTGGTAATTGAGTCCGGTGAAATTGAACTGCCGGGAAACCCTGAAATGAAAAGTATTGGGCTTCCAAAAAACGTGGTGTATGCCTGCATGGCCGAGACCATTGTCCTGGCACTGGAAGGAAAATATGAAATTTTCACGGTGGGTCGAGAAATTGAGTGGGAGAAAGTAAGGGAAATATATAAAATGGGATTAAAGCACGGCATGAAACTGGCTGCCATCTCCGGTGTGAATGGGGTGTTCAGTGATGAGGATATATTCAAAGTCCGGGATCTTGCCCTTGAGGCCAGAAAAAACGCAGAACAACCGGGAGAAACCACCACGACTCCAGGAGGCCAGGCATGAAAAAAATAATCAATATCAGTCTGGGATCAGAAAGCGAAGATTATCAAGTGGAAACTGAGTTCAAAGGTCAGCCATTTTTTATCCAGCGCTTTGGAACCAATGGAGATCTGACCAAGGCCGAAGACCTCCTGCTAAAATGGAATAAACAGGCAGATGTCATTGGTATCGGTGGCATAAAATATCCGCCGGCACTGGGGTCCAAAGGTATCACCGATAAAAAGACAAACGCATTACTGGCGTTGTGCGACAGGCTGAACACCGTTGTCACCACCGGCGAAA
>CAYSSE010000189.1:3126-6424 GCA_964433355.1 uncultured Desulfocicer sp.
AACGCATTACTGGCGTTGTGCGACAGGCTGAACACCGTTGTCACCACCGGCGAAACCCTGAACCGGGTCAGCCAGGAATGGAGTATTCGACACATACAGTTTCAAAAGGGAAATAACTATTTTAACAATGCCAATGTGCTTTTCTTTTCCGGCATGATAAATGCGACCCTGGCAAGGGTGATGTCAGAATATACCGACAATCTGATGTTTGCTGATCCGCTCATTGAAAATGCTATCCCCAAAATTTTAAATTCCTTGAAAGATCTGGAATTTTATGCAGACAAGGCAAAGGGGTTTTTAAAGCATGTCCCCATTGGTAAAATTGCCTCTTCAAAAAAACAGATAAAGGCATTCAACCGTTCCCAGCTAAGTCAAGCCATTAAAAAAGCCAATATAGTGGTCATTCCCCATGTGGGGTTTTATGCGTATCTGGATGCGTGCATGGGGGATCAGTTGGAAGGTAAAACAGTGATCACCGCCACGGCATATCCCGAGCGTATTGATCTGCTCACCCAGCTGGGTGTGGAAGTGATTATCGACACCACTCCCAAATTGATCACGCCCGTGGTGGAAGATGTTGTCATAGAGGCATTAATGATTTCAACCTTTGAAATTTCAAAGGGCAAAGAGATGACATCAGATCTTTTGGAAATCATCAGTGAAGAGCGGCTGGATCCCAGGATCATCTATCCCTTTGAACCGGATAAGCGGGTGAACCGATTTGCATATCTGATCCATCCCCTGTCACAAAAGCATTTAAAAAAAATAAAAGCAATTAACACGGTATCGTCAATGGTTCCCAGAAGTATGGGTGCCATTGAAAAGCTCGCATCCTACTCCCCGCCATTTGTTTACTCCAGGGTCAAAGGAATCAAATCCCCCACAGGGGTTGAAGCCGAGGGCTGGCTGATCAGCATTGGTGAAACCATTGATGAAATGGAAAAACACTCCCCGGATTTTACAAAAAAAAAGATCCTGAAAGCAGCAGAAAAGGCAAAAAAACTGGGGGCCCAGGTCATGGGTATTGCCTATTTACCCAAGGACATGCACGGTGCGGCCCTTGAAGTGGGTAAATATGCGGCACTTCCCATCACCACCGGCAATTCCTACACCGCTTCCACGGCATTGTGGGCTGCTGCTGATGCCGTCCGTCAGATGGGTTTGAGTACACTCAAAGACGGTAAGGTTTTAAAGGCAAAGGCCATGGTCATCGGTGCCACAGGCGATGTGGGCACCATCTGTTCCAAGCTCCTTGCCACGGCATTTGAAACGGTTTATATTGTCAGTCGTAATATGGCCAAATTGCTTTCTCTCCAGGAAGACCTCCAGGAACAAAAACCCGGTTTAAAAATTAAGGCATCCACCGAAGCGGATCGATTTATAGATGATATGGATGTTGTGGTTATTGCAACTTCCGGGGCCCAACACAGCCTTGATATCATGCGGTTTAAACCCGGCTGTGTCATCACAGATATTACCCGCCCCATGATATTTTCTAAAAAAGATGTGGCCAAACGCCAGGATGTCCTGGTCATCACCGGCGGTGAAATAAAATTACCCGGAGAGGCCATTGAGATGAATGACATTGATCTTCCCCATGGGGTGGCCTATGCTGGCCTTGCAGAGACCATAATTCTTGCCCTTGAAGGGCGATTTGAAGATTTTACAAAGGGCACCCATACCCAATGGGAACGAGTAAAAGAAATTTACAAATTAGGGCTTAAGCACGGCATGACACTGGCTTCCATTTCAGGCATTGACGGGCCATTGAGCGAAGAGGATATTTTACGGGTTAAAGCCCAGGCATTGATGCAGATGGAGAAATAAATAAGACAACCATGAAACTTGTTTCCAGGGCTCGGCAGATCCGGCAGTCTGCCGTCCGATTTGCGGTGAATGGACTGCCCACCCATGTGATTAATATCAGCTATGATGCCTATAGTAAAATCTATCAAGGTCAGCTCAATCTTGGATTGCCCGTGGCACCGGAGCTGATCATCAGCCAGGAAGAGATTAAAAAAAATGCCGTTGGTAAACTGGCATTGACGCTGTATCATATTATTTATAAAGTGACCCAGATTGTTATCCCCAGGGAGGATATCAAGGCGATCCTGTACATTGAATTGGACAAAGACCATATTCGTCTCATGGAAAAGATGATACTCCTGTCCCAAAAAGAACTGGAATTTATTGCCATTGATCTACTGAAGATTGATCCGGGCTTTTTTAAAGAAATATACAATGAAGCCTTTCACCGGAATATTGTCAAAGAGGCATTGAAAAAATCCTGTCAGCCCGCTTATTTTGAAAGTGAAGTAGATGAACGTGAGAACAACGGCAGGGGGGATTATGAAAGTGTTTTTTACCAGGATTTTACCAAAGAAGGCAAAGAGATAAAGTTCAGGCGGCTTTTAAGCATGGACGGTGTCAGTTCCGGGGACAACAACCCGTCGGTGATACTGGTTCCTGGCTTTGCCAATAATTCCAGTTGCTTTGACCTTAACAACCACTATTCAATTGCCAAGGATTTTGCAGATAACGGCAATTGGGTCTACCTGTTTGACCCCCGGGGCGTGGGCGTGAATGCCGGACGGTTTGATCCCCATTATACGGTGGACACCCTGATTGACCACGACCTGCCCACGGTGCTGAACTTTATAACAGAACGCAGTTGCGGCAAGCCTTCCATCCTTTTAGGACATAGCATGGGGGGGCTTGTGTCTGAAAATATGGTCTTAAACTGGGCACTGCGTCTTGATTTTGACAAAATCAAAATGCCGAATCGTAACAAAAGAGAGCTGGACAAAATTCTGGAACCCCCAGAGGTGGCAAAATCCTCCCTGAACACCGTAAAAGCGGTTATTTCTCTGGGATCGCCCCGGAGTCTGGATAGAAAATCCCATGTGTTTTTCCCCTCGGCCCTGTGGCTGAATCACTTGTCCAGAATCTTCAAGTTATCCCATGTGCCCATCCAGGAGGCATCAAGGCTTGTCACCCAATTGCCCTTGCTAAAATCCGTCACCCGGGCCATCTACAATCAAAATATTGGCGGGCTTAATTTTTTAATTTCCCCTGAAAATCATAGAAATGATAAATATTTTATTGAGCGCTACCTGGAACGGGCCATGGAATCCATCCCCCTGGGCCTGGGGTTTCAGTTCCTGAAAGCCGTATACGACGGCAATGGGTTCAAACGAATGGATCCATCTGCCCTGAATTATGCCCACCATTATTCCTTTTTTCCCAAAAACATCCCGGTGTTCCATTTCTGGGGTGCCAAGGACTGCCTTGCTCCACT
>CAYSSE010000189.1:6524-7816 GCA_964433355.1 uncultured Desulfocicer sp.
GTAGGCCGTACATACCGGAACATCAACCGTTACCGTCAGATATTAACCATCATTTTCAAGTATGGATTCGGTCATATTATTGAGGCCCTTAATATTGACCGATATCTTGAGATTGGCCTGAAAATGATCTCAAGGCATAAACATGCCCGGCTTGAACGCTTAACCCAATCCCAACGCACCAGACTCCTCTTTGAAGAACTTGGCCCCACCTTTATTAAATTTGGTCAAATCCTTTCCACCCGCCCTGACCTTATTCCTTTGGAATTTATTTTTGAACTTGAAAAACTCCAGGACAATGTGCCGGAGTTTCCCTTTTCCGATGTGGAAAAAACAGTGGCCAAGGCCTTTGGTGACGACAATCCCTTTGGTTCCATGGAAAAAGAACCCATTGCCTCTGCCTCCATCGGCCAGGTTCATCTGGCAAGATTAAAAACCGGTGAACGGGTTGCCGTAAAAATCCAGCGCCCGGATATCAGAAAACAGATCACGGTGGATCTTGAAATCATGAACCACCTGGCCACCTTGATGGAGCGTCATATTGCAGATTTGTCTTTTTTCCGCCCCATAAAAATTGTTGAGGAGTTTGCAGAAACCCTGGACAAAGAGCTGGATTATACCCTGGAAGCATCCAATATGGAACGGGTGGGCCGGCAGTTTATGTTTGATTCCACCATCCATATTCCCAAGGTCTATCTGGATAAAACCACGGAAACCGTGTTGACCATGGAATATATCCAGGGCATCAAAATTTCAGAGATAGACAGCCTTGATAAACACGGTATGGATCGAAGGGTACTAACCCAGCGGGGCGCAGATTTAATCTTAAAGCAGGTGTTTGAATTCGGTTTTTTCCATGCCGATCTTCACCCGGGCAATCTCTTTGTACTGCCCAATAATGTACTGGGACCGGTTGATTTCGGGATGATGGGATTCATGGATCGCCGGGCTCGGGAAGTCTTTATTGACCTGATTGCAAGCGTTGTTACAGAAAATTCGTCGGCAACCTGCCACTACCTGCTGGATCTCACCGAATATGATGATGAGCCAGACATGCGGTTTTTGGAACGAGACATATCCACATTCATCGCCCAGTACCTGACCAAGGCGTTAAAACATATCAATATGGGACGCTTATTGCAGGATCTTTTAAAAATTACTGCCAAACATAAACTTCGGCTGTACCCGGATACATTTTTGATGATGAAATCATTTGCTGCGGTTGAAGGAGTTGCACAAAAACTTGATCCGGATTTTGATATGGTTGGCTATGCAGCACCATTTATCAAGAAAAA
>CAYSSE010000190.1:0-7744 GCA_964433355.1 uncultured Desulfocicer sp.
ATTTCAGTGAACGGAAAACTGCTTCCAAATCTGTCAACATTGTATAAGTTCGCCAAAGTGAATTTTCATCAAGGCCCTTGCGACTCGTTCTAAGGCAATACCCTGATCACAAGCTTCAATGCCAAGTGCTGTTGCAAGGTGAGTTTTCCCTGTGCCACTTTTACCAAGAAATACTATATTACGATTCTCTTTAAGGTAACTTCCGCTGGCAAGGTCATTGATGAAGCGTGCATCCAAATCCAGTGCGGCATCAAAGTCAAATGTATCAAGCGGTTTATGCAAGGGGAACGATGCATCTCTGATCCTTTTTTTTCTACCATTATCTTTTCGAACTTGGACTTCGACCTGGGTTAAATTTAATAAAAATTCATTATAGTCCAGTTTGCTTTCCAGTGCTTGACGATGGATATGTTCAAGGTTTTTAATTACTGTGGATAATTTTAAAAAACGAAGATTCTCCTGTAGCATCGCTTGCGTGGCTGCATTCATACAACACCTCCGATCTGGCTGTAAACAGAGATATCAGGTTTAGGAAGAATCCCCCATTCAGGAAGGCTGCCAAAAGAGGCTGCAGGTTCTTTTGATGAATTTAGTAACGTCTGAACAGCATCGCTACAGCTGACTTTTGCTTTCAGTGCTTTTTGAATTGCAACATGAATATCTTGAGCATCGTATTCTTTATGAAATAGCAGTACTTCAATAAATTCTTTTATTCCTTTTGTTTCTCCTTTACTTGCACAAAAGCGGGTAAGCAGTTCTTCATAACTTTCCGGCCAGGATTTCCTCCATTGTTTTATCGGGCGGGCGCTTGCAAATGCCTGGGGACGCTGTTTAATCAGTTCAAGATAATGGGATGGGTCAAGTTGCCATTGGTTCACATTATACAGTCTTGTGTGATCCGCTATTTTTTTATTACCATAATAAAGATCAACCCTGGCAACTTTTAAAACTGCTCGAATTTTCAGGTACGCATACTGAGTCGGAACTGAATAACGATTTTTATCCAATATTACTGTTGAATACTTATCAGATTTCCCATTGGCCGATTGAATATTGCTAAACTCAATATCCGGGAGCGCAAGCAGGTGATGTTTTTCCTGCTCATACATTTCATTTACTGAATTTTCTTTACCACTTATACGATGATCACCATAGGCATGGCATTCTTGTAAAAGCATCTTGTTTAAATCTTCAAGAGTATCGGCCTCAGGTACAGGAACCATATAATTGCGCCGTGCATATCCAACAAGACCTTCAACACCACCTTTTTCATGACCTTCTCCAGGATTACAAAATCGGGGTGTAAAGTTGTAATACGCTTTGAATTTGATAAATTCCTTTTGAAGGATACGGTGTTTGCCCATAAATACTTTTTGAACTGCAGTTGTGAGGTTATCGTATATTAAAACAGGGAACACTCCACCAAAGTATGCAAAAGCCTGAATGTGCGCATCAAAAAGCGCCTGCTGCCTTTCACAGGGGTAGCACTGGACAAAATGTTTACCAGAGAACTTTGAGCGTATACAAAAAAATTTAAGTTGGGCTTTTTGCCCGCCAAGAATTGCAATACATGTGCCCCAGTCAACCTCAGCCTCCTGGCCCTCCGGGGGATCTAACGGGATAAAAACCTGCCGGGAACTTACTCCAATCCTTTGCCGGGCAATCTTGACATGACATAATACAGTTGAACATGCCCCCTTATAACCTTCTTCATTTTTAAGCCGGTTATAAATCCTGGTTCCAGTGTGCCTTTGTTTTTTTGGATTGTTTTTATCAGCTTCAAGCCATTTATCTATCCTCTCAAGGTAAGGCCCAAGCACCGGATATGGCTGGGTTTGCCGAAAACTGTATCCTGTGTATTTATTATTTAACACTTTTTTTACTGTATTTCTGGAATGACCAGTTTCTCGTGCTATTTCTCTGATCTTTTTACCGTAAATCCTGTGTGCAATCCGTATGTACTCATATTGATCCACTTTTATCATCCTCCTCTCCTCTGATAATAGATTTACCTATTTAAAATCTGCATTATCAGAAGTCTATTACAGGTGGGTCAATTTTGGGTTATAGTTTCTTTCTTTAGTGGGTCAATTTTAGGTTATCAAAACTAATCAAAACAGCTTCCCAATAAATTTATTATATGTAAATTTGAAATTATGCTTGACTTTTAGGAACAACCAAGCAATGTTACCGGTAACATGAATTTAAAGTTCAGGTTATCCTTGTTTACGGTTGTTGTAATTTAGGTTTCTACATTATCGACGTATAATGTCCTATGTAGATGCCAACACTAAAAATGTATCGGTTTAAATAAAAATAATAAGGAAAAAAAAATGAAAAAGATTTTAAAGGAAGGAATCAGCTCAGAGGTCTCAACAGCAGATAAAGACAAGGTGAAAAAAATTGTTGAGGATATTCTTGCAAATATCGAACAACGCGGAGATATAGCTGTTCGGGAGCTTTCTGAGAAATTTGATAAATGGGGACCGAAAAACTTTCGTCTGTCGAATGCACAGATTAAAAAGTGCATTGATTCTTTGCCTGCATCTACCATTAAAGACATAAAATTTGCTCAAACCCAGGTGCGTAATTTTGCTCAAGCTCAGCTGGATTCTCTACATGATATCGAAATTGAAACTTTCCCCGGAGTTACGCTTGGGCATAAAAATATTTCCGTTGCAAGTGTTGGCTGTTATATACCTGGTGGGAAATTTCCAATGGTGGCTTCTGCGCACATGAGCGTTGTCACAGCCAAAGTTGCTGGAGTAAAACGCGTCATCGCCTGTACACCTCCGGATAAAGGTGAGCCACCGGCTGCTACCGTTGCAGCCATGGCCCTTGGAGGAGCAGATGAAATCTATATTTTGGGTGGCGTGCAGGCTATTGCTGCTATGGCCATGGGTACTGAGAGCATTGATGCCGTTGATTTCCTTGTAGGTCCTGGTAATGCTTTTGTGGCTGAAGCCAAGCGGCAATTGTTTGGACGTGTTGGAATAGATCTGCTTGCCGGTCCTACAGAAACATTGATTATCGCTGATGATAGCGTAGATGCTGAAATGGTTGCCACGGATCTCCTTGGTCAGGCAGAACATGGCTATAACTCTCCGGCAGTACTGCTGACAACCAATGAGAATCTGGCAAATGAAATTGAAGACGAAATCCAAAGACAACTCAAAGTTTTGCCGACAGCCGACACTGCGTCTGTTTCCTGGCGTGATTATGGCCAGATCATTCTGGTCGATAGCGAAGAAGAGATGGTTGCTGAAGGTGATCGTATAGCCTCTGAGCATGTTCAGATTTTGACAAAGAACCCGCAATATTTTCTCGATAATATGTCCAATTATGGTGCACTCTTTCTCGGTGAAGAAACCAACGTATCCTATGGAGATAAAGTCATTGGAACCAATCATACCCTGCCGACCATGGGTGCTGCAAGGTATACGGGAGGACTCTGGGTGGGTAAGTTCATTAAAACCTGCACCTATCAGAAATGTACCAGGGAGGCAAGTCTTGTGATCGGTCAGTACTGTTCCCGGCTGTGCGACCTGGAAGGATTTAAAGGCCACAAAGCACAGGCCGACCTCAGGGTTCGTCGATACGAAAATAAATGATCAAAAAAGGGATATGAATATAAGGAGAATATATATGGAGACAAAAAAAGTAAGAACCGAGTTTGATCTGGACGGTAAGGTGGCCATTGTCACCGGCGCAGGACGCGGTATCGGCCGGGAAATTGCTCTTGCCCTTGCCCGCTATGGTGCAGACCTGGTGCTGTGGAGCCGAACGCAGACAGAGCTGGATCAATTGGCTGAAGAAGTACGCGCCCTGGGTTCCCGCGCCCTGGTTCAACCTGTCGACATTACACGGGTGGCCGATCTGGGCCAGCTGGTGCAGACAGTGGTCGATGAATTTGGAACCATTGATATCCTTGTGAACAACGCCGGTCTGAACATCCCCATGTGGACCGAAGATGTGGACGAAGAATCCTGGGACAAAGTCATGGACATCAACCTTAAAGGCACATTTTTCTGTGCCCAGGCCGTCGGCAAGGTGATGATCCGGCAAAAGAAGGGAAAAATCATCAACATCTCTTCCCAGTCCGGAAAAGTCGGCATGATTAAACGGGCTGCTTATTGTGCCAGCAAGGGTGCCGTGGATCAGCTCACGCGGGTGATGGCCCTGGAATGGGCTAAACACAACATCAATGTCAATGCCGTCGCCCCTACATTTGTTGAAACAAACATGACCCGGGACATGTTCAAAGACAAAGAGTTCAGCGATTGGGTGTATGGCAAACTCATGCTGAACCGACTGGCAAAGCCAGAAGACATTATCGGCGGGGTACTGTATCTCGCATCCAGCGCTGCTGATATGGTCACCGGTCACATCCTTTATATTGATGGTGGATGGACCGCTCATTAACAGGAGATTGTTACCGGGGATGGCCCTTTTCCCATGAGGACCGTCCCTGTAAAGTTTCATAATAATTCACACCAATGATTAAGGAGACAAAAATGTTTAACGGTAAAATCATCGACCTCAGCCAGGAAATCTTCAACGGTATGCCGGTCTACCCGGGGCATCTCAAGACGGTAATCTTTACCCATCTGTCCCACGAAGAATGCAAAAGACAACTCGGTACAGGCTTTTCATACGAAACAAGAGGCATACTCCTCTGCGATCACGGCCCGACGCATATCGATTCGGTTAGCCATTTGTCGAGAGATCCCAAAGCAGAATCCATCGACCAACTCTCACTAGAAAAATGTGTCACCTCGGCGATTTGCATTGATGTCAGCGATATCCCTCAAAAAACGCAGTTCGGGCGACAAAAAATTGAAGACGAGCTCAATAAATGGGATCTTGAGATCCGCCAAGGCGATACGATACTTTTTTATACGGCCCAATATGATCGCTATTATGGAAAACCGGAATATATGTCAGATTATCCAGGGTTGGACAAGGAAGCGACTGAATATATTATTGATCAGGGGTGTGTTAATTTTGGTGTGGATTCCCCCAGTCCAGATATGTGGTACGATAAAACCTATCCTTGTCATACAACTTGTGCTGAGCGATTTACTACGCATGTTGAGAACCTATGCAATCTGGACAAACTCATTGGAAAACGATTTACTTTCGTTGGATTACCTCTGAAGATCCGTAAGGGGACAGGTTCACCCATACGCGCTATAGCGATACTGGATTCTTAAAGGGGTAAGAGGCCTGAGAGGAGAAACGTGCCAATGATTTATGAAATGCCTGATTGTGGCGGATGCAGAACTTGCGAGATGGTCTGTTCATTCCATCACAGCAACGAATTTAACCCTGCTATATCGAGTATCCGCATTCTTGAAAAAGAAGAGGGCGGGGGGTATCGGGTTGAACTGTTTTCGACCAATTCCGGACCCAACGTTGCCTGCGATGGCTGTGCTGGTTTGGAGACGCCAATGTGTGTTTTACACTGTCGAGAACCAGAGAAACTTAAGTCAATAATATCCGAAAATTTTAGAAGAAATACATCGGCCGAAACCGATGAAGAAAATAGGTAATCCAAATTGGCGCTATGAAGTGCAATCAACGGCCCGATTGATAGATTCGTGATTTGTGGAAGATTTTGATGAAGGGAGAAGAGAGTATGTATTCATATGCCGGTAAAATTCTTCGAATAAATTTGAGCAATAGGTCGATTACAACAGAACCCACATCTAAATATGCCGAAGAATGGATGGGATCGACCGGTATTGCCATTAAAATTCTTTATGATGAACTCAAATCGTGGGTCACTCCCTTTGAACCTGCGAACAAAATTGTTTTTGGTGTAGGCTCTCTGGTAGGTACGCCAGCGCCTGGCGCCTGCAAAATTAGTGCAAGTACGCTTGGTCCCATGACCGGTGGGTGGGCCACCGGTTGCAGTGACAGCTATGTTGGCGGTCAGCTAAAATATGCAGGCTACGACTGCGTCATCATTGAAGGCAGATCCCCAAAACCTGTTTATTTATGGATCGAGGATGAAATGGTGGAAATTCGTGACGCCGACCATTTGTGGGGAAAAACAACTTGGGAGACGCTGGATACACTTCGAAACGAGCTGGAAAAACCACAAATTCATATAATATCTATCGGGCCAGCAGGTGAACACCTGGCCCGTGGAGCCTGTATTATTCAGGACAAAGGACGCGCTTTCGGGCGCTGTGGTACCGGAGCAGTAATGGGCTCAAAAAATCTGAAAGCCATTACAGCAACTGGATCTGGTTCCATTACAGTTGCAAATCCAGAGCGATTCATGGCAACCGTTGCAAATGTGCGTCAACGATTTGAGAAAACGAAATCAAGAGAAACACTCCGGACCTATGGAACGCTTTCCTGTTTAAAACGTAAGCAAGAGGTTAACGGTCTTTCCTATAAAAATTTTCAAGAGACCTGTATTCCCGAAGATATGATGGAGGCCATAAATCCAATCAAATCTATTCCGAAATACCAGGTGGCTCACCAAAGTTTTCCGGGATGTGTAGTGGGATGCGGTCGACATCTTAAAATTACTGACGGCCCTTGGAACGGCTTGGAAACCGAGGCCTGTCAGCACGAAGTTGTCAGCACACTTCAAACCCGTTTGGCCATTCGAGAACCTACCTTCATGTTTAAAGCAAACGCCCTTTGCAACCAGCTGGGCCTTGATGTGGATGCGGCTGGAGGTCCAATCGGCTGGGCCATGGAATGTTACCAGAAAGGGATTATCACTGAAGCGGATACTGATGGACTTAAGCTTGAATGGGGAGATGCTGATACAGCTCTCAAGCTGATTAGAAAGATTGCCTATCGTGAAGGCTTCGGGGATGTTCTTGCCGAAGGCTGTGCCCGGGCATCAGATATTGTTGGACGAAACAGTGGATATTTCGCCATGCATATGAAAGGGCAGGATCTTTATGAACCGTGTCGAGGTTCTAACGGTTGGTTGTTGGGAACTGCCACCTCCACGCGAGGGGGAGGACACACGTCAGGTGCGCTGGTTATTGAAACCGTTGGTGATCTAGATGCGGTCAAAGCTGCGAAAGTATACGGGGCGCCTGGTGTTGACAGGCCGTTGGAATATGATGGTAAAGCCACTATGGTCAAGTACATGGAGGCGGTTTCCAGAATTGCAAATTGTACGGGTGTATGTCTCTATAGCACCACATGTTGGGATGTCGAACAAACCGATCTTCCGCAAATGGCAGCCTTGTATTCTGCTGCCACTGGTTGGGAGACTTCCATTGAAGATCTCATACAAATGGCAATGAAGCAGCTTAACATGGAAAAAGCGTTCAATCTTCGGTTTACAGATTTTGACCGTAAAGACGATATGCCAACTCCACGAGACCTGTCGGAACCGGTACCAACCGGCAACTTGGCAGGATGGAAACTCGATGAGGAGAAATATAACCGCATGCTTGATGAATATTACGATCTGCATGGATGGGATACTAAAACTAGTTTTCCTACTAGAAAAACGCTCATGGCACTAGGCATTGAATCGGTAGCCGACGATTTGGAAAAAATCGGAAAGTTGGGAACAGACTGATTTGGGGTATGGGTTGTCCCCGAATTGCATGGGCATGGTTGGACCGGAGACTGTACGGAATGATATTTAGTGTGAAATAAATCAATCAAGGGAGGAAGCTATGGAAATTATTCAAACGTTATGTGGCGGTTGTGCCCAATCTGACTGTGGCATGGATGTCCATGTTAACCAAGGCAAAATCGT
>CAYSSE010000191.1:0-7650 GCA_964433355.1 uncultured Desulfocicer sp.
TTAGACAGCCCAATTGGTCTGTTCCATTACCCCTCCCCGGGGGCTCTGCTGAGAGCTACTTGGACACTTCATTTTCATATAAAAAAATGGTCGAATCGATGGTTAATGGTATATGGATTGTTTTTTATGAACAAAATGACGTGCTAATATGAGTCCAAATATTGCATTTTACAAAAGCCCGCCCGCAGGGCGTTAAGCTCATCATGAAGTACAAAAGGAAAGGGTGCCGAAAAAGGTTTCTCAAAAGGGGGTGATTATTGCCTTATTACGGTAATGGGAGCTAAAATACTAACATTTAAACTACTGGAGATCAGCATGAAACTTCGTTTGACTGGCATGATTATCGCATTAACCTTTGTATTCCTTACGATCAGCGCTCCATTTGTTTTGGCCTCATCAGATATACAAAAAGAGCTGGCCAAGAGCAGTACCATTGAAAAAATTCTTCGCAGTGGAAAGCTAAAAGTGGGGATGGCCACCTTTGTACCCTGGGCCATGCAGAGTAAAACCGGGGAATGGGTGGGATTTGAAATTGATGTTGCCAAACGCCTGGCCGAGGATATGGGTGTTAAAATTGAGTTTATTCCAACCAAATGGGAGGGCTTGATTCCATCACTTCTCACCGGTAAATTTGACATCATCGTTGCGGGCATGATGGGCACTCCCAAAAGGGCAATGAAAATTAATTTTACCCAACCCTACGATTTTACAGGTACCCAGGTGTGTATTCATAAGGATTTTGCAGACAAAATTAAAACCCCTTTAGATCTTAATGATCCTGCCTACATCGTACTTTCCCGGGTGGGGGTTACGGCTGCGGAGACCGCCAAAAAATATCTTCCCAAGGCTCAAAAGAGACTTTTTTCTGACAATGGTTCCATGGTTCAGGAGCTGTTAAACGGTAAGGCAACCGCCATTATTCAATCCTTGCCAGAGCCTGCTCAATTGGTGGCAAAAAACCCCGAAACCCTTGCGCTTGTTAAAGGAACACTTACCAAAGAACCCATCAGCATCGGTGTTCGAAAGGGTGATCCTGACATGCTGGCATACCTTAACAACTGGATTGAGGTGGTCAGAGCAGAAGGGTTTCTTGAAGAAAAGGCAGATTATTGGTGGCGCAGCATGGACTGGGCCTCTTTGCTGGAGTAAGAGCCAGATCCCATGAACTATGGATGTGGTATCCCCGGGTACCACATTTCTTTTTTCTTTTGAGTGTACCTTTTTTAGATTAGCCCAGGGGAAATAGTTTGAAAAACCCTTTTCAAGACCTCCTCCCCAAGCCCTTTCTAAGCGTTGCGAGGGAGAAAATATTGCAAAAAGGGTACACTCATTTCTTTTTAAACTTTGCTGAAGGATGTCTGATTCAATGAAGAGAAAACGCTATTTTACCCCCACGGACTTGATGCTCAGCATGGTTTTTTTGTTGGTTTGTGTGTTTGTTGCGTATCGGATAAAGGTTGGTTTGAATTATAATTGGGCCTGGGACTCAATTTTTCAATTCTTATTCCGGTTTGACACTAAAAGTAATTCATGGGTTTCCGGTCTCCTTATGACAGGCTTTTACACCACCATTCGCTTAAGTGTTTGGGGCATCGTGTTTGCCACTATTTTTGGGGTTATATCGGGCATTGCCAAAACCAGCTCTATTCCGCTTTTTAGATGGCTTGCCACCACCTATGTTGAAACCATGCGTAACCTTCCACCCCTGGTGATTATCTTCATCGCTTATTTTTTTGTTGGCGATCAACTTTTATATCCCCTGGGCATTGATGACTGGGCTGAAACCCTTTCACCTGGCACCCAGAGTGTGTTGACCATACTGTTTGCAAAACCGGGCCAATTGACCTCTTTTTTTGCCGCTCTGATGACCCTGTCCATTTTTGAAGGTGCTTATATCACCGAAATTGTAAGGGCGGGAATTGAATCCATTGACCGGGGACAGTGGGAAGCATCCCATTCTCTGGGCCTAACCCGGTATCAGCAGATGCGTCATATCATTTTGCCCCAGACCTTCCAGCGTATCATGCCGCCCCTGGCAGGGCAGTTTATTTCACTTATTAAGGATTCCTCCATTGTTTCGGTTATCTCCATCCAGGAGCTGTGTTTCCAGGGCATTGAAATAATGACCGGCACCCTTCATACCATTGAAATCTGGACTGTGGTGACGCTTTTGTATCTGACCTTGACCCTGCCATGCTCCTTAATCGTGGAACAGCTTGAAACCCGCATGGCCCGCAGCGAACAATGACACGAACCTCTGGCGAGGCAACGCTATTTTTTTTGATTCAAAATATCCGGTAGCACAACGCCATTTAAGTGGGGAAATTTATCCACCATGTGGGGTATCTGGGTGGCTTCCATTAGTTGATGGGGAAACCCTTCTTCCAATGTCAATTCCACATATTTCATCTTTTTGACAAGCTGATCTGCCTCCCGGCGAAAGGAGTGATTTAGCAGTGCCATGCGGCATCCATCCCCTGCTGCATTCCCCACCGGTTCTATTTTGTCAATATCACAATCTGGAAACATCCCCAGCACCAGGGCCAGGGCGCAGTCAATGTGAGATCCAAAGGCTCCGGCAATTTTTACCTGGTTTACCCGATCAATGTTCATTTTTCGCATCATGAGCTTGCTGCCCGTATAAATGGCTGCCTTGGCCAACTGAACCTGCCGGACATCCTTCTGGGTAATAACGATATCTCGGCCAATGGTTGTTTCATCGGCCCAGGCCAGCACAAATTCCGGCATCTCTGTTTCAGGGTGTTTGCGCAGGCGTGGAGATTTTTTTTCTTTTTTAGTGAAGGCCCCGGTTTTTCTGACAATACCAGCCATATAGAGCCGGGCCACGGCATCCAGAATGCCTGATCCGCAAATTCCTTTGGTCTTCATCTCTTCCGGTGCTGAATAGGTGCACCAGGTTTTCCGGCCAACGACCTTATAGTCCACCTCCCAGGTTTTCGGATCAATAGTAACTCGTTCAATGGCACCCGGAGCCGCTCTCATGCCAAATTCAATCTGTGCCCCCTCCAGGGCAGGACCCGTGGCACAGGAGGAGCAAAGCAGGGCATCCTTGTTGCCAAGGATCAATTCGCCATTGGTACCCACATCCACAATCAGTTGGATGTCGTCGGATTTATGGAGCTGACGGGCCAGCAGTACGCCTACGTTATCCCCCCCCACAAATCCTGCCACATTGGGTAAAATGAAAATTCCTGCCCCGGGATTTATTTTAATGCCAAGATCCCTTGCCTTTACATCGACGCTGTGATTAATCGTCGGGGCAAAGGGAATGGCTCCCAGGTTTTCAGGGTTTAATTTCAGCAGGATATGGTGCATGGTGGTGTTGCCACAGATGGTCATGTCTTCAATATCTTCAGCAGTAAAGAACGGCTTTTGAGCTTTGTTATCCGGGGCTGCATGGGTAGACGGGTTGCCAGAGGTTTCCATGTTGGGTGATACTGCTTTCACCGCATCATTGATCAACCCATTGATGGTATTGATAATATCATTGTGCATGCGGGAAAGGCCATCGGAGTGGCTCATGTGATAACTGATTCTGGAGAGGACATCCTCCCCGTATTTGCACTGGGGATTTATGCTGGAAACGGTGGCCAGCACGTCCATGGTGCCAAGATCACAAAGATAGGCAGCAATGGTGGTGGTTCCAACGTCAATGGCCAGACCCAAGGAGGTCTTGACTCTGCCCGGCCGGATTCGGATAATCTCTCTATCCATCCAGACGCTCACAGTGATGCACCATTTACCTTTTGTAAGCGCACCGGCAATACCGCGCAGCGCATGGAGGTCAATGGTAAGAGTTGACAGCCCAAACTGCGTTTTCAATGCGGCACAAATCTGCTCAAAATGGCCCAAAGGGGTGTCAAAGGTGGATTCTTTCAGTTCAATATAGTACAATTTTATGGCAGGATCGGCCGTGATGTCTATGTTTCCAGCATCCTTGCTGACCACCTGTTTCCCTGCCCGGGATGCTTCAGGTACAAAAACAAGCAGATCGCCTTTTATCCGGGAGGCACATCCCAGGCGAATTCCCTGTTTTTTTTCCTCTGCGGTGACATATTTTTCTTCGGAGGACTGCCAGGAGCCCGCATGGGAGGATTTTGATTCAATTCCAAACCTCTCATAAATACCTTCTTCAATACGAACCTTGCATTTGCCACACACCTGATTATCACCGCAAAGGGCTTCGATATCCACCCCCAGTCGCCGGGATGCTTCTATGATAGAAATGCCCAGGGGAACCCTTCCCCTGAGACCTGACGGTTGAAATATGATCATTGCATCGGTGTTGCTCATGGGTATATTGCCTCTTTAAAGCACGTTTTTGATTGTATATACAGATCGAATAAATCTAAAATCATTTCCTGGTCATGTCAAGAAAAAAATCTCGACATTTTGCAACAAGAATGTAATAAACCTGTAAGTTTTCAATAGCTGCCACAGGCAGACCGTATCTGGACTTGGATCTGCCCACAACGAAGCATGAAAATCCGTCATGTTTGCCAGGACTTTCTTATAAATGGGCATTTTCTGTCGGACATAACGAATATTGAAAATGGTATCATGCCGCCCCCCCCGAGGGGCAATGGGCCCGGCCCGGAACCGTAGACGGCCCAATTGGCCGGTTCCTATTGCCCCCCCGGGGGGGCTCTGCTGAGGTTGCCCGGAAGCTTTCTTGTCTTATAAAGCTGCCAGGCAGACCGTATCTTGACCCCGATCTGCCCGTGGCAGTTATAAAAAAATAGCCGAACCGATGTTTATTATCGTCGAATTCCCTAATTTATCCGCGCTCTGTAATACCATATAGTGATGCGTGTAAGAATAATACAATCACATCCAGCATATTGAGTCTGAACGTTTTTATTTATGTAAGCAGCTCCAAAACCATTTTTTTGAATTAAAAGAGATTAAATGACAAAAAATTATCCAAAATATGAGAAAATTAAAGATTATATCATCAACGGCATCCAGACAAAAATGTTCACCGATGCCATCCCATCGGAAAATCAGCTGGCAAAAGACTTTGGCGTAAGCCGCATGACGGCCCGTAAAGCGCTTGATAAAATACAGGAAAAGGGATTGTTGGAGCGCATTCCCGGCAAGGGGACCTTTGTGAGAAAGAACACCCATTATACATCGGGATTCTTCTGGATTCGTCCCTTTAAAAAATGGGCTGAGGATCTTAATGTGGAACTTACATCTGAAATATTGGACGCCCGGATAATTGATCCTCCCAAAAATATAGATAAAATGC
Organism: uncultured Desulfocicer sp.; assembly: GCA_964433355.1. Classification (GTDB taxonomy): domain Bacteria; phylum Desulfobacterota; class Desulfobacteria; order Desulfobacterales; family Desulfobacteraceae; genus Desulfocicer. The sequence continues at coordinate 5,273 of CAYSSE010000191.1, forward strand.
TGGCCCATGACGGTCAGGTGGTGATCATTCGTCAGCGCTGGTTTTTTGATAAAAAACCGGTTCGTTATGCCATTCGTTACCTGCGCGCGGACAAGTACGCAGGTATGCTCTGGGAAAATCTTCAAGAAAGATCCATCCATGATCTCCTGATTAATAAATATGATATTCCCATACATAAGGCCAGCCAGAGCATGACGGCCATTGTCCTGGGTGAGGAAATGGCACCGCTTTTCGACGTAGAACCAGGCTATCCTGTATTTCGGATTCAGCGGGTTCTGTACTCAGCGGAGGACCCCGTGACCTATGTTGAATTTTATATGAGAGGTGAAATGGCGTTCATGGATACCTTTACTCCCCGGCTTGAAAATTCTGATTTTGTAAAAATTGATGAGTAGACTAAATTTTCGAAAGTAATACTAATATGAATGAAAATATAAAAAAGTCCATGCCCCAACCTGTTTTTATCAAAGGGGAAAAAAATAGTAGAATTGCGCTATACCGGTATGAAAACACATCGCGCCACTTCCCCCCAGTGATATTGACCCATGGCACATTTTCCAATGGGTTGATCTGTACCAAACTGGCTAAATTCTTAAACAGTCATGGGTTTGATTGCTGGATCTATGAATGGAGCGGGCATGGTCTCAGTGAGTATGGTCAGTTGTATCCTGATGCAGAAGGATTTGCATTTCATGACGTTCCCGCTGTAATAAAAATGGTATTGGAAAAAACAAACGAAACCTCATGCACATGGGTCGCACACAGCGGCGGTGGCTTTTTGCCTTTGATTTATATGGCAAGAAATCTCCACCGACAGCACGAAATAAACGCCATTGTCGGCATGGGGTCCCAAACAACAGAAGTCGGTAAAACATGGCTCGGTAAACTGATAACCATTATGGTTCCTGGGCTTATTAAAATACTTGGCAAATTTCCGGGGCTATTGTTGGGTTTAGGGCCTGAAGATGAAGTGTCTGGATTTTTAGAACAATGGTGCCAATGGAACCGCTCTGGAAAATGGATTGGAAAGGATGGTTTTGATTATGGCAAGGCGCTTGGGAATATTCATATTCCCACCCTTTTGATTGCAGGGGCAAACGATGTCATCGCCCCTCCTGGGGGGTGCCAGCGAATTATTAAATTGCTGGGCAGTACCCGTAAACAATATGTTTTGTGTTCAAAGGTAAAGGGTTACAATGAAAACTATAACCATCCAAGACTTATCGCAAGCCAAAATGCCAGGCTTGATGTGTGGCCTCTTATCCTGGAATTTATAGGTTTCTGATGGTTGCATGCCGCAGAGAACAGCCTTTAATTTTGGGGGTTGGTTATAAGATGGGCCAGTATGGGAGAACCGAATATATTCTGTTGCCAACTATCTATAATTACTTTCTTGTTGGCTAAAAAAATTGCTTCAAAATGACCCACGTTATGACCAAGCCCTAATTTTTCTTACATTGGGGTGATTGCAGACCCCAATGCTTTTGTTACAGGAAACAGTTTTGCTTGTGACAGACCATCAGTCGACATCTTCCATACAATTGTATTTTACAATATTTTTAAGATGAGCGTATGTGTCCATCTCCATGGAATCAAAACAAATGCCCATGCCTTCACCTGTTTGCCTGGTAATGGATGCCTGCATTATCAGCTCGATTTTTTCGCTGCTGCCGGTTAGATGAATTTTAACTGAGCAGGAGGTGCCAGGTTTGAATCGCTGGGCGGTATCAATATAGATCCCTTTCATGCTCAGATCCTTTGAGCTGCCGGAGAGTTCCACTGCTTTGCCATCAATATCCAGTATGATTCTGATGGGGGTCGCAAATTCGACCCTGTCAAATTTGCGTCTATTGTCAGTATTAGAAGGTGTCATGAGAGATTCCTTTGACTTCTGTTTTCAGTCATTGATAGTAATTTTTTAATATGATAGGGTGAAATATAGTTAATCACCTTTTTGTGGAGGCGCCTATGAAAATATCAATTACGTTTAAAAACATCAACCCGTCAGATGCATTAAAATCTCACATCCATAAAAAATTTGATAGATTAGACAAGATGCTGGATAACCCTGCTGAAGCACAGGTTGTTGTATCAGTTGAAAAAATATCCAATATTGCTGATATAAATCTAAACTGTGGCAAGATAAAAATCCATGCCAAAGAAGAATCTGAGAACAACATGTACGCCGCTATTGATACACTTTCTGATAATGTTAAACTGCAAATCAGAAAGTACAAAGATAAACAGCGGCTGCATCTATCCGGTGGTAAAGATAGCCTCAAAGAAAATGTCATGGAGGTAGAATCTTCAGAAACCATTGATGGGTCAACAACCCCTACCCTAAAGGGATAGGGGCTTGAAAAAGCTCCTACCTGACA